>DATMJW010000087.1:0-32775 GCA_035553355.1 Gaiellaceae bacterium | reverse complement strand
GGCGGTGCGCCGACCGCTCCGCAAGCTCATCCCGTTCCTCAACTTCCTGCCCGTCGTCGCGATCCTCGCGGGCTTCACGTGGTTCACCTTCGAGACCGCGAACCCGCTGCAGCGCGTCGAGAAGGAGCCGCTCGCCGTCGGGCGCGTCGTGCCGTCGCCGGATCTGGAACGCCTCGCGCCGCTCACGACGTACGTCGCGCTCCACCGCGGCACCGGCGATGCCCCGCGCCTGCCGCAGTTCGCGGTCGACGAGGCCCTCGCGGCCGACGACGGCACCTTCTCCCTCCGCGCCGACGAGACCGACGGGAACGTCTTCTTCGTCTTCGTGCGGATCGAGGGGGCCGACTTCACGACGTACTGCGCGCGGCAGAGGCTGCCGCGTGTCCGCGTCGGCCGCGACGGGCTGTGGGAGCGGGAGGAGGGCGGCGACGTGCCGCGGCTCCGGATCGAGGTCGGCAGCGCCGGCCGCTGCGCTCCCGCCTAGGGCACGCGCAGCCGCGCGACGAAGAAGCCGCTCGTCGCGTGGACGTGCGGCAGCGTCTGCAGGAACTCCGGCCGCCGCGGATGACGAAACTGCGGCCACTCCTCGATCGGCTCCACCTCGAGCCCCGACGCATCCACGACGGCCTCGGCCTCGTCGGCGTTGACGCTGCAGACGGAGTAGACGACGGTGCCCCCGCTGCGCACACGCGCCGCGGCGGCGCGCAGCAGGTCGAGCTGGAGCTCGGGCAGCGGCTGCGCGCGCCACCGCAGGTCGGCGCGCTGCGCGAGGACGCCGAGGCCCGAGCACGGCGCGTCCACGAGCGCGCGGTCGAAGCCATCGAGATCGGGCGGCAGGTCGCGTCCATCCGCGTGGACGATCCGGACGTCGCTCCGCCCGAGCCGGCCCAGGTTCTGCTCGAGCTCGCGCACGCGCGCCTCGTGCAGCTCGACGGCGACCACCTCGCCCTCGAGCATCGACGTCTTCCCGCCGGGCGCCGCGCACAGATCGAGGACGCGCTCGCCCGCGCGCGCCCCGACGCAGTGGCCGACGACCTGCGACGCCCGGCTCTGCGGCCAGATCTCGCCGCGCGCGAGCGCCCCCTCGTCCACCCGCGCGACCTCGTACGCGCCCGGCACGTCGGTCTCCGTGCCGTCGGGGCGAGGGCCGCGGACGTGCCTCACCACCGTCGGCGGCGAGTCGTTCTGCGCGCGCATGAGTGCGAGCGCGCCGTCCTCCCCGAGGTCGCGGCGCCAGACGTCCCAGATCCAGTCCGGGTACGAGTGCTTGAGCGGCCCCTCCGGCAGTGCCTCCAGGAGCGGGCCGATCCCGTCCGCCACTCGGCGGAGGACGGCATTCGCGAAGGGCACCGCCCGCTCCAGCCGCGCGCCCCGCACGAGCTCCACCGACTCGTTGACGGCCGCGTAGCGCGGCACGCCGTCGAGGTACCCGAGCTGGTACGCCCCGAGCCGCAGGGCCGCCCGAACCGGCGGGTCGAGCTTCCGCACCGGACGCTTCCCGAGGACCTCGAGCGCGTGGTCGAGCGTCCGGACCCGCTGAACGGCGCCGAAGGCGAGCTGCCGTGCGAGCGAGCGGTCGCGGTCGTCGAGCGCGTCGCTCGCGGTGCGGAGCGCGCGGTCCGCGTATGCCTCCTCCTCGAAGACGCGGCGGATGACCTCGTACGCAGCCCGCCGCGCCGGCGCGACCTTCACGGCTTCCGCACGACGAGGTGGAAGACGTGCCAGTGCTTCGCCTCCCGCCGCACCGTCGTCCCGTCGCGCTCCACCTCCTCGAGCCGCTCGGCGTCCAGGCCGTCGAGCAACCGGTCGACGTCGGCGCGCGTGTGGAACGTCATGCCCTCGCTCCCTGCCCACGAGTCGTTGACGCCGAAGAGCTGGCCGGCGAACCGCCCGCCGCGACGGAGCGCGCCCACGATCCGCGCCCACGTGCAGGCGAACTCCTCGGGCGTGCAGAACGGGAGTGCGAAGCTGGCGTTGACCAGATCCGCCTCCGGCAGCGACGCCTCCTGAAACGGCGCCACCACCGTCTCGAGGCGCCCGACCGCGGCCTCGGCCTCCGGGTGGGCCCGTAGCAGCTCGATCGCCTGGGGCTCGCCGTCGATCGCAAGGACGTGCCAGCCGCGGCGGAGGAGCTCGTGCGTGTCGCGGCCGGCACCGCAGCCGAGGTCGACGGCGACGCCCGCCGGGCGCGTCTCCGACTCGTGCCTCGCGAGCGCCTCGAGGAGCGTCTCGCGCGGAGCGGTGTCGGCGAGCGCGTAGTACTCGCCCCACCGAGTCACCGCAGACCCCGGAGCCACGCCTCGTACGGCATCCGCTTCCCGCCCTCCGGCTGCACCTCCACCGGCACGAGCTCGCTACCCTCCAGGCGTGCACGCCAGATCGTGACGCGGCGCCCGTGCAGCTCGCCGCGCGCGCCGATGTGCGGTGAGAGCGCGCGGATCCGGTTCAGGCTCTCCACCGGGCGGGAGAGGTCGAGCTCGCGGTCCGCCGCCTCGATCTTGGCGGCGTAGGACGGCTCACCCACCTGCGGCGTGAACGCGGGCGCGGGCAGCACCTCGTCGAGCAGCTCGACCGCGATCTCGGCGCAACGGGCGTACACCGCGCCCGCGTCGTCGTCTTCGCGGAGCGGGAATGCGCGCTGCGCAGCGATCGGGCCGGCGTCGAGCTCCTTCACCGTCTCGTGGATCGTGACCCCCGTCTCCGCGTCGCCCGCGAGGAGCGCCCGCTCGACAGGAGCGGCACCGCGCCACCGCGGCAGGAGCGACGGATGCACGTTCAGCCACAGCCCGCGTTCGAGCAGCGTCTCGGGGATCAGCAGGCCGTAGGCGCAGACGACGACGGTGTCCGCACCGAGGTCGAGCTCCGCCGTCGGCCGCTCCGGCTGCAAAACCCGTATCCCGAGACGCTTCGCGACGGCCCCCGCGGGTGGCGACGCGACCTTGCGACCGCGCCCCGCCGGCTTGTCCGGGCGCGTGAGCAGGGACGCGACCTCGTGCCGCGCCGCAAGGCGCTCCAGCACGTCGGCACCGAACGGCGCCGTCGCCGCCACCGCGATCCTCATCGGCGGGAGGCTAGACGCCGCCGCTCAGAGGTACCGCCGGAGCGTCGCGATCGCCTCGCGCCGCGACTCCGGATCGGTGCGCTCGAGCATGAGCACGCCGTCCAGGTGGTCGAGCTCGTGCTGCACGACACGTGCGTCCATCTCGCCGAGCTCCAGGCGGACGGGGTCGCCGTGAACGTCCTGCGCCTCGACGGTGACGGCGACGGCGCGCTCGACGGGGACGTGGACCCGCTGGAGCGAGAGGCATCCCTCCTCGAGCACCTCCGTCTCCTGCGAACGCTCGACGATCCGCGGGTTCACGAGGGCCGTCACCTCCTCCTCGCCGTCGCGCTGGAAGACGAACAGGCGCTGCAGCACGCCGATCTGGGTGGCGGCGAGACCGATCCCACGCGCTTCGTGCATCAGGTCGGCCATCCGGTGCGCGAGCCGTTCGAGCGCCCCGTCGAACTCCTCGACCTCGTTCGCGCGCAGCCGCAGCGAGGGGTCGGGGTACTGCCTGATCTGCGCGAGCGCGACGCGGCGCCGCGCCTCGAGCTCCGCCGCCTGCCGCGGATCGAGCTCCTCCTGTTCCACCTCGTCGCGCACGTCGACGTCGCCCGCCATCCTCCGAGTGTAGTCAGCGACCCAGTGCGGCTAGAGCGACTGCGGGTCGACGTCGACGACCGCCGTCACCCCCGCACGACGCATCGCCGGGGCCGCCGCGGCGAGGAGCTGCGCTGCGCGCGTCGCGAGCGCCCGCGGCCGCTCGGTCTTCGCGAGGAGCTGCGATCGGTACCGGCCGCGCAGCCGGAGGAGCGGTGCCGGCCCGAGGAGATCGCCGCCGACTCCGAGGCCCTCGCGCAGCTCGCGCAGCAGCCGCTCCGGCGCCGCCGCGTCCGGGCCGGTCGCGACGAGGGAGACGAGGTGCCGGAACGGCGGGTACCCGAGCTCGCGGCGGCGCACGAGCTCCTCGCCGAGGAAGCCGGCGACGTCGTGCCGTGCCGCGAACGCGAGCGCGGTCGCGTCCGGCTGGAACGTCTGCACCACGACCTTCCCGGGCGCATCGCGACCCGAGCGGCCGGCGAGCTGCGTGACGAGCTGGAAGGTGCGCTCCTCGGCGCGAAAGTCGGGCAGCGCGAGGCCGGTGTCCGCGTCGACGACGGCGGCGAGCGTGACGCCGGGGAAGTGGTGCCCCTTCGCGACCATCTGCGTGCCGATGAGAACGGCGCGGTCGGCGCGCGCGAAGCGGCCGAGGGCGTCCTGCAGCGCGCCGCGCTCGGCGGAGGTATCCGCGTCGAGCCGGATCCGTTCGAGCTCCGGCACCTTCGCCTCGAGCTCCGCCTCGAGACGCTGCGTCCCCGCGCCGACGCGCGCGAGCTCGAGCGAGCCGCAGTTCGGGCAGGTCTCGGGAACGCCCTCCGAGTACCCGCAGTGGTGGCAGTGGAGCCGCCCGTCGCGGTGCAGCGTCAGCGACACGTCGCAGAGCCCGCAGCGCCGTGAGGTGCCGCAGGCGCGGCAGTGGACGGCGGGCGCGACTCCCCGCCGGTTGAGGAGGAGGATCGCCTTGCCGCCGCGTTGCTCGAGCGCGCCGAGCTCTTCGAGCAGCGGTGCCGAGAGCGGGTACCCGGCCTCGCGGCGGAGGTCGACGATGCGGACGCGTGGCATCGGCGCGCCGAGCCGCGGCCCGAGGTCGAGGCGCTCCAGCCTGTCCCAGCTCTCGGGCCGCGGCGTCGCGCTGCCGTACACCGCGACCGCGCCCTCGAGCGCGGCGCGCTTCGCCGCCAGGGTCCGCGCGTCGTAGCGAGGATCCGACTCCTGCTTGTACGACGAGTCGTGCTCCTCGTCGACGCAGATCAGCCCGAGCCGCGGCACCGGCGCGAAGACGGCGGAGCGCGCGCCGACGACGACGGGCGCCTCCCCGGCGACGATGCGCTCCCGCTCGTCGCGCCGCTCCGCGTCCGTCAGCCCCGAATGGAGGACGGCGATGCGGTCGCCGAACCGCGCCTGGAACCGCCCGAGCGTCTGCGGCGTGAGCGCGATCTCGGGGACGAGGACGATCGCGCCGCGGCCGCGCGCGAGCGCGGCGTGACATGCCTGCAGGTAGACCTCCGTCTTCCCGCTCCCGGTCGCGCCGGCGAGGAGAAGGTGCCCGCCGCCGCCGTCGATCGCAGCGGCGATCCGCGCGACGGCCCGCCGCTGCGGCTCCGTCAGCGCCTCGGGCTCGGGCTCGCCGCCGAAGCCCGAGGCCGGCGGCCGGCGCTCGCCGCGGCGGGCGCGCAGCTTCGGCGCGACGAGCTCGAGCGCCCGCGCGGGTGTCGAGCCGTAGTAGTCGGCCACCCACAGCGCGAGGTCGACGAGCGCGGGCGGCAGGCGGTAGAGGAGCCGCTCCACCGGCGCCGGCTCGACGCCCTCCGGCGCCTCGACTCCGGTCTCGACGACGACGCCCCGCTGCGCCGCGCGGCCGAAGCGGACGGCGACGACGGCGCCCTTCCCGACGTCGTCGGGAACCTCGTACGTGAACGGCCGTGCGACGGCGCGCGACGAGACGAGCGGGTAGACGGACGCGAGCGGCACCCCGCCGAGGCTAGCGTCGGCCTCGGCTCCTGCCGCCGCGCCCGCGCTAGCCCTTGCTCGGCGACTTCGTGTCGCCGCGGGAGCCGCTCGTCCCGAGCGAACCCGACGTGCCGGAGCTCCAGTTGAGCGTCACGCTGCCGGCGGCACCGCCGTAGCCGTCGATCGCGATGCGGTACGTCGTGCCGGCGGTGGCGGTGAACGTGACCCGGCTCTTGAGGTCACCGGCAGCGTCGTCGTCGCCGCCGATCGTCGTCAGCGCGCCGACGGCCGATCCCGTGTAGACGCCGAGCAGCGTGTCGAAGTCGCTGCCGACCGTGTCGAACGAGACGGTGCCCGAGCTCGGAGCCGTCCATGCGAACCACACCGACTTGCCGCCCGTGTTCCCGCCGTGGTTCGGCTCGCCGCTCTCCTTCGTCGCGCCGACGCTCGACCCGCGCCACGTGCCGCTCGCGGCAGAGAGCGCCTGCGCCGCGGCGAAGGCGTCGTTCGCCGGTCCCGTCGACGTCGCGGCGAGGCTCCAGGTCAGCTTCGTGGCGCCTGCGGCGCCGCCGTAGCCGTCGATCGCGATGCGGTAGGTCGTCCCGGCCGTTGCGGTGAAGGACACCTTGCTCGTGAGGTTCCCGCCCGCGTCGTCGTCGCTCGCGACGCGGGTCAGCGCGCCGACCGACGTCCCCGTGTAGACGCCGAGCAGCGTGTCGAAGCCGGAGCCGATCGTGTCGACGGTCGCGGTGCCGGTCGCGGTGGGCGTCCACGCGTACCAGATGGACTTCCCGCCGGCGTTCCCGGCGTGGTTCGGCTCGCCGGACTCCTTCGTCGCGCTCGTGTTCGAGCCGCTGACCGAGCCCGTCGCGCCGGAGGTCGACTGCGCCGACGCGAACATGTCGTTCGACGTCGACGTCGTCGAGATCGACCACGTCCGCACCGCCGGCGACGCATCCACGTTCCCCGCCCCATCACGCGCACGCACCTCGAACGTATGCGACCCCGCCGCCAACCCGCTGTACGCCTTCGGCGACGAACACCCAGCAAACGCAGCGCCATCCAACCGACACTCGAAACTGGAGCCGGACTCGCTCGACGTGAACTCGAAACTCGCAGACGTCGAGGTCACCGTCCCCGACGGACCCGACGTGATCGACGTCTCAGGCGGCGTCGTGTCCGCAGTCGAGATCGACCACGTCCGCACCGCCGGCGACGCATCCACGTTCCCCGCCCCATCACGCGCACGCACCTCGAACGTATGCGACCCCGCCGCCAACCCGCTGTACGCCTTCGGCGACGAACAGCCAGCAAACGCAGCGCCATCCAACCGACACTCGAAACTGGAGCCGGACTCGCTCGACGTGAACTCGAAACTCGCCGACGTCGAGGTCACCGTCCCCGACGGACCCGACGTGATCGACGTCTCAGGCGGCGTCGTATCGGCCGTCGGCGCGAACGAGATGCCGAGCGTGACGCTGCCGTAGCGGCCGTTCCGGCCGTCGACCGCGATCCGGTAGGTGGTGCCGGCGAGGGCGCTGAACGCGACGCGGCTCGTGCTCGAACCGCCGTCGTTGTCGTTCGCGGCGATCTGGGCGAGCGACGTGACGGACGTCCCGGTGTACACGGCGAGGAGCGTGTCGAACGTGCTCCCGCGCGTGTCGATCGTCACCGACCCGTTCGCGCCAGGCCGCCACACGAACCAGATCGACTTCCCGCCGCGGTTCCCCGCGTGGTACGGCTCGCCGCTCTGCTTCGTCGCGCTGGCGGTGTTCCCGCTCGCGAGACGGCCGTCGCTGCCGAGATCGGTGGCGGCGGCGAAGTCGTCGTTGTAGACGACGAATGCCTGCCGCGCCGGCGTCGCGTCGGCGTTGCCGACCGTGTCGACCGCGTACACGTTGAACCAGTACGAGCCGCCGCTGAGACCTGTGTACCCGATCGGCGACGTGCACCGCTCCCACGTCCCGTACGCCGCGTCGCTCTCGAGGCGGCAGAAGAAGGTCGCGGCCTCGCTCGCCGAGAACGAGAAGCTCGCCGACGTCGAGCGCGTGGTCCCGGAGGTCCCGGAGGTCACGGTCGTCTCGGGCGCCGTCGGGTCGACGATCACGCTGTGGAGATCGGATGCGGTCCGACCGGCTGTGTCGACGGCCCGCGCCTCGATCTGGTGCGAGCTCCCCTCCGGAAGCGCGCGAGCGTCCCACGTCGCCTCGAACGGCGCGGCGGTGTCCGAGGCGAGGAGCACCCCGTCGGCACGGAACTCGACGCGCGCGACCGCGACGTCGTCGCTCGCGTCCGCCGTGATGCGGACGGTGCCGGGCACGCGGGCGCCGTCGGCCGGGGCGGTGATCGACACACGTGGCGGCGCAGTGTCCGTCGCCGCCCCCGGCCCGGCCCAATTCAGCGTGACGTCGCCCATCGCGGCTTCCCACCGGTCGTAGAAGCCGTCGACGCGGACGTAGTACGTGACGGCGGCACGCGCCGAGAACGTGACGCTGCTCGTCCGCGCGGTCGCGGACGCGTCGTCGTCGGCGGCGACCTCCGTCCAGGCGCCGCCGACGAGCTCGTACACGCCGAGCAGCGTGTCGAAGTTCGACCCCGCCGTGTCGAAGCGGGCGGTGCCGGCCTCCGAGGCCGTCCACCGGTACCAGATCGAGCGACCGCCGCGGTTCCCCTCGATCGGGAGCTCGCCGTACTCGGTCCACGAGTTGTCGGTGTAGCCGGTGACCGTGCCGGAGGAGCCCCCGAGCACCTGCGCCGACGAAGAGAAGTCGTTCGGGGGCGCCTCCGGCTGCGCGAGGCGCGTCCACGTGTGCGTCGCCGGCGTCGGGTCGACGTTGCCCGCGGCGTCGATGGCGCGCACGCTGAACGTGTACGTCCCGGGGCTCGTACCACCGCCACCGCTGTACGGCGTGCGGCACGGGACCCAGCTGCCGCTGCCGCCGACCGTGCACTCGAAGCGCGCGCCCGTCTCGCTCGCGGTGAAGGCGAAGCGGGAGCTCGGGGCCTTCGTTCCCGCGGGTGGGCGGTAGGTGAAGAACGTGTCCGGCGGAGTCGTGTCGGGCGTGTGGCCGGTCGTCGTGAAACGGACGACGACGTCCTCGTCCTGCGGCGCGCCGTCGACCTGCCGCACGCCGCTGATCCGGAGCGCGTACGGGCGTCCGGCGGCGAGCGCGGCCTCGGGCGTGAAGGAGACGACGCCGTTCGCGTACGAGACCGCGCCGCGAACCGCGGCGCCGCTCGTGCCGTCGACGAGCGACACCGTCGTCGTCGTGACGCTCGCCGGGTCGAGCGGACGCGCGATCTCGACGGACGGCCGGACGGCCGTATCGACGCCTTCCGCGAGATCGGCCGGAGTCGCGGTGCGCGCGACGACGGCCGGATGGGGCCAGCGGCCGGTGACGCTGTGGAGGATGCTGAGGCCGACGTTCGGATCCACTGCCGCGACGTCGCGCGCGCCGTCCCCGTCCAGGTCGGCGACCGCGAGCGACTTCGGCTCGGAGCGCGCCTGGCGGGTGTAGACCTCGACCGCCGTCTCGGCCGCGAGCGTCCCGTCCGCGTTCTGCAGGTAGACGCCGACGAGATTCCACCCGGTGTGCCCGACGACGAGGTCGTTCCGCCCGTCGCCGTTGACGTCGGCGGCCTCGACCGCAGCCGGGATGTCGCGGGACGGGAGCGTGAACGGCGGCGTGAGGGCGCCCGACGAGGTCTGGTGGAAGACGTCGACGTGGGACGAGGGCACGTTCCCGCCGGCGGTGACGGCGACGTCACGCCGGCCGTCGCCGTTGAGATCGGCCACCTCGACGCCCGCGATCGCAGTCGCGGCCGACGTCGCGTGGTCGACGCGGCGCGTGAAAGCGCCGCCGGCGTCCTGCGGGAAGACGTGCACCGTCCACGCCGTCGCGCCGACGAGGTCGGCGCGCCCGTCGCCGGTGACGTCCCCGATCTCGATCTCGGTCTGCTGCGTCGAGCTGACGGTCGTCCGGCTCCAGCCGGCGCCGGTGTTGAAGAGGACGAACGTCCCGCCGCGGCCGGTCACGGCGATGTCGCGCCGTCCGTCGCCGTTCAGGTCGCCGACCTCCACCTGCTGCGCGCCCGGAGCGTCCACGAGCGTCGCGGGGCCGAGCGTGCCGCCGCCCGCGAGGAAGACGTCGACGCCGGCTTCGACCGCGACCGCGACGTCGGCGTCGCCGTCGCCGTCGAGGTCGCCCGCGGCGGTCCCCATCTGGCCCGCGCCGTACGGCGCATGCGTCGGCAAGAACACGGGGTCGGCGAGGCGGCCGTCGGGGCGCTGCGCCGCGAGGACGAGCTTGTAGTCGTACTCGGGCGGGTCGTCGTAGTGCGACGTCGAGACGACGACGTCCGCGCGCCCGTCGCCGGTGAAGTCGCCCGTGACGCCGCTGAGCGCGTCCGAGGGAACCGGGTGCTGTGTCACCTCGTACGGCGGTGGTGCGGTCGTCGAGGTGATCGCCTGCACCTCGTACTCGAGCGCGGTCCGCGCGCCGTTCGCGTTCGTGACGCGGAAGTAGTAGCGGCCGGCGGTTCGGGCCCATGCACGACCCTCTGTGCGCGCGCGGACGCCGTTCGCGGCGCCGTGGCCGAGGTGCTGCAACCCGGGGCCGTAGACGTCGATCACGGCGGACATGTCGCTGCCGTCCTCGGCGCTGTCGGCGAGGTCGAGCGGTAGAAGCTCGAGCTTCACGAGCCCCGGCGTCGTCATCTCGACGGAGTACCAGTCGGCTTCGCCCTCCACGATGCGGCCACGCACCTCGTTGTAGACGCCGTTCGGCGTCAGCGGCTTCGCGCGCGCCGGGACGTCGTTCGGCTCGTGGGGCTCGTTCGGGGGCTGCGCGATCGCCGGCCGCGCGGCGCCGCCGACGGCCCCGTATGCATCGACGACTCCCCAGCCGTACGAGTCGTCGATCCCGCGCGGCCCCGCGTCGCGCGCGGTCGCGCGCAGGCGGTCGATCGTCTGCTGCGCCGTCCACGCCGCGTTCTGCGCGCGCACGAGATGCGCGACGGCGGCGACGACGGGTGCCGCGAACGACGTTCCGGAAGCGACGACGTAGCGCTCACGCGCTCCGGCCGCGGCCGTCGGCATCGTCAGGCGCATCCCGGGCGCGGCGAGATCGACCCAGGGACCCCACGTCGAGAAGTGCGCGAGGTCGCCGGTCCAGTCGGTGGCGGTAACGGCGACGACGCCGGGGATCGCCGCCGGGTAGAACGGCTCGCGTGTGCCGCTGTTCCCGGCCGCGGCGACGACGACGACGTCCCGCGCCTGCGCGTACGCCACCGCCTCCCGCAGTGTCTGGCTGTCGCCGGGGCCGCCGAGCGACAGGTTGATCACGCGCGCGCCGTTGTCGGCGGCCCAGACGATGCCCGTCGCCACGTCCGCGTCGGTGCCGCTCCCGTCCGCGCCGAGGACCTTGACCGGCAGGATCGTCGCGGCCGGGGCGACGCCTGCGGTGCCGAGGCCGTTCCACGCCGCGGCGGCAACGCCCGCGACGGCCGTTCCGTGGCCCTCGTCGTCGGAGGGGTCGTCGTCGCCGTTCGCGACGTCGCGGCCGGCGACGACCCGGCCGGCGAGGTCGGGATGGTCGGCGTCGACGCCCGTGTCGACGATCGCGATGCGCGCACCGTCGCCGCGCGTCACGTCCCACGCCTGCGGCAGCCGGACGCGCTCCAGGTAGTGCTGGACGCCCTTCGCGTAGATCGGGTCGCTCGGCGTCGCAAGGGCCGTCCGGACGAGGTTCGGCTCGACCGCGATCACGCGCGGGTCGCGCTCCAGGCGCCGGAGCGCGCGTTGCGGCGCATCTTCCGCCTCGACGAGGACGAATTCGGTTCCGGGGATGCGGCGGACGGCGCGGAGCCCGAGCGCGCGGCCGTCATGGCCCGGCCGGAGCTTGACGAGCAGCGTCCGCGCGTCTGCCCGAACGGCCTTCGGCGCTTTCCCCGGCGCAGCGGCGACGGGATCGGGCCGCGCCCCCGGTCGCTCCCCCTGACGTGCCTCGGCCACGCCGACGCCCGCGACGAGCACCGACGCCAGTGCCACGACCCCCCATAGAGACCGCATCTGTTCCCCCCCTGGAACATGAGCCGCTGCTGCGGCTGCGGCAATACTAGTTAGAAATCGGAAAAACCGCGCGTGGAGCTGCGCGCCCCCTCGAGCAGCTCTGTAAGGTTCGCCTTACATGAGCTGCGGGATGATCTGCGCGCACGGCGTCTCGAAGTCGTTCGGTGCGGTCCGGGCGGTGGCGGGTGCCGACCTCTGTGTCGAGCGCGGCGAGTTCGTCGCCCTCCTCGGGCCCTCCGGCTGCGGCAAGACGACGCTGCTCCGCCTGATCGCGGGGTTCGAGCAGCCCGATGCCGGCGAGGTTCGCGTCGCAGATCGCACCGTCGCCGGCCCCGGCACGTGGGTGGCGGCCGAGAAGCGCCACGTGGGGATGGTCTTCCAGGACTACGCGCTCTTCCCGCACCTCACCGTCGGCGAGAACGTCGGGTTCGGCGTCGGGCGCCGCAGCCGCCGCGACGCCGTGAGCGCGGCGCTCGCGCTCGTCGGGCTCGACGGCTACGAGCGCCGGTACCCCCACGAGCTCTCGGGCGGCCAGCAGCAGCGTGTGGCGCTCGCCCGCGCGCTCGCGCCCCGGCCGGATCTCGTGCTGCTCGACGAGCCGTGGTCGAACATCGACCCGCTGCTGCGCCAGACGATGCGTGACGAGCTCGCCGAGATCCTGCGCGCCGCGGACGTCACCGTGCTGCTCGTCACGCACGACCGCGAGGAGGCGTTCTCGCTCGCCGACCGGGTCGCGTTGATGCTCGAAGGCCGCGTGGTGCAGGCGGCGCCGCCCGAGGAGCTCTACCGCCGCCCGACGACGCGCTGGGCCGCGGAGTTCGTCGGCGCGGGGAACTTCCTGCGCGGGCGGGTCGCCGGAGACGCCGTCGAGACGCCGCTCGGCACGTTCGCGCTGTCGGCGCCGGTCGAGGGAGCGGAGGTCGACGTGCTGATCCGGCCGGAGCAGCTCGAGCTGCTCCCCGACGACACGGGCGGCGCCACCGTGATCGGCCGCGAGTTCCGCGGGCACGACGTCTTCTACCGCGTCCAGTCAGGCGAGGACGTCCTGGTCTCGCAGCGCCCCTCCAACGAGAGGGTGCCGCTCGGAGCACGCGTCGTCGTCCGGCCTCACGTCGAGGCCGTGCGCGCGTTCGCAGAAGCGTAAGGCCCTCCTCCCCCTTCGTGTAAGGTCGCCCTTACACCGGTAGAGACGACTTCAGGGGGTTCACAGAACGATGACGATACGAGTCAGGGCACGCGCGCTCGCCGTGGCCGCCGCGGTGGTCGCCTTCGCCGTGCCCGCCACGACGGCGGCAGCGCCGAAGCACGGCACGGGCGGCGTCGCCGCCGAGGCGACGACCCTCACCGTCTACTCCGGGCGCGACGAGCGGTTCGTGAAGCCCATGTTCGACCTCTTCACGCAGCGAACGGGGATCCAGCTCCAGGTCCGCTACGGCGACAGCGCGTCGCTCGCCGCCACGCTGCTGGAGGAGGGGACGAACAGCCCGGCGGACGTCTACATCGCGCAGGACGCCGGCGCGCTCGGCGCCGTCGGGAGCGCGAAGCGGCTCGCGGTGCTGCCGCAGCGAACGCTGAAGAAGGTCGCGCCGCGCTTCCGCGCGCCGGGGCACCGCTGGGTCGGCGTCAGCGGCCGCGCCCGCGTCGTCGCGTACAACACGGACGCCGTGCGGGCGTCCGATCTGCCGACGTCGGTCTGGGGGTACACGAGCCCGCGCTGGCGCGGCAAGATCGCGGTGCCGCCGACGAACGCCTCGTTCATCGCGTTCGTGAGCGCGATGCGGCTGCGGGCGGGCGACGACCGGACGCGTGACTGGCTACTCGCGCTCAAGGCGAACGACGCCAAGTTCTTCCCGAGCAACGGCTCGATCCTGCAGGCGCTCGCGCGGCGCGAGGTCGAGGTCGGGTTCGTCAACCACTACTACCTCTACCAGCTGAAGGAGTCGACCCCGTCGGCGCCGGTCGCGAACCACTTCCTGAGCGGCCGCGACCCCGGTGCGCTGATCAACGTCGCCGGCGCCGGTGTCGTCGCGTCGTCGAAGAAGAAGGCGGCTGCCGTGCGGCTGATCGACTTCCTGCTCGGGCGGGACGCGCAGCGCTTCTTCGCGCGGAGCCCCGGCCGCGCCGAGTACCCGCTCGCCGCCGGGATCCGGCCGCGGGTCGGCCTGCCGCCGCTGACGCGGATCGAGGGCGCGAAGATCAACCTCTCGGCGCTCGGGGCGAAGCTCCCGTCGACCCTCGAGCTGCTCCGCGAGGTCGGCTACACGCGATGACGGCCGTCGCGGCACGTGCGGCCGCCGGCCGCCGCCGCGGCTCGATCCTCCTGACGGCGCCCGCCCTGCTGACGGCGGGCGCCGTCATGCTCCCGCTCGCCTACCTCGCCGTCCGCTCGGTCACCGCGAGCCGCTCCGCCTGGAGCATCCTCGACGCCGAGACCGGGCGCCTCGTCCTCGACACGCTGCTGCTCGTCGGCATCGTCGTTGCCGTCGCTGTCGCCGTCGGGGTGCCGCTCGCGTGGCTCGTCGTCCGTACCGACCTCCCGGCGCGCGGCGTCTGGGCGGTCGCGCTCGCGCTCCCCCTCGTCATCCCGAGCTACGTCGCGGCGCTCGCGCTCCTGGGGGCGCTCGGGCCGCGCGGCTTCCTGCAGGAGATCCTCGGGTGGGCGTTCGGCGTCGAGCGGCTGCCGGAGATCTACGGCCTCCCGGGGTCGGTGCTCGCGCTCACCCTCTCGACCTACCCCTACGTGTACCTCCTCGCGGCCGCTGCGCTCCGCGACCTCGACCCGGCGCTCGAGGAAGCCGCCCGTGGCCTCGGGCGCAGCGGCTGGCAGGTGTTCCGCAGCGTCACGCTGCCCGCGCTGCGGCCGTCGATCGCGGCCGGAGGCCTGCTCGTCGGGCTCTACGTGCTCTCGGACTTCGGCGTCGTCTCGCTGATGCAGTACCCGGCGCTGACGCGCGCGATCTACCTCTCGTACAACGCGCTCTTCGACCGCGACCCCGCCGTCGTGCTCGGGCTCGTCCTCGTCGCGCTGACCGCGCTCGTCCTGCTCGCCGAGGGCCGGTTCCGCCGCAGCGCGCGCTACCACCGCTCGACCGCGACCGCGGCGCGGCGCGCGAAGCCGGTCGCGCTCGGCCGCTGGCGCTGGCCTGCCGCCATCGTGTGCGGCGCGGCTGTCTCGGTCTTCCTCGTCCTCCCCGTCGCGGTCCTCGCATACTGGACGTGGCAGGCGGTGCCGCTCGGGCGCCCGATCGACGTGGCGTGGCACGCGGCGGTGAACTCGGCGCTCGCGTCCGGAGCCGCCGCCGTCGTCGCGGTCGCCGCGGCGCTCCCGGTCGTCTACCTCGCGCACCGGCGGCCCGCATGGTGGACGCGGCTGCTCGAGCGCGCCTGCTTCACCGCCAACGCGCTCCCAGGGATCGTGATCGCGCTGTCGCTCGTCTTCTTCGGCGCCCGCTACGGAGGCGTCGTCTACCAGACGCTCGCGCTACTCGTCTTCGCGTACGTCGTACGGTTCCTGCCGCAGGCGCTCGCGGCCTCGGGTGCGGCGCTGCAGACGGTGAACCCGCGCTACGAGGAGGCGGCGCGCGGGCTCGGGCGCGGCCCCGTCGCGACAACCGCGACGATCACGGCGCCGCTGATGCGATCCGGGCTCTTCGCAGGGGCGGCGCTCGTCTTCCTGAGCTCGCTGAAGGAGCTTCCGGCGACGCTCCTCCTCCGGCCGATCGGGTTCGAGACGCTCGCGACCGAGATCTGGCAGGCGACGGCGTTCGCCGACTTCGCCGCGGCCGCGCCGTCCGCGCTCCTCCTGATCGCGATCTCGGCGCCGTACGTCTGGCTCCTCGTCGGGAGGGCCGGCAGCACCCCGGCCTCCCCCGGCTAGGATCGAGGGCGTGGCGGGTCACTCGGTCGACGACTACCTCGAGACGATCTACTTCCTGGCGTTCCCGATCGGGGAGTACAAGCCCGATCCGGGGAGCTCGCAAGTGATCGCGGCGCGGGTGGCGGAGATGCTCGGCGTCTCGCGCGCGTCGGCCGGCGAGATGCTGAAGCGGCTCGAGGGCGAAGGGCTCGTCGAGCGCGGTGAGCAGAAGGAGGCGATCCTGACCGAGCTCGGGATCGAGCGCGCCGAGAAGGTGGTGCGCAAGCACCGGATCATCGAACGGTTCCTCACGGACTTCATGGGCTACACCCCGGCGGAGTCGCACGTCCACGCGGACGAGCTCGGCGACACGTTCACCGACGACATGATCGAGCGGATCGAGGAGCGGCTCGGCCGGCCCGACCGCTGCCCGCACGGGTGGCCGGTCGATCCCGCGTTCGAGCAGTCCGAGAATCGCGAGCTCGCGCCGCTGACCGACCTCCCGCCAGGCGCCGCGGGCGAGATCGTGCGGCTCGCCGAGCACGACGGCGACCTCCTCCACTGGTTCTACGACGAGGGGTTCGTGCCCGGCGCACGCGTCGAGCTGCAGGAGGCACAGCCTGCAGCCGGGCAGTTCAAGGTGCGGCTCGCGGGCGACGAGCGCGCGATCACCGAGAAGGCCGCGGCCGGCCTCTACGTGCGCGCCGGCGCCTAGCGCGCGCGGCTCAGGCGCGAGCGGCGGCGCCGAGCCCGGCGGCCTGCCGGAGCGTCTCGGCGCGATCCGTACGCTCCCACGTGAAGTCCTTGTCCTCGCGCCCGAAGTGGCCGTATGCCGCCGTGCGCCGGTAGACCGGCCGGCGGAGGTCGAGGTCGCGCAGGATCGCCGCGGGGCGGAGATCGAAGTGCTCGTGCACGAGCTCCTCGATCCGCGCGAGCGGGATCTTCTCGGTGCCGAAGCACTCGACGAGCACCGACATCGGGTGCGCGACGCCGATCGCGTAGGCGACCTGGAGCTGGCACCGGTCGGCGAGGCCGGCCGCGACGACGTTCTTCGCGACGTACCGGGCGGCGTACGCAGCCGAGCGGTCGACCTTGGTCGGATCCTTGCCGGAGAACGCACCGCCGCCGTGCGGCGCCGCCCCGCCGTAGGTGTCGACGATGATCTTGCGGCCCGTCAACCCGGAGTCGCCCATCGGGCCGCCGATCACGAACTTCCCGGTCGGGTTGACGTAGAAGAAGTCCTTGTCGTCGAGGCGCTTCTCGTCGTAGAGGTCGTGCGGCAGGATCGGCCGCAGGACGTGGTCGACGAGATCCGGCTTCAGGAGCGTGTCGACGTCGAGGCCGTCGCGGTGCTGCGTCGAGACGACGACGCGCTCCACCTCGACCGGCCGCTGCATCCCGTGCTCGTCGACCTCGTAGCGCACCGTCACCTGCGACTTCCCGTCGGGGCGCAGGTACGGCAGCACTTCGGCCTTGCGAACTTCGGCGAGCCGCTTCGTGAGCCGGTGCGCGAGCATGATCGGGAGCGGCATCAGCTCGTCCGTCTCGTTCGACGCGTACCCAAACATCATCCCCTGGTCGCCGGCGCCGACGCGGTCGAGCGGGTCGTCGTCGCCGTGCTGGAGCTCGAACGACTCGTCGACGCCCTGGGCGATGTCCGGCGACTGCTCGTCGAGCGCGACGACGACGCCGCACGTCTCGGCGTCGAAGCCGTACTTCGCGCGCGTGTAGCCGATCTCGGAGACGGTCTGCCGGACGAGCCGCGGGATGTCGACGTACGTCTCCGTCGTGATCTCACCCGCCACCACCACGAGGCCGGTCGTGATCAGCGTCTCGCACGCCACGCGACCGAGCGGGTCGTCCGTCAGGACCGCGTCGAGGACGGCGTCCGAGATCTGGTCGGCGATCTTGTCCGGATGCCCCTCCGTGACCGACTCGGAGGTGAACGAGAACGAGCGCGCGCTCACGCCTGCACGCTATCGCGTCGCGGCTAGCGCGTGCGCAGGGTGGCGCCAAAGCGGACGACGCCGCCGTCCGCCTGCGAGGTCGCGGCGAGCGTGTCGAGCCGCTCGAGCGCCGCGCGCGCGTCGTCCGGGATCCCGCCCGCGAGGCCGCCTAGCCCCTCGACCACCGGCAGCGCCGCCTGGAAGTCGACGTAGAGGAAGCCCGCGGTCTCGCCGCCGTCCCATCCCGCCGTCTCGAGCGCGCCGTCGAAGCGGTCGCTGTCGCCGAGCTTGTCGCCGTCGCGGCGGAAGTCCCGCAGGCCGGCAGCGCCCGTGGTGACGACGACCGCGTCGTCGACCGCGGCGAACTGCACCTGCACGATCTCGACCTGGAGCACGTGCACGTCGAGCCCGTCGAGCTGCGTCGTCCGCAGGCGCCCGCCGGTGACGCCGGTCGCGGCCTCGGCCAGCTTGCGGAGCGTCGCCACCGCGGCCGCGGGGTCGTCGGGCTTCGCCGCGAGCGTCACCTCGGGAACGCCGATCCCCCCGCGTGCGTAGAGGATGCTCTCGCCGCCGAGAACGGCTGCGAGCTCGTCGAGCGTGACCCCGAGCCCGCGCTCGAGCTGCGGGACGAACTCTCCGCCCTGCTTCCGGAGCTCCGCGATCGTCGAGTCGGCGGGTCCGAACGACGCCGCGAGGAACGCGTCGTCGGGGACGTGGTCGAGGAGCGTGGGCTCGTAGGTGCCGGCCTCCTGGGTGACGCCGCGCGCGACGCCGTCGAGCCGCAGGCCGTCCTCGAGCGACTCGACGGCGACACCTGCGGCATCGAAGCCGCTCGCCGCATCGCGCGGCGCACCGGGCACCTGCGCCAGCGCCTGCGAGAGCGCGGCGCCGGAGCCGTAGGCCCGCAGGAGCGCCTCCTCCTCGAGGTCCTCGAAGATCTTCTTGTAGTCGTCGTCGTCCGCGAGCGAGTCTCCCCCGCGCGCGGCCGTGAACGCGTCGAGCGCGGCGGCGGTGCCGACGGCGTGCCAGCCGTCGATCGTCCGCACCTCGAGCTCCTCCGACTCCCGCTGCACGAGCTGGCGCAGCTTGGCCTCGTCGTCGGCCTGCGTCAGCGCGACCGTCTCCTGCTCGCCGCCGACGACGACGAAGGAGACCTCCTCGCCGAGTGCGGGGTCGACGTCCTCGTCCCACGACCCGCCGCCCGTCGCCTCGCGCAGCATCTCGGTGAAGGCGGAACGCGCGCCGGGCAGGCTCTCGCCGAGCTCGAGCAGCCGCTGCACCTGCTCCGAGTCGCGGTCGACGTCGACCACGACGAAGGCGGCGACGTCGGCCGGGACGATGTCCGCTGCGGCACCGATCGCCGAACCGGTCGTCTCCGAGTCGCCGCAGCCGGCGAGGGCGAGGGCCGCGGCGGCGACGAGAGCGGCGAGGGTCGCGGACGGCCTCATCGCGTCACTGTACCGCCCGCCGCCCCCGCAGAACGGCCGCGACCGCGTCACTCGACGGTCGGCGTGCGCTGCATCAGCCCGGCGACGAGCTCGTGCAGCGGCTGTCCCGACAGGACGGCGCAGACGCCGCCCGTGATCGGGAGCTCGATCCCGAGGCGACGGGCGACGTCGTTCAGCACCGGCGCCGTCGTCAGGCCCTCGACGACCATCCCGATCTGCGCGACCGCCTCCTCGGGCGTCGCGCCCTGCGCGATCAGCTCGCCGGCGCGGCGGTTGCGGCCGGACTTCGCCCAGCAGGTGACCATCAGGTCGCCCATCCCGGCGAGCCCGGAGAACGTCTCGGGCCGCGCGCCCGCCGCCTCCGCGAGCCGCGCGATCTCGGCGAGCCCGCGAGCGACGAGCGCGGCCTTCGCGTTGTCGCCGAGCCGGAGCCCGTCGGCGCCGCCGGCGGCGAGCGCGATCACGTTCTTGGCGGCAGCGCAGAGCTCGACCCCCGTGACGTCGTCGTTGACGTACACCCGGAACGTGATCGAGTTCAGCTCCGCCTGCAGCCAGCGCGCGAGCTCCTCGTCGTCGCTCGCGACGACCGCAGCGGCCGGCAGCTCGGCCGCGATCTCCTCGGCGATGTTCGGCCCGGAGAGGACCGCGGTCGGCCGCCCCTCGACGAGGCTCGAGAGCCGGCGGCCCGTCGCCGGGTCGAGCCCCTTCGTCAGCGACAGCACGGGTGCACCGCCGGGAAGCTGCCGGACGACGTCGCCGTAGGTCGCGCTCGGCACCGCGACGACGACGAGGTCGGCGTCCGCGTACGGCGCCTCGGCCGTCGTCGTCGCCGAGACTCGGGAGAGGTCGGCTCGCGTGAGGTAGCGCGGGTTGCGTCCGGTGCGCTCGATCTCGGCCGCCTGCTCGGCGTCGCGGCAGGCGAGCACGACGTCGTGGTCGCGCCGCGTCAGCACGTGCGCAAACGCCGTCCCCCACGACCCGCCGCCGACGACGACGACCTTCACGAGCGCTGGACGAAGTCGATCGACACCGGGACGCCTTCGAGCCGGAAGCGCTTCCGCAGCTCGTTCTCGACCCAGTAGGCGTAGTCGCGGGTGACGAGGCCGGGGTCGTTGACGTGGATCCGGATCCGCGGCGGTCGCGACGCGACCTGCGCGCCGTAGAGGAGGTTGAGCCGGCGGCCGCGCTGCGACGGCGGCTGGCGCGCCTCGCGCAGCTCGCCGAGCGCCTTGTTGAGGGCGGGCGTCGAGATGCGGCCGGTGTGCTTCTCCCACAGCGTGACGACGTGGTCGAGCAACCGGTCGAGGCCGCGCCCCGTCTTCGCGGAGATCGCGATCACGGGCGGCCTCTGCCGGAGCCGCCGCGCGAGGTGCCCCTTCGCCTCCTCGAGCTCGACGTCGTTGATGTCCCACTTCGACAGCACGACGAGCGTCGAGCAGGAAGCCTTCCGCGCCACGTCCGCGACCGCCAGATCCTGGTCGACGATGCCTTCGGCCGAGTCGACGAGGACGAGCGCGACGTCCGCGCGCTCGGCCGCCTCGAGCGCCCGCAGCTCGGAGTAGTACTCGATCCCCTGCCGCTGCTTCCGCTTCCGCCGCAGCCCGGCGGTGTCGACGAGCAGGAAGGTGCGGCCGTCGCGCTCGAGCACGGTGTCGATCGCGTCGCGCGTCGTCCCGGGGACGTCGGAGACGATCACGCGCTCCCGGCCGACGAGCGCGTTCAGGAGCGACGACTTCCCGACATTCGGCCTGCCGAGGATGGCGACGCGGATCGCCTCGTCGCCGAGCGGGCGCCGCGTGCTCCCCGGGAGGCGCGCCACGATGTCGTCGAGGAGGTCGCCCGTTCCGTGGCCGTGCAGCGCCGAGAGCGGGATCGGGTCGCCGAGCCCGAGCCGGTGGAACTCGACGGCCTCGAGGTCGCGGCGCGGGTCGTCGATCTTGTTCGCGAGCACGAGAACCGGCTTCCGCGACGCCCGCAGCGTCGCCGCGAGCTCCTCGTCGCCGGGGGTCACGCCGTGGCGGGCGTCGACGACGAAGAGCACGAGGTCGGCCTCCTCCACCGCGGCGCGCGCCTGCTTCGCGATCTCGGGGCCGAAGACGTCGGTCGCAGCCTCGTCCACGCCGCCGGTGTCGACGAGGAGGAAGTGCGTCCCGCTCCACTCGCAGAGGAGCTCCTTCCGGTCGCGGGTGACGCCCGGCGTCTCGTGCACGACCGCCTGGCGCGTCGCCGTCAGCCGGTTCACCAGCGTCGACTTGCCGACGTTGGGGAAGCCGACGATCGCGACCGTGCCGGCGAGCTCCGGCAGCTCCTCCGGGGCTGCGCCCTCCTCGAGCTCGTCGCTGCTCATGCCGGCGGAGTCGCCTCCCGCGGGCGTCCCGACCGGTGCAGCTCGACGAGCCACTCGTGCAGCTCGCGGAGCTTCGCGCCGATCTGCTCGGATGCCTCGCGGTAGCCGCGGCCGCCCTTCGGCAGGCCCTCGAACCGCATCGGCTCGCCCCAGGCGACCGAGACCGGGTGCCAGTTCCCGAGCCGCCACGTCTCCGTGCCGTGGATCGCGGCCGGGACGACGGGCACGTCCTCCTGCAGCGCGACCATCGCCGCGCCGGGCTGCACGGGCCCGAGCTTCCCATGGCGCTGCCGCGTGCCCTCCACGAAGAGCCCGAGCGCGTAGCCGTCACGCACGGCCTGGCGCATCTGGCGCACGGCCTCCCGGTCGGACTCGCCGCGGCGGATCGAGATCGTCCCGAAGCTGCGGATCAGGTGGCCGAGCCCGGGCACGCGGTGCGCCTCGGCCTTCGCGACGAACGCGACGACGCGCGGCGTCGCCGCGCCGAAGACGGGCGGGTCGAGCCAGTGGAAGTGGTTGAACGCGAGGACACAGCCTCCGGATCGCGGAACGCGGTCGACGCCGTAGACGCGGATCGGCGCGACGGCGCGCGTCAGTGGCTCGATCGTGACGCGCCCGAGCTTCCAGACGAGGTCGACGCGGGTCACGGCTGCTCTTCTAGACGCGCGCCTGGGCGCGGACGAGCGACTCGATCCGGGCGACGACGTCGTCGACGTCGAGGTCGGTGGTGTCGATCAGCGTCGCGTCCGCCGCGGGCCGCATGTTGACCGCGTCGCGCTCGTCGCGGAGCCTCAGGTCCGTCGCGAGAGCGTCGGCTCCGATCTCCGGCCGCTCGGCCGCGCGGCGCCGCGCCCGGACGGCCGGATCGGCGACGAGGTACACCTTGACCTCGGCTCGAGGTGCGACGACGGTTCCGATGTCGCGGCCCTCGATCACCGCGTTCCCCTCCGACCCGAGCGCACGCTGCCGCTCGCGCATCACCTCGCGCACCGGCTTGTGCCGCGCGACGACCGGGACGAGCTTGTCGATGCCGGGCTTCCGGATCGACGACGTGACATCGCACTCGTCGATGAAGACCCTGCCCTCCTCGTCGAACGAGACGGGATGCTCGCGCGCGAGCGCGGCGAGGTCGTCGGCGAGGTCGAGCGCGAGCCCGCGGCGCTGCGCGAGCCAGGTGAGCGCGCGGTACATCGCTCCGGTGTCGAGGTACCGGAAGCCGAGGCGCTCGGCGAGCAGGCGCGCCACCGTGCTCTTGCCGGCGCCGGCCGGTCCGTCGATCGCGACGATCATGAGGTGGAGGACGTCCTTCGCAGGGAGTCGAGGAGGTCGAAGAAGCCGGGGAAGCTTACCGCCACGCTCTCGGCGCCTCTCACATCCACGCCCTCGCGCGACGCGATCCCTGCGATCGCGGCGACCATCGCGATCCGGTGGTCGCCGCGTGCGTCCATCGAGCCGCCGCGGAGGCGCGCCGGGACGCCGCGGACGTGGAAGCCGTCGGGCGTCGCGCGGATGTGCGCGCCGAGCCGCCGCAGCCCGTCGACGACCGCCTCGATCCGGTCGGACTCCTTCGCGCGCAGCTCCTCGGCGCCGCGCAGCACGCTGTCGCCGCGCGCGTGCGAGGCGAGGAGGGCGAAGAGCGGCAGCTCGTCGACGAGGAGCGGCACCTCGCGCGCGTTCACGTTCGTCCCGACGAGCTGCGCCGGGCGCACGTCGAGGTCGCCCGCGGGCTCACCCGCGATGCGGCGCCGGTTGAAGACGGTGATGTTCGAGCCCATCCGCTCGAGCACGTCGAGCAGCCCGGTCCGCCGCGGGTTCAGGTTGATCCCGTGCAGCGTGATCTCGGATCCCGAGAGGATCGTCCCGGCGACGAGGAAGGGCGCAGCCGCCGAGAAGTCGCCCGGGACGTCGACGTCACCCAACTCGAGCCGCTCCGCCGGCGACACGGTGATGCGGTTCCCGCGGCGCCGCACACGCGCGCCTGCGGCGGCGAGGAGCGACTCCGTGTGGTCGCGCGTCGGCAGCGGCTCCCGGACCGTCGTGTCGCCGCCCTGCGCGTAGAGCCCCGCGAGGAGGACTGCCGACTTGACCTGCGCGCTCGCGACCGGAAGCTCGTACTCCGTCGGCCGCACCTCCCCGCCCCTCACCGTCAGCGGCGCGTGCCCGTCCGTCGTCTCGATTGCAACGCCCATCTGCCGCAGCGGCGCGGCGATCCGCTCCATGGGCCGCAGGGTGAGGGACTCGTCGCCGACGAGGGTGAACGTCCCGCTCTGCCCCGCGAGGAGGCCCGGCAGGAGCCGCATCAGCGTCCCCGCGTTCCGGCAGTCGAGCGGCGCGGCCGGCTGCGCGAGCCCGCGCATCCCGACCCCGAACACGCGGAGCGTCGCCGCGCCCGCCTCGTACACGCGCACGCCGAGCGCGCGGAGGACGTCCATCGTCGCCTCGGTGTCGGCCGAGCGGCCGAAGCCGTCGATCCGCGTCTCCCCCTCCGACACCGCTCCGAGCAGGAGCGCGCGGTGCGAGATCGACTTGTCGCCGGGCACCGCGAAGTGCCCGGCGAGCGCGGCAGCGGGCTCGACCTTCACCCGATGTCCTCGAGCACCGGCGCCACGACGACGCCGTAGCCCTGCGTCTCGAGCAGCGCCGCCGCCCGCTCCGCCTCGCGGTCGCCCGCGACGAGGAGCTCGAGCGTCCCGCCGCGGTCCGTCGAGAGGTGCTGCAGGTCGAAGCCTGCGATGTTGATCCGCTCGGCACCGAGCGCCTGCGCGATCCCGGCGATCACGCCCGGGCGGTCCGGCACGTGGACGCGGAGCCGCTGCAGCGCGCCGGGGTCGTCGTACGCGCTCTCGAGCAGCCGCCGCCGGTTCGACGACGCCTCGCCGATCCACCGCGCGAGGAAGCCGGCGTCTCCCTCGGCGAGCGCCGCCTCGAGCTGCTCCACACGCCGCCGGTGCTCCGCGAGAGCAGATCCGAGCGCCTCGCGGTTCTCGAGGAAGATGTCGACCCAGATGCGCGGGTTCGCGCCCGCGACGCGTGTCATGTCGCGGAGCGATCCGCCCGCGGCGGCGAGCGGCTCGTGCCCGTCCACGCGCGCCCCGCCCGCATGGTTCAGGAGCAGGTTCGCGAGCGCGTGAGGCAGGTGGCTCGTGACCGCGACGAGCCGGTCGTGCGCCTCCGGGTCGATCGCGACCGGCACCGCCCCGAGCGCCGCGACGAACCCGTGGACGCGGGTGTACCGCCCCGGCTCCGTCGCCGTGACCGGCGTCAGGAACCACGTCGCGCCCTCGAAGAGCTCGGCGCTCGCGCGCTCGGGCCCGCGCGCCTCGGAGCCGCAGATCGGGTGGCCGCCGATGAACCGCGCGTCGCCGGCGGCGGCCGCGCACACGCCCCCCTTCGTCGAGCCGACGTCCGTGACCGTGCAGCCCGCCGGGCTCGCGTCGAGCACCGCCCGCACCTCCCGGGGGAGCGCCGCGACCGGTGCCGCGACGACCGCGAGCTCCGCGTCCGCGAGCGCCGCCGCGAGGCTCGCCGCGGGCTCGACGGCGCCGCGCCCCGCGGCAGCGGCGAGGTGCGCCGCGTCGGGGTCCCACCCGGTCACGCGCTCGACCCCCGCACGTCTCGCCGCGAGAGCGACGGACGCGCCGATGAGGCCCGTCCCGACGACGGCCAGGGAACCGACGGGCGGCACGGCCTCTAGGTTCGCATCAGGTCGGCCACGCGAAACGCGAGGTCGAGCGACTGGCGCGCGTTCAGCCGCGGGTCGCACAGGCTCTCGTAGCGCGTCGTCAGCTGCTCCTCGAGGACGGCTGCCGATCCGCCGAGGCACTCCGTCACGTCCTCGCCCGTGAACTCGAGGTGGACGCCTCCGGGCCAGGCGGCCTCCGAGCGGCACGCCCGGAAGAAGCCCTCGATCTCGCGCATGATCGAGTCGAAGCTGCGCGTCTTGATCCCGCCCGCGCTTCGGAAGGCGTTGCCGTGCATCGGGTCGCACGCCCAGACGACGGGATGCTCGAGCTCGCGCACCGTCCGCAGGAGCGGCGGCAGCGCCTCCTCGACGCGCTCCGCGCCCATCCGGACGACGAACGTGAGCCGCCCCGGGAGCCGCAGCGGGTTCAGCCGCTCGCACAGCGCGGCGACGTCGTCGGTCGTCGCCGACGGCCCCAGCTTCACCCCGATCGGGTTGTGCACGCCGGCGAAGAACTCGACGTGCGCGCCGTCCGGGTCGCGAGTCCGATCGCCGATCCAGAGCATGTGGGCGGAGCAGTCGTAGAAGTCGCCGGTGAGCGAGTCGCGGCGCGTCAGCCCCTCCTCGTAGTCGAGCACGAGCCCCTCGTGGCTCGTCCAGACGTCGACCTGGTGTAGCTGCGGCGCGTCGACGAGGTCGATCCCGCAGGCGCGCATGAAGCCGAGCGCGCGTTCGATCTCCGCCGCGACCGCCTCGTAGCGCTGCCCCTCGGGCGCGCTCGCTGCGAACTCCTGGTTCCACATCTGCACCTGCGTGAGGTCGGCGAAGCCGCCCTTCGTGAACGCGCGCAGGAGGTTCAGCGTCGCCGCCGACTGGTGGTAGGCGCGGAGCATCCGCTCCGGGTCCGGGGTGCGCGCAGCCGCATCCGGCAGGTCGTCGTTCACCATGTGGCCGAAGAAGGACGGCAGCTCGACACCGTCCACCCACTCCGTCGGCTCGGAGCGCGGCTTCGCGAACTGCCCGGCGATCCGACCGACCTTCACGAGCGGCAGCGTCGATCCGTAGATGAGCACGATCGACATCTGCAGCAGGATCTTCAGCTTCTCGCGGATCGAGACGGCGCTGAAGTCGCGGAACGACTCCGCGCAGTCGCCCGCCTGGAGCAGGAACGCGCGGCCGGCTGCGACCTCGCCGAGTGCGGCGCGGAGGTCGCGCGCCTCGCCCGCGAAGACGAGCGGCGGCAGCCCCCGCAGCTGCTCGATCGCCGCGTCGGCCGCGCCCGCGTCCGGCCACGCCGGCTGGTGCCGCGCGGAGCGGCTGCGCCACGTCGAAGGCGTCCACGTCGCAGGAGTGACGGCCATCCAAGCCAGTCTAGTGACGCCGTTCGGAGCGGCCGGTTCGGCGCCGTAGGGATAATCCGAGGCCTGTGCGCATCTTCTCGGGCATCCAGCCGACGGGCGCGAAGCACCTCGGCAACCTGATCGGCGGCTTCCGCCAGTACGCGGCGACGCAGGAGCGCGGCGAGGCGTTCTTCTGCATCGTCGACCTGCACTCGATCACGGTCGACTACGACCCCGCCGACTTCCGCGAGAAGACCCTCGACCTCGCGGCGCTCCTGTTCGCGACGGGGCTCGACCCCGACCGCTCGACCGTCTTCGTCCAGAGTCACGTCCGCGCGCACGCCGAGGCGGCCTGGCTGCTCTCGGCCGTGACGAGCTACGGCCAGCTCGGACGGATGACGCAATTCAAGGACAAGTCCGAGCAGCGCGAGTTCGTCGCGTCCGGCCTCTTCACGTATCCGGTGCTGATGGCCGGCGACATCCTGCTGTACAGGACCGACATCGTCCCGATCGGCGACGACCAGCGCCAGCACCTCGAGCTGACGCGCGACGTCGCGGAGCGCTTCAACTCGCGCTTCGGCGAGACGTTCACCCTCCCCGAGGGGGTCTACCCCGAGATCGGCGCGCGGATCATGGACCTGCAGGAGCCGACGAAGAAGATGTCGACGACCGGGGGCACGCCGCAGGGAACGGTGCTCCTGCTGGACGACCTCGACACGATCCGGAAGAAGTTCCGCTCCGCCGTCACCGACTCCGGCCGCGAGGTCAGGCGCGGCGACGACAAGCCGGGCGTCACGAACCTGATCGACATCCTCGCGGCGCTGACCGGGGAGGCGCCCGGCGCGATCGAGGCGCGCTACGGCGACGCGGGCTACGGGCAGTTCAAGCAGGACGTCGGCGAGGCGGCCGTGGAGGCGATCGCGCCGGTCCAGGAGCGGTTCCGCGAGATCCGCGCCGACGCGGCCGAGCTGGAGCGCCTGCTCGCGCGGGGCGCGGAAAAGGCGCGCGCGGCTTCGTCGCCGACGCTCGCGCAGATGTACGAGCGGATGGGGTTCGTGCCTCCGCTCGCCCAGCGCTAGCGCCGCAGCGCGTCGACCTCTGCACGCGACAGCTCGCGCCACTCGCCCGGCTCGAGCCCCTCGAGCGTGAGGCCGGCGTAGACGCTTCGGTGCAGCCGCTTCACGCGGTGGCCGACGGCGAGCACCATCCGCCGCACCTGACGGTTGCGGCCCTCGTGCAGCACGAGCTCGAACCGGCCCGCTCCGAGCCTGCGAACGCGTGCGGGCGCGGTGCGGCCGTCGTCGAGCTCGACGCCTTCGGCGAGCGCGCGCAGCGCCTCGTCGTCCGGCTCCCGGTACGTCTCGACCTCGTACACCTTCTCGACGCCGTGGCGCGGGTGCGCGAGCGTGTGCGCGAGCGGGCCGTCGTTCGTGAGGAGCAGCGCGCCCGTCGTGTCGGCGTCGAGCCGTCCGACCGGGACCACCTTCACCTCGTGCTGGACGAGGTCGACGACCGTCGGCCGGCCCTGCGGGTCCCGCGCGGTCGTGACGACACCCGGCGGCTTGTGGAGGAGGACGTATGCGAGCCGCTGCTTCGCCACGCGCTCCCCGTCCACCTCGACGACGTCGTTCGCGCCGACGAACGTGTTCAGCTCACCGGGTTCGCCGTTGACGCGGACGCGCCCCGCCTTGATCAGCTCGTCCGCCTTCCGGCGCGACGCGACACCGGCGCGGGAGAGATAGGCGTTCAGGCGCACGCGCGGATTCTCGCCGGATAAGGTGCCGCGCGTGACGGATCGCACCCGCGACCGCGAGCGCCTCGCCGACCTCCTCGTCGGCTTCGGGACGAACCTCCAGCCGGGACAGATCGTCGCCGTCACCGCCTATCTCGGGATGGAGGAGCTGGCCCGCGACGTCGTGCGCGCCGCCTACAGCCGGGGCGCGAAGTGGGTGGACGTCTTCTGGTGGGACCAGCTCGTGAAGCGCGCGCGGCTCGAGCTCGCGGACGAGTCGACGCTCGACTACGTGCCGCCGTGGATCGGGCAGCGGCTGCGCTGGCTCTCGGAGGAGCGCGCCGCCCGCGTCTCGCTGACCGGGACGAACGCGGAGGTCTTCGCCGGGCTCGACCCCGCGCGCACCGGCCGCGACCTCCTTCCGTACGTCGCCGAGGTGCCGCAGATCGTCAACGAGCGGACGACGAACTGGACGGCCGGGCCGTGCCCGAACCCCGGCTGGGCCCGCCGAGTGCACCCGGACCTGCCGCCCGACGAGGCGCTCGACCGGCTCTGGGACGACATCGTCCACGTCTGCCGCCTCGACGCGGACGACCCCGCGAAGGCGTGGCGGACGCGAATGACCGCGGTGAAGGCGGCCGCCGCGCGGCTGACGGAGCGCCGCTTCGACGCCCTCCACCTGCGCGGCCCCGGCACCGACCTCCGTATCGGGCTGATGCCGTCGTCGCGCTGGCTCGCGGCCGACTTCGAGACCATCGACGGGATCGTCCACTACCCGAACCTGCCGACGGAGGAGGTCTTCACGACACCCGATCCCGAGCGCGTCGACGGGCACGTCGTGGCGACGATGCCGCTCGAGATGTACGGCTCGTTCGTCTCGGGGATCCGCATCGGGTTCGAAGGCGGCGGAGCCGTCCGCATCGACGCGGACCAGGGAGCGGACGCGCTGCGCGCGGCGGTGGGGCGGGACGACGGGGCATCGCGGCTCGGCGAGATCGCGCTCGTCGACCGCGAGGGCCGCATAGGCCCGCTCGGCACCGTCTTCTACGAGACGTTGCTCGACGAGAACGCGGCGAGCCACATCGCGCTCGGCAACGCCTACACCTTCCCTCTCGAGGACGAGGCCGACCGGGCGCGAGCGAACCGCAGCGGCATCCACGTCGACTTCATGATCGGCTCGAACGAGGTCGACGTGGACGGGATCACGCGCGACGGCGACACGGTGCCGGTGCTGCGCGGCGGCAGCTGGCAGATCTAGCGTCACGAACTCGACACGAAGCGGACACAGTTCCGTTCGGGGCCTGTCCCCGGGCCTGTCCCCCTCTGCCCGCGTTCCCGCGCGAGCGCGGGTCCGACCGCCCGCGTGCGAGCGGGAGCGGCAGCCTGAGCGTCACAAAGTCGGCACGATCCCAAGGCACTTTCGTTCGGGGCCTGGCCCCGGGCCTGTCCCCCTGCTGCGGCGGCTGCGTTCCTTGCTGCGCGGCGGCGGTCGGCAGGTTGACCGGGGCGTTCGACGCTACCCCGGGAGCCGCCAGAACGGGCCGGTGAGGCCGAGGCGGTCGAGGATCGCCTGGTTCCCGTCGCGGGTGTGCGGGCGCCAGTCGGGCGCGACGCGGTCGTCCCACCACGCGTGCGCGAGGTCGCTGAGCGTCGTGACGGGGATCGTCGCGCCGGGCGCGCGACCGCCGAGCCACCGCTCGATGTGCTCTTCCGACCGGAAGAGGTTCATCGTGCTTCAGGTGAAGACGATGTCGGCCCACCAGCGCTCGGCCGGGACGAGGCAGTGGAAGAGGAGCGACGGGTCGTCGGGCCGCTCGTCCCGCACCTCGACGGCGATCGGCTCGCCGCAGTCGGGGCACGACGTCTCGATGCGGCCGTCGGAGTGGAGCGCGGCGCAGATCCCGAATGCGTCCCACGCGCAGTTCGCGTACCACCACCGATCGCCGGCGTGGACGCGATAGGCGGTCGGGACGGCGGAGAACGGGTTCGCCATCCGCAGTTCGAGCGTCGCCGGGTTGAGGACGAGCGCGTGCGCGTCGTGCAGCCGCCGCCAGGAGGCCTCGACCTCGTCACGCGAGGCGCCTGCGCGCTCGCCGACCTCCTGCGCGCTCGGCGCGCGGCCGAGCTCGACGAAGAGGCCGTAGGTCAGGTTCCGCAGCTCGAGGTCGCGCTCGTCCACCGCGCGCGCAGTATGAGCCGTCTAGGCGGTCTTGCCAACCGCGACGCTGTGGAGCCGCTCGCGGATGTCCTCGGCCGTCGCGCCCAGGTCGTCGAGCCGCGGCAGCGCCGACAGGCTCTCGAGGCCGAACACCCGCTCGAAGAGAGCCGTCGTCCGGTAGCGGACGGCGCCGCCGATGCCGTCGTCGCGCCCCGCCTCGGCGATCAGCCCGCGCTCGAGCAGCCCTGCGACGGCGGAGTCGGCGGCGACGCCGCGGATCTTCGCGATCTCCGGCCGGCTGCACGGGCCGAGGTAGGCGACGATGGCGAGCGTCTCGAGCGCCGCCTGCGAGAGCCCCCGCTCGACCGGCCGCTCGAACAGGCGTCCGCAGGCCTCGGCGGCCTCGCGCGCCGCGCGGAACGCCCAGCCGCCGGCCACGTGCTCGAGCACGATCCCGCTCCGGCCTTCGCGGTAGCGCTCGGAGAGGAGGCCGAGCGCCGTCTCGATGCGCTCGGGGTCGTCGGCCGCCGCCTGCGCCAGCTCGTCGACCGAAAGCGGCGCCGTCGCGACGACGAGGAGCGCCTCGACGGTACGCGCGAGCTGGTCGACCGGGTTGCTGCTGATCAGGCGGAGCGGACGGTCCATGCGGCCTCTCTTTCGACGTCTGGTCGGGAAACCCTGATCGGGGCGAAGGGCGCTGCCTGCTCGAGGGCGATCTCGCCCGCCTTCCGGAGCTCGAGCAGCGCGAGGAACGCGACCGCCTGCTCGACGCGCGGCAACTCGTCCACCTCCGCGTCGAAGTCGAACCGGCGGCGGCGCCCGAGGAGCGCCCGGAACCGCTCCACGAACTGCGTCACGGGCGGGAAGCGGAGCCCCATGTGCGCCAGCGAGACCTGCGGCGGGGGCTCGGCGAGCACGCGAAGCGCCGTTGCGAGCCGTTCCGGGTCCTGCGAGGCGAGCTTCCGCTCGGGGCGCGGCGCGAGCGGCGGAGGCCCGACGCGGAAGTAGCGATCGCGCTCGCCGGCGAGGCGTTCGGCGAGCCAGGCCGCCGCCTCCTTCATGCGCCGGTACTCGGCGAGGCGGCGCGCGAGCTCCTCCGCCGCCTCCTCCGGCTCGAGGTCTGCGAGCTCCGCCTCCTCCTCCGGGAAGAGCGCCCGCGCCTTCAGCTCGAGCAGCGCGGCGATGAGCACGAGGAACTCACCGCAGGCCTCCAGGTCGAGCTCCTCGCGCTGTGCGAGCCGCTCCACGAACGCGACGACGATCGCTGCGACGTCGACGTCGCCGGGCTCGAGCTCCTCCTTCAGGACGAGCGTCAGGAGGAGGTCGAAGGGACCCTCGAACGCCTCGAGGTCCAGCTCGAGCTCACGCACCGGAGGCGTCGGCATGGGCGGCAGGCTATCGCCGCCGTCGGACGCACCCGTTACCGGCGGCCGCGCGGGACGCTCATCGCCGGCGGCGGCTTCGCCTTCGGCGCGCGCCGGAGCCGGCGCCGCCGCGTCCGGTCGCGGCCGAACTGCCACCAGACGAAGAACGACGCGGCCGCGGCGAAGACGACGAGCGAAACCCACGCGTTGAGCCGCATTCCGCCGAACTCCTTCGCCGGGTCGACGCGCAGGTGCTCGAGGAAGAACCGGAACGCGGTGTAGAGCACGACGTAGAGCGCGAAGAGCGCAGGCGGCCTGAAGCGGAAGCGGCGGTCGAGGAGGAGCAGCACGCCCGCTGCGAAGAGGTTCCAGAGGCCCTCGTAGAGGAAGGTCGGGTGGAACGTCGGCTCCGCGAGGTGGTCGATCGGGCGGCGCGCGGGCGCGATCTCGAGCGCCCACGGCAGGTCGGTCGGGCCGCCGAAGAGCTCCTGGTTCCACCAGTTGCCGACGCGGCCGATCGCCTGCGCGATCAAGAGCCCGGGCGCAGCGGCGTCGAGCAGCTCGAGCGCGCTCGCACCCGAGCGCCGGGCGATCCACGAGCCGACGAGGACGCCGCCCGCGATCCCGCCCCAGATCCCGAGGCCGCCCTCCCACACGGCGAACGGGCCCCACCACTCGTCCGGAAGCTCCTCCCAGCTCGTCGCGACGTGGTAGAGCCGTGCGCCGACGATGCCGGCGGCGACGCCCCACACCGCGACGCGGAAGACGAGATCCCAGTCGCCACCGCGCCGGGTCCAGCGGACGCCCGTGAGCCACACGCACGCGGCGATGCCGAGCAGCAGCATCACGCCGTACATGTGGATCGTCAGCGGCCCGGCGTCGAGCGTGCCGGACGAGGGCGAGGGGATGGAGGCGAGGGCGGGCACGCAGAGGATTCTGCCGTGCCGGGACGGGCCGAGGCGCTAGAGCAGGATGCGGAGCGCGAGCTCCGGCTCGCAGCCGGCCTCGAGGAGGTCGAGCGCGTGGTGCAGGTCGACGTCCATCCGGGCCGCCAGGATCTTCGCGGCCTCGCGGTCGAACCCGGCGCGCTCGAGCTCACCGGCGCGCCAGCGCTCGATGCGCTCGATCTCGGTCTCGGGTGTCTTCAGCTCCGTCGCGGCCATCGTCTCTCCCTTGTACACCGTTTTCGTCGGAACCACGCCTTCGGTTGTCCCCTTTTTCGGTGAAACGGATGAAGAC
>DATMJW010000086.1:0-5159 GCA_035553355.1 Gaiellaceae bacterium | reverse complement strand
CGCGCCGGACTCGCTCACGGAGACGTACGTCGCGGCGAAGCTCTTCGTCGACAACTGGCGCTGGGCGGACACGCCGTTCTACGTCCGCGCGGGCAAGCGGATGCCCCGCCGAGAGACGACGATCGCGATCCAGTTCCAGCGTGCCCCGCACCCGCCGTTCGCCGAGATCGCCGGCGACGGCCTGCGGCCGAACGTGCTCCTGATCCACGTCCAGCCCGACGAGGGGGTCTCGCTCGCGATCGGCGCCAAGGTGCCGGGGCAGGGGATGTCGATCCGGACGGTCCACATGGACTTCCTCTACGGCGGCGCGTTCAGAACCGGCCTCCCCGAGGCGTACGAGCGTCTGATCCTCGACGCGATGCTCGGAGACGCGACGCTGTTCACGCGCGCCGACGAGGTCGACGAGCAATGGGCGCTCGTGGACACGATCGTCGCGGCGTGGCGGCGCGACCGCCCGGCCTTCCCGAACTACGAGGCGGGGACGTGGGGGCCGCGGGCGGCCGACGAGCTGATGCACCGCGACGGCCGCTCGTGGCGGAGGCACTGAGCTGAGCGTCGTCTCCGAGGTGCGCGAGCGGCTCGCGGAGCTGCGGGCGCGGGAGGCGGCGGACGGCACGCCCGACCTGCGCACGAGCGTGATGACGCACGTCGTGTGGGCGCCGCCGAAGTGGGCCGACGCAGCGCGGCAGACGCTCGCGGGGCTCGAGGAGCGGCATCCGTCCCGCACGATCCTCCTCCTCCCCGAGCCGCGGAAGAGCGACTGCATCGAGACAGCCGTCTCGATGCAGTGCTTCGCGCGGCCCGGGCTCTCGCAGGAGATCTGCTCCGAGGTGATCGAGCTCCGCCTCGGCGGCAAGCGCGCCGCGGCGCCTGCGTCGATCGTCGAGCCGCTCCTCATCCCCGACCTTCCGGGGTTCTGCCGCTGGCGCGGCGAGCCCCCGTGGGACGCGCCGGAGCTCGAGCAGCTCGTCGCCGTCTGCGACCGCTTCGTCGTGGACTCGGCGGAGTGGCGCGGCCTCCCCGCGGGGTACGTCCGGCTCGCGCGCCTCTTCGACAGGATCGCCGTGTCCGACGTCGCCTGGGGTCGGACACGCGACTGGCGCGGCCGCCTCGCCGACCTCTGGCCGGGGATCCGGAACGCGCGCGAGCTGCGCGTGACCGGGCCGAAGGCCGACGCGCTCCTCCTCGTCGGCTGGCTGCGCTCCCGGCTGCGGCGCGAGATCGAGCTCGTCCACCGGCCCGCGAAGGAGCTCGCGCGCGTCGCCGTCGACGGCGACGCGGTCGAGACGCCGCGGGGCTGGCCGCCGACGCCGAGCGACCTCCTCTCCGACGAGCTCGACAACTTCGCCCGCGACCCGATCTACGAGGCCGCCGTCGCGGCCACAGGCGGCGCGTAGCCGGCGCAACCCGCCGAAACGGCGCGCCTACACTACGACCGCTGTGGCCCGCCTCGTGTCGACCGTGCTCGTGGTCGCGCTGCTCGCGGCCACCGCGGCCGCGTTCGCCTGGACGGAGGCGCTGAAGCTCCAGCCGAGCCCGATCACGGCGGTGCGATTCCCGACGAAGGTCTTCTCGCCGATCTGCGACTGCGCCACCGAGCAGGCGCCGTTCCGGCTGCGGCTGCGCGAGGCGGACGTCCTCGACGTCGACATCGTCGACGAGGGCGGAGCCGTCGTCTCGTCCGTCGCGCGCGGCGAGCGTGGCGGCCCCGGCTGGGTCGACTTCGCGTGGGACGGGCGCGACGGGTCGGGCCAGGTGCTGCCGGAGGCGACGTACCGGCCGCGCGTCCGCCTGCGCCGGAAGCGGGAGACGATCGTCATCCCGAACGACATCCGCCTCGACGTCACGCCGCCCGTCGTCGAGACGTGGGACGCCCGCCCGCGTGTCTTCTCGCCCGACGGCGACGGCCGCGCCGACTCGCTGGCCGTGCGCTACGCGTCGAGCGAGGACGCCGTCGCCCTCCTGTACGTCGAGGACGTGCGGCGCGTGCGGACGCGGTTCGCTCGTGCGGAGGACACGTTCCGCTGGAGCGGACGCGTCGGCGGCGAGCCTCTCCGTCGGGGTGTCTACGACGTCCAGCTCGCACTGCGCGACCCGGCCGGGAACGTCTCGGTGCGCGCGGCGCCGGCGAAGGTCGTCGTCCGCTACGTCGCGCTCGGCCGCGACCGGGTCACCGTCCGCGCCGGCGGACGCTTCGCGATCCGCGTCTCCGCAGATGCACGCACCGTCCGGTGGCGGCTCGGCTCCAGATCCGGGACCTCCCGGCCCGGGACGCTCCGCCTGCGCGCGCCCGCCCGGAAGGGCCGCTACACGCTCACCGTCTCCGTCGGTCGGCACGTCACGCGAGCCGCCATCGTCGTTCGGGAGCCCGCGCCGTGAGCGAGCTCGTTCGCGTCGCAGGTGCGGTCGGCTGCGGCGGCCTCGTGCTCCTCCTGCTCGCGACGCGGCGCGACCTCCGCCTCGCCGGCCTCGCCGCGTGGGGTGCGGGTGCGGCGGTTCTCGCGCTCCACCTCGCGCCGTCGGGGCACGAGGCGCTCCTCGCGGCCGCGGCGGTCGCGGGGGCGGGTGTCGCGGCCGGCGGCGCAGCCGTCCTCCAGCGCTGGCCGTGGACGCTCGCGTTCGCGACGGTGCTCCTGCTCCCGCTGCGGATCCCCGTGACGGTGGGCGACGAGGAGGCGAACCTTCTGCTGCCGCTCTACGCGGTCGTCGCGGCGGTCGCAATCTCGCTCGCGTGGCAGCTCGTGCGCGACGACGATCGCGCGCGCGAGCTCGGAGCCGTCGCGCTCCCGCTCGCCGCACTCGTCGGCTGGTTCGGCCTCTCGCTGCTGTGGACGGACGACCTGCGCAACGGTGCCGTCTTCCTCGTGGCGTTCGTCCTCCCGTTCGGCCTGCTCGCGATCGCGTTCGCGCGGCTCCCGTGGCGCGAGCCGCCGCTCCGCGCGCTCTACGGCGTCCTCGCGGTCACCGCAGTCGCGTACGCCGCGATCGGCATCTACCAGTGGCTCGCCCGCGACGTCTTCTGGAACCCGAAGGTGATCGTCCCGAACGCGTACGCGCCCTTCTACCGCGTCAACTCGGTCTTCTGGGACCCGTCCATCTACGGGAGGTACCTCGTGCTCGCGATCCTCGCGACGCTGGCGTTCGTGCTGGCGGGGCTGAGCCGGCGGAGGCTCGCAGCCGCGGTCGCTGTCGTCGCCGTCGCGTGGGTCGGGCTGCTCTTCTCGTTCTCGCAGTCGAGCTTCGTCGCGCTGATCGCCGGCGTGCTCGTCGCGGCCACGGTGGTGTGGCGGTGGCGCGCGGCCGTCGCGCTCGGGCTCCTCGCGGCGGTCGTGATCACCGCGGGCTTCGCCACGCCGCAGGTGCGCAGCCAGATCCTCGACAAGTCGCGTGCGGGGATCGACGCCGCGACGGGCAGCCGTGCAGGCCTCGTCGCAAACGGGATCAGGATCGCGCGTGACAACCCGCTGCTCGGGGTCGGCGTGGGCGCGTTCAAGGTTGCTTACGCCGAGCGCGTCGGCCTGCCGGGCCGCGAGCCGCGGCGTGCGGCGTCGCACACGACGCCGGTGACGGTGGCCGCGGAGACGGGGCTGCCGGGGCTCGCGCTCCTCGCGTGGCTCGGCTGGGTGGCTCTCGCGTCGCTCCTTCGCCGTCGCAACGACGGTGTGTCCGGGCGCACGACGCTCGTCGTGGGGCTTACGCTCTGCGCGATCGCCGTGCACAGCCTCTTCTACAACGCGTTCTTCGAGGACCCGACGACGTGGGCCCTGCTCGGGCTCGGAGCGCTCGGCGTGCGCGCTCGGGACGACGGAGCGACGGCGTGATCGAGGCGTGGAAGCGCGTCCTCGTCCTCGCCCCGCACACCGACGACGGCGAGTTCGGGTGCGGCGGCACGATGGCGCGCCTCGTCGACGCCGGAGTCGAGGTGCACTACGTCGCCTTCTCGATCGCGACGCGCTCGCTCCCGCCGGGGTTCCCGCCCGACACGCTGGCGCGCGAGGTGCGGGACGCGACGGCCGTGCTCGGCATCCCGGAGTCGTGCCTCACGGTGCACGACTTCGACGTCCGCACGTTTCCCGAGCGGCGGCAGGACATCCTCGAGCTGCTCGTCGCGCTCTGGGACGAGCTTCGTCCCGACGCGGTCTTCCAGCCGTCGCACCACGACGTGCACCAGGACCACCAGACGATCGCGCAGGAGGGGCTGCGGGCGTTCAAGCGGACGACGGTGCTCGGCTACGAGATCCCGTGGAACAACTTCGACTTCTCGTACGGCGCCTACGTCGCGCTCGACCGGGCGCACGTCGAGCGCAAGGTGGCGGCGCTCGAGCGGTACGCGTCGCAGCAGCACCGGCGCTACGCGAACCCGGAGTACGTCTGGAACCTCGCCCGCGTCCACGGCATCAACGTGAACCGCGAGTACGCCGAGGTCTTCCAGGTCTACCGCATCGTCGCCTAGCCCTCAGCCTTCGACGGCATCGCCGGGGACGGCGAGGGCGCCGCGACGTCCTCGACGCGCCTGCTCGTGCCGCACGAGCAGCCGCACCACGGCGACGAGCCGCTCCCTCGACGCGCTCGCCGAGCGGGACGAGCCGCGGCCGCGCGCCGCACAACTCTCGTCCTGCGAGGTCCCGCTGCAAGGTGTCGTACGTCGCGGCGTCGACCCCGTTGAGCCCCTGCGAGAGGCGAGCGTCTGTGGGCGGCTCGAGCACGTCGTCGCGGCCGCGTTCGGCGCACCTGCGAGCGAGACGAGGACGAGGACGAGGAGCGCCGGCACGCGACGGACCGTACGAGACGCCGGTGAAGAAGGTGAGCGCGGCGCTCGAGCCGCGTCAGCCGCCGAGCTTCTTCGCGACGACGAGGTAGCCCGGGCGCCGGTCGACGACGCGCTCGATGTCGTCCCGTTCGTGGCCGGGCGCGAGCAGGAACAAGCTCTCGTCCGTGCGCGCAGCGGCGAACTCCTCGAGCGGGACGCGGATCGGCCGGGTGCAGTCGCTGTTCGAGCACTCGCAGACGAACTCGCCGGCGGACGCCCGTCCCGCCTCGTCGTTGAGGCGCTGCACGCGGTCGTTGATCTCGCGGAAGAGCCGCTCGTTCCGCGCGGCCCGTTCCTGTTCGGGCGTCATCTTCGTCGTCTCGGTCGCGGCGACCCCGCGCGGCAATCC
>DATMJW010000085.1:0-5479 GCA_035553355.1 Gaiellaceae bacterium | reverse complement strand
GCAGCGTCGTGCTCGGGATCCGCCCCGAGGACCTCGAGGACGCGGCGCTCGAGACCGACGCCGGCGAGCGCCAGCACATCCTGGGGCAGGTCGCTCTCACCGAGGCGCTCGGCTCCGAGGTGATGGTGCACTTCAAGATCGACGGCCGCCCCGCCGTCACCGACGACGTCCGCGAGCTGGCGAAGGACGCCGGCACCGAGGGTCTCGCGGAGCGAGACCTCGAGCGCGGCGCGACGATGGTCGGCCGCTTCGGCGCCCGCTCGCGCGTGCGCGCCGGCGACAACGTGGAGGTCGCCGTCGACACGCGCGCCCTCCACTTCTTCGATCCGGAAACAGGGCTCGGCATCTACGACGGGAACGAAAGGGAGGCGAACGGATGAGGAAGCGAGGGTTCTTCCTGCTCGCACTGCTCGTGGCGCTGCTCGCATTCGCGGCAGGCTGCGGCGGCGGCGAGGAAGAGGGCGCCGGCGGCGACACGGCCGCAGCGACGGGCGACGGCGGCGACACCGGCGGCGGCGAGGACGTCTCCGGCTCGATCAACGTGCTCGCCGTGTGGACCGGCGCCGAGGGCGAGGCGTTCCAGGCCGTTCTCGACGGCTTCAAGGAGCAGTACCCGAACGTGAACGTCAGCTACCAGTCGGCGCAGGATCCGGCGACGGTGCTCTCGACCTCCGTCGAGGGTGGCAACCCGCCGGACGTCGCGGCACTGCCGTCGCCCGGGATCATGGCCGACTTCGCGGGCCGCGGCGCGCTGAAGCCGATCGACTTCGCGCGCAGCGCGATCGAGGAGAACTACGCGCCCGTCTGGCTCGAGCTCGGCACCGTGGAGAACGAGCTCTACGGCCTGTTCTTCAAGGGCGCCAACAAGTCGACCGTCTGGTACAACGTCGCCGCCTTCGAGAACGCCGGCGTCGAGCCTCCCGAGGACTGGGAGACGTTCCTCCAGAACGCCGAGACGCTGAAGGCGTCGGGCACGCCGGCCTACTCGATCGGCGGCGCCGACGGCTGGACGCTCACGGACCTGTTCGAGAACATCTACCTCCGCACCGCGGGGCCGGAGAAGTACGACCAGCTCGCGACGCACGAGATCCCGTGGACGGACCAGTCGGTGAAGGACGCGCTCGCCGAGATGGCGAAGGTGCTCGGCGACGCCGAGAACGTCGCCGGCGGCACGAGCGGCGCGCTCCAGACCGACTTCCCGACCTCGGTGACCCAGGTGTTCGCGGACCCGCCGAAGGCCGCCCAGGTGATCGAGGGCGACTTCGTCGGCGGCGTCATCGGCGCGGAGACCCAGGCGGAGCCGGAGACGGGCTTCAACGTCTACGCGTTCCCGAACATCGGCGACGGCCCCGAGGGTGCGGTCGTCGGCGGCGGCGACGTGATCGTGATGTTCAAGGACAACCCGGCTGCGCGGGCGCTGATCCAGTACCTCGCGACGCCGGACGCCGCGGCGATCTGGGCCGAGCGCGGCGGCTTCTCGTCGCCGAACAAGAACCTCGACGCCGAGGTGTATCCGGACGAGCTCACGCGGACGACGGCCACGGCGCTCGCCGAGGCCGAGGTCTTCCGCTTCGACCTCTCCGACCTGCAGCCGGCTGCCTTCGGCAGCGACGCGATGTTCAGCCTCCTGCAGGACTTCCTGCGCAACCCCGAGGACGTGGACGGGATCGCGCAGAAGCTCGAGGACGCCGCCGCCAAGGCGTACGGCGGCTAGGCCCACCGCGTGAGCGGGACGACGTTCCGGCCCGAGTTCCCCCGCGAAGGGGGAACTCGGGCCAACCCCAAGACGGCGGCTTGGCGCGGGCTGCTGCTCCCGCTCGGCTTCCTCGCACCCGCGATCTTCTTCCTCGGCGTCTGGGTCGTGTACCCGACGTTCGCGACGATGGTGCGGAGCCTCTACTCCGACCGGGGCGACCGCTTCGTCGGCCTCGAGAACTACCGTCGCCTCTTCAGCGACGACATCATCTTCACGGCGATCAAGAACAACTTCCTCTGGGTGTTGTTCATCCCGCTCGGCGTCACGGCCGTGGGTCTCGTCTTCGCCGTCCTCACCGAGCGCGTCCGCTGGTCCGTCGCGTTCAAGATCGCAGTCTTCATCCCGCTCGCCGTGTCGCTCTTCGCGGTCGGCGTGATCTGGCGGATCATGTACCAGCAGGACCCCGAGCGCGGGGTGATCAACGCCGCGATCGTCGCCGTGCAGGGAGTCGTCTCCGAACGCGGGGTCATCTCGACGGCGGCGCCGTCGACGGACGACCTCGAGGGGACGACGCAGACCGGCATCTCGCTCAAGGAGCCCGTCCGCACCGGCGAGGTCGCGCTGCTCGGGCTGACGGCGATCCGCGCGCCGGAGATTCCCGAGGGCGCACAGGACGCGCGCGCGCCCGAGCCGCTCCAGGGCGGCATCACCGGCGTCGTCTGGCGCGACTTCAAGCCCGGCGGCGGAACCCCGGGCGAGGTCGAGGCGGAGGAGGTCGGGCTCGGCGGCGTCACGGTCGAGCTGCGTGAGCCGGGCTCGAACCGCGCCGTCGAACGCACGACGACCGAGGCCGACGGGACGTTCGCATTCGAGGAGGTCGCGGACGGCGAGTACACGGTCGCGGTCGCCCGGAACACGTTCGCCGAACCGTTCGAGGGCTTCAACTGGCTCGGCCCGAGCCTGATCACCCCCGCGATCATGCTCTCCTACATCTGGGTCTCGGCCGGCTTCGCGATGGTGATCATCGCGGCCGGGCTCGCCGCGATCCCGCGCGACACGATCGAGGCCGCGCGCACCGACGGGGCCACCGAGTTCCAGATCTTCCGCCGCATCACGATCCCGCAGCTGATGCCGGTGCTGACGGTCGTCTTCGTGACGCAGATCATCGCGTGCCTCAAGATCTTCGACCTCGTGCTCGCGATCGCCCCCGGATCCTCGCGGAACGACGCGACCCTGCTCGCGTTCGAGATGTGGCGTCGCGCGTTCTCCGGCCAGAACCTCTTCGGCCTCGGCTCGGCGATCTCGACCTTCCTGCTCCTCCTCTTCATCCCCTTCCTGATCGTGAACGTGCGCCGGTTCCGCGCGGAGGCCCGCTAGTGGCCGTGCGGGCGGAGCGGGCGCCGGTCGTGATCGAGGAGAGCCTCGCGGCGAAGATCGTGCGCCTCACCGCGAAGGCGCCGGTGCACCTCGCGCTCCTCTTCATCGGCATCCTCTGGCTCGTCCCGACCGCCGGCCTCTTCGTCACGTCCCTGCTCGATCCGTCCGACCAGGCGAGCGGCGGCTGGTGGAACTTCGCCTTCCAGCCGAGCGCGTGGACGCTCGAGAACTACACGAAGATGTTCGACAACGAGCGGATCGTGGACGCGCTCATCATCACGGCGCAGGTCACGCTCGGCGCGACGATCCTGCCGATCATCGTCGCCGCGCTCGCCGCCTACGCGCTCGCGTGGATCGACTTCCCGGGCCGCGACTGGATCTTCCTGACGGTGATCGCGCTCCTGCTCGTGCCGATCCAGATGGCGCTGATCCCGATGTTCTCGCTCTACAACCGCTTCGCGCTCTTCGACACGGTGCCGGGGCTGATCCTCTTCCATTCCGCGTTCGCGCTCCCGTTCGCGATCTTCCTGCTGCGGAACTTCTTCGCCGGGATCCCGAAGGACCTGATGGAGGCCGCGCGGATCGACGGCGCCTCCGAGTGGCGGCTCTTCTTCCGCGTCGTGCTCCCGCTCGGGCTGCCCGCGATCGCGTCACTCGCGATCTTCCAGGTGCTCTTCGTCTGGAACGACCTGCTGATCGGGCTCGTGATGGCGCAGCAGAACCAGCCGATCGCGCCCGCGATCGCGTCGCAGCTGCGCCAGTTCGGCTCGAACCTCGACGTCCTCGCGCCGGCTGCGTTCTTCTCGGCGGTGATCCCGCTCGTCATCTTCGCCGCGTTCCAGCGCTACTTCGTACAGGGCCTGCTCGCGGGCTCGGTCAAGTAGCCTCGGAGCATGCGGTGCGCCGTCGTCGGCTCGGGACTCGCCGGGTTCGTCGGCTACCAGGCGCTGCGCGCGGCGGGAGTGCGGCCGGAGGAGATCGCGGTCTGGGGCGACGACGACGACCCCGCTGGCGCCTGGCGGCCGCGGGCGGCGGCGATCCGCCAGCGGCGGATGCGCTCCGAGAGCGACGGCCACTGCCATCCCGCGAGCTTCCCGGGCCTCGCGCCACGGGAGGCGTGGCGGCGGCGGTCGCCCCGCCCCCTCGTCGCGACGGCGTTCGACCGCTACCGGCCGACCGTCGACGAGTTCCTCCGCCACGTCGGCGAGCTGCGCGCACGGAGCGGCTGGGACGGCTCGCTCGTCGGGCGGCGCGCGGGGCGCATCCACGCGGTCGAGGGCGGCTTCGAGATTGACGGCGAGGGCCCGTTCGCGCACGTCCTCGTCGCGACTGGTCACCCCGGCCTCGCGCTGCCGGAGGAGCTCGCGGGCGACGGGCGCGTCGTCCACGCGTACGAGCCGCACGAGTACGCGGCGCGGGTGACGGTGGTCGGCGCGGGGATGGCGGCCGCGACCGAGTGGCTGAACGCTCTCGCGGCCGGTGCCGAGGTGGTCTCGGTCCGGCGGCGGGAGCCGCTGCGGCGGCCGCTCAACGTCCCGCGGCCGCTCTTCTCGAAGCGCGGCCTCGCGCAGTTCCACCGCGCCGCTCCCGCCGATCGCGCCGCGCTCCTGCGCGATGCGGGCGCGCCGTCGTACCCGGCGGGGCGCGAGTGGGACGAGCCGCTCGCGCGGGCGGCGCGCGAGGGACGCTTCCGCGTCGAGCCGTCGGTGAACGGATCGGACCAGGTGATCTGCGCGACCGGGTTCCGGAAGGGCTACCGCCACGACGCGCTGCTCGCGCGGCTCGTCGACGACCACGACCTCGAGAGGCACGACCGCTGGATCGTCCTCGCCCCGGACGCGACCGTTCCCGCCCTGACCGACGAGCGGCGGACGCTCGCGCTCGCCGGCGTGGCTGCGCAGTGGGCGTACCCGGCCGCGGACACGTTGATGGGGATGAAGTACGTCGCGCGGCGGTTCGCCCGGAGGGTGACGTGTCGTACACGCTGAGAGGGCGGCTCGAGTCGCGGCTCGCGGCTGCGTTCCTCCCGGTCGTCGCCGCCGCGCTCCTCGCTGCCGTCCTCGGGGCGTGGTGGCCGCTCCAGCTCGCGGCGCTGACCGTCGCCGTCGGCGTCGCCTGCGACGTCCTCCTCTACCACCGCCTGCTGCCGTACCAACCGGCGTGGCTCGCGCTCCCGCTCGGGGCCGGCGAGCTCGGCCTCGTCCTCGCCCTCGTGTGGCGCTACGACGTCGCGGCGCCGCTCCTCCCCGGCCTCGTCTTCTATGCGCTCGCGTGGCTGTGGGCGCAGATCCTCGGCCACGCCGTCTTCCCGCGCCTGCGGCTGACGTACGGAGAGGACGGCGGCGAGCTCGGCCGCGGCGGTGGCGCGCTGCGTCTCGCGGCACCCGTCCTCGCGGTCGCGGCACT
>DATMJW010000084.1:0-6977 GCA_035553355.1 Gaiellaceae bacterium | reverse complement strand
ACCGGTCTCCGCGACGATCCGCCGCTTGCCGAGCCGCCGCGCGAGCACCGCCTGCCCGAGTGCGTTGTTCAGCTTGTGCGCGCCGGTGTGGAGGAGATCCTCGCGCTTCAGGTAGAGCCGCTTCCCGGGCGCGAACCTCTCCGCGAGCGTGAGCGGCGTCGGCCGGCCCGCGTAGGTGCGGGCGAGCTCGTCGAGCTCCGCCCGGAACGCCTCGTCGGCGACGGCGTCGTTCCACGCGAGCGTCAGCTCGTCGAGCGCCGGGACGAGCGTCTCCGGCACGTAGCGGCCGCCGTAGGTGCCGTACGTCGCCGTCACCCGCGCGCCGCCTCGACGAATGCGCGCACCTTCGTGTGGTCCTTCACGCCCGGCTCGACCTCGAGGCGGGAGCTCGCGTCCACCGCCCACGGGCGGACGGCCGCGACCGCGTCGCGGACGTTGTCGGCGTACAGCCCGCCCGCGAGGACGACCCGGCCGGTGATCGCGGCTGCGCGCGAGAGGTGGAGCGGGTCTTCCTGCTGCCACGGCCGGTCGACCACGAGGGCGACTTCGACGCCATCGCGCAGGAGCACGCCGTCGCGGCTGCGATGCCCGTTCTCGCGGCCGTACAGCTGGTCGAGATCCGCGCCAGCCTCGCCGGCCTCGCCCACCCATACCGCGACCGAGAGCACCGTGTCCGGCGTCGGCAGGATCTCGGGCGCCGTCCGCGGGCTCTCTTTCGCGAGGATGAACCCGCACATGTCCGCGCCGGCCTCCACGGCGGCAGCGACGTCCTCCTCCCGCGTCAGCCCGCACACCTTGACGAGGGGCCGCTGGAGGAGCTCCTGGAGCTTCGTGCCAGGGTCGGGCGCCTGCATCAAGGTCGAGCCGACGAGGACTGCGTCCGCGCCTGCGAGCTCCGCCGTGGCGGCCTGCGCGCGGGACGCGATCCCGCTCTCGGCGACGACGACGGTCCGCGGCGCGCGCCGGCGGCACGCGGCGACGAGGTCGAGCTGCGCGGCACGGTCGATCCGGAACGTCCCGAGGTCGCGCGCGTTGATGCCGATCACCGGCGCGCCGAGCGCGAGCGCGCGCTCGAGCTCCCGTGTGTCGTGCGCTTCCACGAGCGTGTCGAGCCCGAGGTCCGCCGCGCGTTGCATCAGCGTCGCCGTCCGCGCGTCGTCGAGGTCGCGCAGGAGCAGGAGCACGGCGTCGGCTCCCGCCTCCTTCGCCGTGCGCAGGTGCTCCTCCGTCGAGAAGAAGCCTTTCGCGAGCAGCGGCAGCCGCGCGGCGGCGCGTGCCGCACGCAGGTCGTCCCAGGTGCCGCCGAAGCGCTCGTCGACGAGCACGGAGACGGCTGCCGCGCCCGAGCGCTCGTACGCCGCCGCGACGCGGGCGGGGTCGGCGTCGGGACGGATGTCGCCGAGCGACGGCGAGCGCCGCTTGATCTCGGCGATGGCGCCGAGCCGCGGCGCCGCGAGCGCGTCAACGAACCGCATGCGTGAACCTCGCGAGCTCGTCGAGCCGTTCTGCTGCGGCTCCGGAGTCGACGGCCTCGCGGGCGCGGGCGAGCCCCTCGGCGAGGTCGCCGGCGTGACCGGACGCCGCGATCGCGCCGGCGGCGTTCAGCAGGATCGCGTCGCGACGACCGCCTTGCGCGCCGGCGAACACTGTGCGGATGGCCTCGGCGTTCTCGGCAGGCGTACCGCCGCGGAGCTCATCCGGTGCGCAGCGGGCGACACCGAGGTCCAGCGGGTCGATCACGCGCTCCTGCACGGCTCCGTCGACGACCTCCGCCAGCAGGTTGGGTCCGGCCGGCGAGAGCTCGTCGATGCCGTTCGCGCCGTGGACGACGAAGGCGCGCCGCGCGCCGAGCTGCGCGAGGACCTCGGCGACCGGGCGCACGAGCGCCTCGGAGTAGACGCCGATCACCTGCGCCCGCGCGCCTGCGGGGTTCGTCAGGGGCCCGAGCACGTTGAACACGGTACGCGTCGCGAGCTCTCGTCGCACCGGCGCCGCGTGCCGCATCGCCGGGTGGTGCGACGGCGCGAACATGAACCCGAAGCCGAGCTCGTCGATCGACCGGGCGATCCGGTCGGGCTCCTGCTCCAGCCGGAACCCGAGCGCCTCGAGCACGTCCGCCGACCCCGACGCCGACGAGACCGCACGGTTCCCGTGCTTCGCGACGCCCGCGCCGGCCGCCGCCGCGACGATCGCCGCAGCCGTGGAGATGTTGATCGTCGCGGCGCCGTCGCCGCCTGTGCCGGCCGTGTCGACGAGGTCTTGGCGGCGCGGCCGCACCGGCAGCACGTGCGCTCGCATCGCCTCGGCGCAGCCGGCGATCTCGTCGGCGGTCTCGCCCTTCGCGCGCAGCGCGACGAGGAAGCCGGCGATCTGCGCCTGCGTCGCCTCGCCGCGCATGATCTCGTCCATCACCTCACGCGCACGGGCGCGGCCGAGCGAGCGTCCGTCGAGGAGGTCGCGCAGCGCCTCCTGGATCACGGCCGCCGCTCCAGGAAGTTGCGGAGGAGCTCCGGCCCGAGCGGGGTGAGCACGCTCTCCGGATGGAACTGGACGCCCTCCACCGGCAGCTCCCGGTGGCGGACGCCCATCACCTCGCCGTCCGGGGTGCGGGCGGAGATCTCGAGCTCGTCGGGGACGCGCGTCGCGGCGAGCGAGTGGTACCGGCCCGCCTCGAAACGCTGCGGCAGGCCGGCGAAGACGCCGCGTCCGTCGTGCTCGACCGGAGAAGCCTTCCCGTGCAGCAGCGCGCGCGCCTGCCCGACCTCGCCGCCGAACGCCTCCACGATCGCCTGGTGCCCGAGGCACACCCCGAGCGTCGGCACGCGCGGTCCGAGCCGCCGGATCAGCTCCACGGAGACACCCGCGCCGGACGGTCGGCCGGGGCCGGGGGAGACGACGACGTGCGTCGGCTCGAGCGCCTCCGCGTCCTCGACGGAGAGGGCGTCGTTGCGGTGCACGACGACCTCAGCGCCGAGCTGCTCGAGCAGGTGCACGAGGTTGTAGGTGAAGGAGTCGTAGTTGTCGAGCATGAGCACCTTCATCGCGCGTCCTCCGCGAGGTCGAGCGCCGCCTCGAGTGCCGCGAGCTTGTTCAGGCACTCCTGGTGCTCCGCCGCCGGGTGGGAGTCGGCGACGATCCCCGCGCCTGCCTGCAGCCGCGCCACGCCGTCTGAGAGGACGACGGTGCGGATCGCGATGCACGTGTCCATCGTCCCGTCGGGCAGCACGTAGCCGACCGCGCCCGCGTACGGCCCGCGGCGGTACCCCTCGAGCTCCGAGACGATCTGCATCGCCCGCACCTTCGGGGCGCCGGAGACCGTGCCCGCGGGGAAGCACGCGCGCAGGAGGTCGTACGGCGTCACCTCGTCGCGCAGTTCGCCGACGACCTCGGAGACGAGGTGCGTCACGTGCGAGAAGCGCTCGGGCTCGAGGAGACGCGCGACCCGGACGCTGCCGGGGACGCAGACACGCGAGAGGTCGTTGCGGCCGAGGTCGACGAGCATCACGTGCTCGGCGCGGTCCTTCTCTGATTCGAGGAGCCGTGCGGCATCGCCCTCGCCCGGGTGCGTCGTCCCCGCGATCGGGTTGAGGCTGGCGCGGCCGCCCTCGCACTTGACGAGCGTCTCCGGCGAGCTGCCGACGAGCGCGAGGCCGGCCGGCGCGTCGCGATCGAGCTCGAGCAGGAAGAGGTACGGCGACGGGTTCACCCGGCGGAGCGCCCGGTACAGCTCGACCGCAGTCACGTCCGTCCGCCGCTCCGCGCGCTGCGAGAGGACGATCTGGAAGGCATCGCCGGCGCGGATGTGCTCCTGCGCGCGGCGCACCCCGGCCTCGTACGTCTCCCTGTCCGGAACCCGCACCGTCTCGGAAGGAGGGGCTGCGTCCGAGACTTTGTGTTGTTTCAACACAAGCTCTCGCTCGAGCCGCGCCTCCACGTCGTCCGGATCGCCCGCGAGGACGGCCGCCGTGCCGCTGCCGTGGTCGTAGCGGACGAGCGTGTCAGCGACGACGAAGCGGCTCTCCGGCAGCGACGGCCCCTCGTCCGGAAGCGGCACCGTCGGCTCGAGCTTCGCGACGTGGTCGTAGGCGAGGTAGCCGACGACCGGCTCGTCGACCGTCTCCGCCTCCTCGAACGACACCAGGCGCGTCCCGGAGCCGATGAACGAGTGGCGGCCGAGCCGCCCCTGCTCCACCGATTCGAGCAGGAAGCTCGCGCGCGCGCCCTCGCGCAGGCGGAGGTATGCGCCGAGTGGCGTGAGCAGGTCGGTGGCGATGTGTGCGGTCGGTGTCACGGAACGAAAAGAGACCCTCTCGGGTCCCGGTGAGCGAAGCGGGTTGTCGCGCGCCGTCAGGACCGGCGCAGGCTCCCGCTCCGCCCGAGGCGCCAGGCCCAGTGCCAGGTGCGGGGGAGCGAGGTCACGAACGGCACAGTAGCCGCTCCCTAGACTCCCGGCAATGACGATCCCGCCGCTCCTCGACTCGCTCCTGCGGGCGCACGGGCCCTCCGGCCACGAGCACCTCGCCTTCGACGCCGTCCGCGCGGCCGTGGACGGGCTCGCGTCCGCCGAGACGGACACGGTCGGCAACCTGATCCTGCGGCGCCCCGGCAGCGGTGGCGGGCCGACGCTCGCGATCTTCGCGCACCTCGACGTGATCGGGCTCGCAGTCGCCCACGTGCGCGACGACGGCCTGATCCCGGTGCACACGCTCGGAGTCTGGCGTGCGGGGGTCGGCTACGGCCAGCGTGTCGCGATCGCGACCGCGAACGGGATCGTCCACGGTGTCGTCGCCGCCACGTCGAAGGACAACGACAAGAAGGAGTGGAGCGACCTCTTCGTCGACATCGGGGCGCGGGACGGCGACGACGCGCGCCGCCTCGTCCGGCCCGGCGATCCGATGGTGGTGGCGGCGGAGCCGGTCGAGCTCGCGAACGGGCGCATCGCGTCGCGGAACCTCGACAACCGCGCGTGCGTCTACATCGCCGTCGAGGCGCTGCGCCGGCTCGCGGAGACGCCCGTGGCGGCGGACGTGGCCGTCGTCGCGAGCGCGCACGAGGAGCTGGGGCACGCGGGCGCGAGCGCCGTCGCGCACGCACTTCGTCCCGACGTCGCGCTCGTCCTCGACGTCACCTACGCGACGGACGTCCCCGCGGGCGACGCGGACGAGGGCGGCGACCACCGCCTCGGCGGTGGACCCGCGCTCTTCCGCGGGCCCGCCGTGCACCCACGGCTCTTCGAGCTGCTCGTCGAGACGGCGGACGCGGAGGGCATCCGCCACACCGTCGAGACCGGGATGAAGACGTACACGGACGCGGACGACACCTTCCTCTCGCGTGGCGGCGTCGCGACGGCGCTCGTCTCCGTCCCGCTGCGGAACATGCATTCCCCGATCGAGATCGTCGACCTCGCCGACCTCGAAGCCGCGATCCGGCTCATCGTTGCCTTCGCGCGCCGACTCGACGCCGGGCTCGACCTGCGTCGCTAGCCCTCTAGGCGAGCTCCTCGTCGTCCTCGTCGAGCTCGAGCTCCTCCTCCTCGTCGAGGCCGAGCTCCTGGCCCACGCCCTCCATGCCCGCTGCGTCCTCGTCGTCGCCGCCGGGCTGCTCGTTCACCCACTCCTCGGGAAAGCTGGACACCGCATCCTCCTCCTGTCGCGTTGGCGAAGCCGGGATTCCGCGGTGTGCACGTCCGAAACGTCCTGCGTTCTCGCTCCGCCGCCGCGAGCGCTGACGCTAGGGTTCGGTCGTGACACGCTCGGTGATCGTCGCCGCCGTCCGCACGCCGTTCGGGAAGCTCGGCGGCGGCCTCGCCAAGTACTCGGCGACCGAGCTCGGCGCGCTCGCGATCCGGAACGCCATGGAGCGCGTCGGCCTCGAGCCCCACGAGCCCGAGTACGTCGTGATGGGGCAGGTGCTGCAGGGCGGCGCGGGGCAGGCGCCCGCACGCCAGGCGGCCGTCGGCGCCGGGCTGCCGATCGAGATCCCGGCGGACACGATCAACAAGGTGTGTGCGTCGTCCATCCGCGCGGTCGAGATCGCAGACGCGATGATCCGCGCCGGCGAGCACGAGCTCGTCGTGACCGGCGGGATGGAGTCGATGTCGAACGCGCCGTACTTCCTCCGGAAGGCGCGCTTCGGGTACCGCCTCGGACACGGCGAGATCTTCGACTCGATGATCTACGACGGCCTCACCGACGCGTACGACCAGCTGCACATGGTCCAGCACAACTCGCTCGTGTCCCGCGAGCTCGGGATCAGCCGTGAGGAACAGGACGGGTGGGCCTACCGGTCGCACGAGCGCGCGACGGCGGCCCAGGACGCGGGGCGGTTCGACGACGAGATCTTCCCCGTTGACGAGCTGAAGGCCGACGAGAGCGTGCGCCGCGACACGTCGCTCGAGTCGCTCGCGAAGCTGAAGCCGGTGTTCGACCCCGAGGGCACGACGACCGCCGGGAATGCGCCGGGCGTGAACGACGGCGCCTCGTGCGTGATCGTCGCGTCGGAGGAGTTCGCGCGCCGTCGCGGCCTGCCGGTGCTCGCGACGATCCTCGCGCAGGCGTACGTGGCCGACGAGTTCAAGTACCTCGCCCGCACCCCTGCGCGCGCCGGTCACCGTGCGCTCGAAAAGGCGGGAAAGTCGATCGACGACGTGAAGCGCGTGGAGATCAACGAGGCGTTCTCGTCGGTCGCCGTGAACTCGACGCGGATGCTCGGCGCCGACGAGGAGATCGTGAACGTGAACGGCGGCGCCGTCGCGCTCGGGCACCCGATCGGCGCGAGTGGCGGGCGGATCGTCGGGACGATGGTGCACGAGCTCCGGCGCCAGGGCGGCGGGCTCGGCCTCGCCGCGATCTGCTCGGGCGGCGGGCAGGGCGACGCGCTCCTGATCGAGGTCTGATCCGGCTCCTGCTCGCGGCGGTCGCGGCGCTCGTGCTGGCCGGCGAGGCGGCCGCCTGCACCTGCGCGGCCGCGCCACCGCG
>DATMJW010000083.1:0-7747 GCA_035553355.1 Gaiellaceae bacterium | reverse complement strand
CGGCTCAGGTCGAGCAGCTGGTCGACGAGCTTCCGCATCCGGTCGGACTGCTCGTAGAGCGTCCGCTGCAGCAGCTCCACCTGCTCCGGGAGCAGGTCGCCGCCACGCTCGCGCAGCGTCGTCGTGACGCCGTGGATGCCGGCGATCGGCGCGCGCAGCTCGTGCGATGCGAGTGCGACGAACTGCGTCTTCAGCTCGCTGGCGCGGCGCTCCTCCGCCGCCGCCTCCACGCCGGCGATCGCGGCCGCGGCGAACCGGCTCGCCGTCGTGATGACGTCGAGCTCGGAGGGTGTGACGACGAACGCGCCACCGCCGCGGTCCGCGAGGGCGAAGCCGACGCAGCGTCCGCCGGCGACGAACGGGATCCCGAGGACGGTGCGCAGCCGAAGCGCCCCCGCCACCTCGAGCGGCACGTCGCCGTTCAGCTGTGCGTCGTCGGCGAGGACGGCGGCGCGCTCGCGGAGCGCCCGATGGAAGAGCGGCCAGTTCTCGACGGGCGGCAACTGCCCGTAGAGCACCTCGAGGTCGTCGAACCCGTGCTGAGCGACCGGGACGGGGTCGAATCTCCCCGTGCCGTCCTTGAAGATCGCGACGCGCGCGAACCCGAACCCGGATCCGTTCAGGTGCTCCGCCACGTGCGCGTAGAGCTCCTCCGGCCTCGGCTCGGCCGCTGCGAGCGCGATGGCGAGCTCCTCGAGCACCTGGCAGCCGACCCTCGGGGGCGAGAGCTGTCGTGCCGCACTTGACATCCGCAGAGAGAACGACGGGCGGCCGCCGACGGTTACGCGGGTGCAGCTTCTGCTAAAAATTAGACATGGCTAAACCTGCTGCGGCGCTCGTGCTCCTCGTCCTGCTCGCGGTGGGGTGCGGGCCGGTCGAGGCGACGACGCTCCGCCCGCTCGACGGGGAGACGGTGCACGTCGTCGCGACCGTGGGGATGGTGGGCGACGCCGTCCAGCGCGTCGGCGGCGAGCGGGTCGCGGTGGAGACGCTGATGGGCCCCGGCATCGACCCGCACGTCTACAAGGCGAGCGAGGGCGACCTCCGGCGCCTCGAGCGGGCCGACGTCGTCTTCTACGTCGGCCTCCATCTCGAGGCGCGGATGGCGGAGGTCTTCGAGCGCATCGGCGGCGCGCGGACGACGCGGGCCGTCGGCGACGCGGTGCCGGAGGCCGATCGCCTCGCTCCCCCCGACTTCGCCGGCAACTACGACCCGCACATCTGGTTCGACGTGGAGCTGTGGCGGCACGCGGTCCTCGCGATCCGCGACACGCTCGCGGAGCGGGATCCGGGGAGCGCCTCCCTCTACCGTCGCAACGCCGCCGCCTACCTCGACGAGCTCGACGAGCTCGACGCGTACGTGCAGCGGCGCGCGTCCGAGATCCCGCGAGAGCGGCGCGTGCTGATCACCGCGCACGACGCGTTCAACTACTTCGGGCGCGCCTACGGGTTCGACGTCCGCGGCCTGCAGGGGATCTCGACGGCGGCCGAGGCGGGCGCGGGCGACGTCCAGGAGCTCGCGGACTTCATCGCCGAGCGGCGCATTCCCGCCCTCTTCGTCGAGTCGTCGGTCTCGCCCCGTGCGATCGAGGCGGTGCGGGAGGCGGTGCGGGCGCGCGGGTTCGACGTGCGCCGCGGCGGCGAGCTCTTCGCCGACGCGATGGGAGAGGCCGGGACGCCCGAGGGCACGTACGTGGGCATGGTGCGCCACAACATCGACGTGATCGTGGAGGGGCTCGGCCGGTGAACGCGATCGAGGTGAGGGACCTCACCGTCGCGTACGCGGAGAAGCCGGTGCTGTGGGACGTCGACCTCGACGTCGCCCAGGGCGTGCTGATGGCGATCGTCGGCCCGAACGGCGCCGGCAAGACGACGCTCATCCGCGCGATCCTCGGGCTCGTACGACCGGCCGCCGGGCGGGCGCTCGTCCACGGGCGGCCGTACGCCGAGCAGCGGCGCCTCGTCGGCTACGTCCCCCAGCGCGGAAGCGTCGACTGGGACTTCCCGACGAACGTGCTCGACGTCGTGCTGATGGGGCGCTACGGCCGCCTCGGCTGGCTCCGCCGGCCCGGCGCAGCCGACCGCGCCGCCGCGCGCGAGGCGCTCGAGCAGGTCGGGATGCTCGAGTACGCGGGCCGCCAGATCAGCCAGCTCTCGGGCGGCCAGCAGCAGCGCGTGTTCCTCGCCCGCGCGCTCGTCCAGGACGCCGACGTGTACTTCATGGACGAGCCGTTCCAGGGTGTCGACGCGACGACGGAGCGCGCGATCGTCGAGCTGCTCCGCGGCCTGCGCGAGCGGGGGAAGACGGTCGTCGCGGTGCACCACGACCTGCAGACCGTGCGCGAGTACTTCGACCAGGTGACGCTCCTGAACGTGCGGCGGATCGCGAGCGGCGCGGTCGAGGACGTCTTCACGGAGGAGAACCTGCGCCGCACCTACGGTGGCCGCGCGGCCGTCTTCGGTCGCGGCAACGGGGCGTGAGGGTGCTCGAGCTGCTCTCCGATCACACGTTCCGCACCGTCGCGCTCGGCTCCGCCGCGCTCGGGATCACGAGCGGCGCCCTCGGCACGTTCGCCGTGCTGCGCCGGCAGAGCCTGCTCGGCGACGCGATCTCGCACGCGGCGCTGCCCGGCGTCGCGCTCGCGTTCCTGCTCACGGGCACGCGCGCGCCGCTCCCGCTCGTGCTCGGCGCCGCGCTCGCAGGCTTCGCGGCGACGCTGGTCGTCGTCGGCGTGACGCGCACCACCCGCGTCAAGTACGACGCGGCCCTCGGGATCGTGCTCTCCGTGTTCTTCGGCTTCGGGCTCGTGCTGCTCACGTTCATCCAGCGGCGCCCGGACGCATCGCAGGCAGGGCTCGACCGCTTCCTCTTCGGGCAGGCGGCCGCGCTCCTGCGCAGCGACCTCGTCACAATGGGCGTGCTCGGGGCCGGCGCGCTCGTGCTCATGCTGCTCGCCTGGAAGGAGCTGAAGCTGCTCGCGTTCGACCCCGAGTTCGGCACGAGCCTCGGGCTCTCGATGCGCGCGATCGACGTCCTCCTGACGGCGCTCCTCGTGACGGCGATCGTGATCGGGCTGCAGACGGTCGGCGTCGTGCTGATGGCGGCGATGCTGATCGCGCCTGCGGCGGCGGCCCGCCAGTGGACGGACCGCCTCGCGCTCGTGGCCGCCCTCGCCGCCGTGTTCGGCGCCGTCGCCGGGGTCGCCGGCTCCGTCCTCTCGTCGGAGACGGAGCGCCTGCCGACGGGGCCGACGATCGTCCTCTGCGCGACGGCCCTCGTGCTCGTGTCGCTCCTCGCGGCACCGCGGCGGGGGCTCCTGTGGGCGGCGCTCCGGTCGAGGCGCGAGCGGCGGCGGCTGCGGGTCGCGGCGGTGCTCGCCGACCTGCGCGCGCTCGAGCTCCAGCATCCGGACGACCCGCGGGGGCACTCGGCGGCGGTGCTCTCCGTGATGTCGGGCGGCGCGGAGCCGACGCTGCTCGAGCTCGAGCGCCGCGGCTACGCGCGCCGTGCCGAAGACGGCTGGGTGCTGACCGACGACGGCCGTGCGGAGGCGGAGCGGTGACGTCCGGCCAGATCGAGATCCAGATCCTCGCGGTCGTCGTCGCGGTCGCCTGCGCCCTCCCCGGCACGTTCCTCGTGCTGCGGCGGCTCTCGCTCGTCAGCGACGCGATCAGCCACTCGATCCTGCTCGGGATCGTGCTCGCGTTCTTCGTCGTCGAGAGCGTGAACTCGCCGTTCCTCCTCGCGGGAGCCGCCCTCGTCGGCCTCGCGACCGTCGCGCTCGTCGAGGCGCTCGAGCGGACGGGTCTCGTGCGCGAGGACGCGGCGATCGGCCTCGTCTTCCCCGCCCTCTTCTCGATCGGCGTGATCCTCGTCTCCCGGTACGCGGACGGCGTCCATCTCGACGTCGACGTCGTCCTGCTCGGCGAGCTCGCGTTCGCGCCGTTCGACCGGCTCGTCCTCTGGGGGTGGGACTTCGGGCCGTCGTCGCTCGTCGCGATGAGCGTGATCCTCGCGCTCGACGTGCTCGCGATCGCCGTCTTCTGGAAGGAGCTGAAGCTGTCGACGTTCGACCCTGCGCTCGCCGTCGCGCTCGGCTTCGCGCCCGCAGCGGTGCAGTACGGGCTGATGGGGATGGTCTCGGTGACCGCGGTCGGGGCGTTCGACGCGGTGGGCTCGATCCTCGTCGTCGCGCTGATGATCGCGCCGCCGGCGACTGCCTACCTCCTCACGGACCGGCTCGACCGGCTCCTCGCGCTCGCGGCCGGGCTCGGCGCGGCAGCGGCACTCTCCGGCTACTGGCTCGCGTATCTCCTCGACGCATCGATCGCGGGCGCGATGGCGACGATGAGCGGCGTCCTCTTCCTGCTCGCGTGGGCGTTCGCCCCGGGCCGGGGGCTCGTCGCCGTTGCGCGGCGCCGCGCGCGGCAGCGGCTCGAATTCGCGCAGACGATGCTCGCGATCCACCTCGCGAACCACGAGGGGCTTCCCGAGGCCCACGTCGAGAACCGCGTGGCGCACCTCGGCGAGCACCTGCGCTGGGACGCGGCGTTCGCCGAGCGGATCGTGCGCGGTGCAGCACGCCGCGGGCTCGTCGAGGAGGCCGCCGGCGAGCTGCGCCTCACGACGCGCGGCCGCGCGGTCGCAGAGGAGGCCGTAGCGCGGTGAGCCGCCGCCGCTCGGCGGGGAGATAGAAGCCGAGCGGGAGGAGCACGAGCGGGTAGAGCGCGCTGAGCGCGAGGGCTGCACCGAGCCCGCCGACCCTCTTCCCGAGCAGGAGCAGCGCGACGGCCGCCGCGACCGCGGTGGCGACACGCCGCCACTGGTACGGCGTCGGGAAGACGCGCTGGGCGTACCACGTCATCGCGACGAACATGACGGCGTACGCGGCGACGGTGGCGACGGCGGCGCCCATCATCCCGTAGCGGGGGATCAGCACGAGGTTGAGCGCGACGTTCACGAGGGCGGCCGCGCCGGTGATGAGCCAGTTGAACTGCGTCCGCTTCGCCCGCCCGACGCCGATCGCCATCACGATGTACGCGGCGTACGCCATGCCGCCGAACGCGAGCGGCGCGACGACGCGCTCGCCCGCGTAGAACTCCGGCTGGGTCAGGAGGCGCACGAGCCACGGCGCGAGCAGCCCGAGCGCGAGCGCGAGCCACGACGCGACGGCGACGAGGTACGTGAGCACGAAGGCGTACGTCCGCTTCGCCTCCGCGTCGTCGTCGATCGAGTACGCGAACGCGGGCCACGCCATCCGGAACGCGGTCAGGAGCAGCACCATCGCGGACGCGATCCGGACGCCGATCTCGTACAGCCCGACCTCCTCGAGGCTCGCGAGGTGGACGAGGAAGAAGCGGTCGCTGAAGTTCACCGCGATCAGCGCGAGCGCGGCCGGCACGAGCGGGATGCCGAAGCGGTTCATCTCGCGCAGCAGCGGGCGCGAGAACTCGAGGCCGAGCTGCTCGCGGTGGACGGCGAGGAGCGCGAGGTAGACGAGCAGCGTGCCGACGAAGTTCCCGATGATCACCCCCAGCGCGCCCTGCTCCCAGACGACGACGAGGAGCACCGTCGCCGCGATCGTCACGGCGACGTTCGCGAGGCTCGCGAGCACGAACGCCGTCGAGCGCTCCTCGGCGCGGAAGAGCGACGTCAGCTGCTCGTAGTTCATCTGCGCCCAGATCCCGACGAAGCCGGCGCGCACGAGGTTCGGGTCGTCGAGCCCGAGCAGCCCGGCGAGCGGCGCCGCGAGCACGACGCCGGCGACGAGGCCGGCTGTGGCCATGCCCATCGTGAACCAGAAGGAGGTGCGGACGACGAGCCGCCGCTGCGCAGGCTCCTGCGAGTCGAAGTAGAAGCGGAAGAACGCCGACGAGATCCCGAGCCGCAGGATCGTGACGAGGACGGCGGAGAGCGCGATCACGAGGCCGACGGCGCCGAAGTCGTCGCGGTCGAGGTAGCGCGTGTAGAGCGGGAGCAGGAAGACCGCGAGGACGCGCGAGACGATCCCGCCGAGGCCGTAGACGGCCGAGTGGCGGCCGAGCCGCCGTAGCTGCCCGCCGAGGGCGCCCATCTACAGGCGAGCGTAGAGGTCGAGCAGGCGGTCGGTCACGCGCTCGACGTCGTGGACGCGCTCGACGTACGCGCGTGAGGCGTCCCCAATGCGGCGGCGAAGAGCCGCGTCCGCGACGAGCGGCTCGAGCCGCTCGCGCAGCGTCGCCGCGTTGGCGTTCACGATCGGGACGGCGGTCCCGTAGGCGTCCTCCGTCCGCCGCACCGCCTCGTCGTGCAGGAACGTGACGACCGGCTTCCCGAGCGCCATCGCCTCGATCGCGAAGATGCCGTACCAGCCGGCGTTCAGCTGATCGACGACGATGTCCGCCCGCCGGTAGCGCTCGAACGCCTCGTCGTGCCGGAGCCCCTCGACGAGCTCGAGCTCGGCGTCGAGGCCCTCGCACGCTGCGACCACGGCGTCCGTCCCCTTGCGTCGGCGGCTCGACGGCGCGTGGACGATCACGGGCCGTGTCCGGTCGCTCGGCGGCGTCGGCTCGATCGACGAGACGTCGATCCCCGGCGGCAGCACGTGGGCGTGGGGCACCCACCGGATCGCGTCGTAGCTCCCGACGATCTCGGCGTCGGCCTTCCGCCCGTGCGCGAGCTCGGCGGGCGTCTTGCCGCGGATGTCCGAGCCGAGGTAGTGCATCACCGACTTCCGCCGCGCCGCGCGGAGGAGGGGGAACTGGAGCGACTGCGGGACGAGCGTGAGCCCGAAGACGAAGTGGAAGACGTCCGTCTGCGGGAGGAGCCGCCCGAGCGCGTGCCACTGCGCTGCCTGGCGCCGCAGGAGTCCGGCGCCCGCGATCTCGAGCGATTCGTCCGCCTCCGGGTGCAGGCGGTAGCGCTCGAAGACGACGACGCGGGCGTCGACGCCGCGGCGGCGGAGCGCCTGCGCGGTCGTCCACGGCACACCGGCCGTGTTGACGGGGCAGAAGGTGACGCGCAGCGGCCGTTCGGGACGGGTGTGCACGAAGATTCAGCGTCCCGTCACAGAAGCGGCACGGACGCGTGCGACCGCACCGACTACCGTTTCCCGCCCCGTGGGTGGGTGGGGGGTGGTGGGTGGAGGCGCCGCCACGACCGCCCCTGCCTCACGGGCGCGCGTGTGCGCGCGAGTCGACGACGGCGCCGTCGAAGTCGACCTGGTCGAAGTAGCGCAGCGTCGTCCGCCCCGGACGCACCCGCGCACGCAGCGCCGCGAGCTCGTCGTCGCCGATCTCGCCGAGCGCGCGCTTCACACCGAGGTACGGCAGGTTGAGGTCGTCCTGGTAGACGATCGTCGAGATCCGCGGGTTGATCTCGATCACGTGCTCGCCGACGAGCTGGATGTTGAAGAAGTGCTCGATCCGCAGCTCCCGCACGAGCCGGTCGGCGGTCGCCATCAGCTCGTCGTCCTCGAGCGTGACGAAGTACATCGCGAGCCCGGCGCGCATCGACTCGCGCGTCTTCGGGTGCCCCAGGACGACGCGCTCCCCGTCCGCGATCCCGTCGATCGTCCGCTCACCGCCCGTCGCGAGCTCCATCACGAGCAGGTCGGGCCCGCCCTCATCGGGCAGCAGCTCGACCGCCTCCTCGAGGCGCATCGCCACCGAGCCGGGCCGCTCGTTCAGGAGCTGGTGCGCCCGGTCGACGGTCGGATCGAGGATGCGGAACCCGCGCGACCCCGACGAGAACACGGGCTTGAAGCAC
>DATMJW010000082.1:0-14240 GCA_035553355.1 Gaiellaceae bacterium | reverse complement strand
ACGAGGTTGAAGAGCTTGAGGCAGACCGTCGCGACGCCGCGGAAGTGGCCGGGCCGGTGGACGCCCTCGAGCACCGCGCCGAGCTCCTCCACGTCGACCCACGTCTGGAAGCCCGGCGGGTACACCTCCTCGGCCGGCGGGACGAAGAGCAGGTCGACGCCGGCCTCGGCGGCGACGGCCGCGTCCCGCTCCTCGTCGCGCGGGTAGCGGGCGAGATCGGCCGCCTCGGAGAACTGGGCCGGGTTGACGAAGAGGCTCGCGACCACCGTCGTGCTCTCCGCGCGCGCCGCCGCGAGCAGCGCGACATGGCCGGCGTGGAGCGCGCCCATCGTCGGGACGAGGCCGACGTCGCCGCACGGCCGCAGCTCCGCGAGCCGCTCCCGCAGCTCCGCCTTCGTCCGCACGATCCTCACGCGAGCTCCCTCGTCGCCTCTGCGAGGGCGACGTACATGGGCTCGAGCTCGGGGCGCTCGCGGCGGATCGCCTCGACGTGCACGTCGACCGTCTCCCAGTCGCCGCGGGCGATCGGGCCAGTGAGCTCGAAGCCGTTCTCGATCGTCCGGCGCATGAGCGGGTCGACGACGTGGGGCGGGACGCCTGCCGCGTCGAGCAGCGCCCCCGCGGCGCGCCGCAGCGTGACGAGGTAGTTCGACGCGATCGCAGCTCCGGCGTGGTACGCATCCCGCTTGGCGTCGTCGAGAGCGAACGGCTCGAGGCCGAGCAGGTGCGCGAGCTCGGTCGCAGCGGCGCGAGCCGCGTCCGTCTCGGCCGTGACGGCTGCGTACGCACCGTCGAGCTGCTCGGGGCCGCGGGCGAGAGTGAACGTCTGCAGCGGATGGAGGCCGAAGCGCCGCCTGTGCGGCGCGAGCGCGGCGAGCGGCGTCGCGCCGCTCACGTGGGCGACCCACGGCCCCGGTCGGACCTCGGCTGCGGCCGCAGCGATCGCGCGGTCCGGGACGCAGAGCAGGACGAGCTCGGCGGCGTCCGCGCCCACGGCGACGCCGCGCTCGCGGAGGCGCGCCGCGACGGCTGAGCCGACGCGTCCCGCGCCGACGACGTGGATTCGCTCGAACATCTCGCAATGGCTCCAGTTCCTCGCGGATACCGGGCACGCGGAGTCTAGCCTTCGGGGATGCGGGTGCAGGTGGGGGACGTCCGGCTCTTCTTCGACGTGGAGGGGGCGAAGCTCGTGCCGTCGGGCCCGTGGATGCGCGAGCGGCCGACGGTCGTGCTCCTCCACACCGGGCCGGGCCCCGATCACTCGCTCTACAAGGAGCACGTCGGCCCCGCGCTCGCGCGCGACGCGCAGGTGATCTACCTCGACCTGCGCGGCTCCGGCCGCAGCGACTGGAGCAGCGCCGAGCACTGGACGCTCGACACGTGGGCGGCCGACCTCGCCGGCTTCTGCGACGCGCTCGAGCTCGAGCGGCCCGTGCTGCTCGGAACCGCGTTCGGCGGCGCGATCGCGCTCCTGCACGCGGTGCGGCGGCCGGAGACCGTCGACCGGCTCGTCCTCGTCAGCACCGTGGGGCGCTACGTCCACACGCGCTCGATCGCGGTCTTCGACCGGCTCGGCGGCGCGCAGGCGGGCGAGATCGCCGCGCGCTACTTCGCGGAGCCGTCGGACGCGACGTTCGCCGACTTCCTGCGGGTCTGCGTCCCGCTCTACACGCGAACGCCGCTCTCGCCGGACACCGTCGCCCGGATGGCCATGAACGTCGAGCTGACGCAGTACTGGGATCGTGAGGAGCGCGACTTCGACATTCGCGCGGCCGCGGCGGAGCTGCGGACGCCGACGCTCGTCCTCGCCGGCGAGGACGATCCGTCGACGACCGTCGTCGGCACCGAGGAGCTCGTCGCCGCGATGCCGCCCGACCTCGTCGAGTACCACCGCTACCCCTCCGCGGGCCACGGCGTCTTCCGCGACGTGCCCGACGCGGTCGAGCGCGTGCGCGAGTTCCTGCTCCGCGGCCAGGGCGAGGGCGCGTAGTGCGGGCTCTGTGCGGCACGCTCGCTGCGGCTGCGGCTGCGGCTGCGGCCGTTGCCGCCGGCTGCGGCGGGAACGGCGACACCGCACCGGCGGAGACGGCCGCGGCGACGACGACGGCGACGGCGACGACGGAGGCGAGAACGGTGCCGCCCACCACCGCGGCGGCCGCGCCCGTCGAGCTCGAGCTGACGACGGTGCTCGAGGGCCTCGAGACGCCGTGGGCACTCGCATGGGACCGCGACGGCACGCTGTGGGTGACGGAGCGCCCGGGGCGGCTGCGCTCGGAGCGCGGCGACGTCCGCGAGATCGCCGGCGTCGTCGAGGCGGGCGAGGCCGGGCTGATGGGGCTCGAGATCGACGACCGCGGCCGCTTCCTCCTCATGTACACGGCCGCGGACGAGAACAGGGTCGTCCGGCTCGCGCCGGACGGGACGCAGACGACGCTCGTCGACGGCATCCCCGCCGGCGTGATCCACGACGGCGGCCGGATCAGGCTCGCGTCGGACGGGACGCTCTTCGTCGGCACCGGAGACGCGGGGCGGCCCGAGCTCGCGCCGGACCCGGAGAGCCGTGCGGGGAAGGTCCTGCGAGTGGAGCCGGGCGGCGCCGTCCGCATCCACTCGCGCGGCCACCGCAACGTGCAGGGCCTCTGCTTCGCACCGGACGGCCGCCTCTTCCGAACCGAGCACGGTCCCGACGTCGGCGACGAGATCGCGCTCGTGGAAGAGGGCGGGGACGCGGGGTGGCCCGAGTCGGTCGGCGACGGGCTGCGCAGCTACACGCCCACGATCGCGCCGGCGGGGTGCGCGTTCTACGACGCCGACCTGATCCCGCAGTGGCAAGGCTCGCTCCTCTTCGTGACGCTGAAGGACCAGTCGCTGCGGCGCCTCGAGCTCGACGGCGACCGTGTGGTCGAGGAGGAGGTGCTGTACGCCGGCGAGCTGGGGCGGCTGCGCGACGTGCGTGTCGGCCCCGACGGAGCGGTCTACGTCGCGACGTCGAACCGCGACGGCCGCGGGACGCCCTCAGCGGCCGACGACCGTGTCGTCCGGATCGCGCCCGCGGGCGGCTAGGCGCCGCTCCAGGTTCGCCTTCACCACGGGCCACTCGTCGTCGATCACGCTGTACCAGGCGGAGTCGCGGCTCTCGCCGTCCCGGACGAGCATGTGCTTGCGGTGGATGCCCTCGAAGACGGCCGGTAGCGCCTCCATCGCGCGCCGCGAGCGCTCGTTGCGCGCATCGGTCTTCAGCTCGACGCGGCGGCAGCCGAGCCGCTCGAAGGCGTCGGTGAGCTGGAGCAGCTTCGCGTCGACGTTCGCGCCCGTCCGCCACGCCGAAGGGTGCAGCCACGTCCAGCCGATCTCGAGGCTGCGGTGCTCCGGACGGAGCGCGAGGAAGCGTGTGCTCCCGACGACACGGCCGTCGGCGCGACGCACGGTCACGAACGGGAGCTCGACGCACGCGGCCGCGCTCGCGAGCGCGGCGGCCACGTACGCGTGCAGCTCGTCCCGCGTCCGTGGCTGCGCGACGCTCAGCCAGCGCCACGTCTCCGCCTCGCGGGACGCCTCCCAGAGCCCTTCCTCGTGACGCGGCTCGAGCGGCTCGAGCCGGACGACGCGGCCCTCGAGCGGGATTGCCGACCAGACCGTCACGGCAGCGAGTGTAAGCGCGGGCAGACGGTGGTACGGCCTCTTCGTGGGTCTCCTCGCAGCGCTCGCCGCAGGCGTCGCGCTCGCGGGCGTGTCGGACACCGTCCCGGACGGGGCGCAACCGACGCTGACGCCCGACGCGCGCACGCTCGTCTACGTCCAGAACGGGCGCGACGGCGCGCAGGTGGTGGCGCGCGACCGCCGGACGCGACGCTCCGCCGCCGTGTCCGTCTCGTCGAGCGGCGCCCGCGCGAACGCGAGCAGCCTCGACCCCGCGGTCTCCGACGACGGCCGTTTCGTCTCCTTCTGCTCCTGCGCCTCGAACCTCGCGCCCCGCGACGAGCTCGTGCAGACCGGGTTCGCGAACAGGCTCGACCAGTTCCGCGACGTCTTCGTGCGCGACCGTCGGGCGCGGCGCACGACGCGCGTCAGCGTCGGCCGCGGCGGCGCGAAGCCGAACGGGTGGAGCTGCCACGCGACGATCTCCGGGAACGGCCGCGTCGTCGCCTTCGTCTCGGCGGCGTCGAACCTCGTGGCGGGCGACGGCGACGGGCAGGCGAACGTGTTCGTGCACGACCGGGTCACTCGGAGGACGACGCGCCTCGCGGGGATGGCACTCGACTCATCCGGAGCGAAGCCGTCGCTCTCGCGCGACGGCCGCTGGCTCGCCTACAGCGTCGGCGGCAGCCTCTTCCTCCGTGACCTCCGCACGGGTCGCACGACGACCGTCGGCTCCGGCGGCGGCGCGCAGATCTCCGCGGACGGCCGCCGCGTCGCGTTCACGCGGGGGCCGCCGATGCGCGGGCACGTGTACGACCGCTCGACGCGCCGCACGCTCGACCTCGGCGATGCGAACGCGGTGCGAATCGCGGCGGGCGGGCGGTTCGTCGCCTCGCACTGGCACGACCGGATCACGCTGCACGACCTGCGGGGCGGTGGCTCGACGCGCGTCGACGTCCCGTCCTTCGGCGGCTACGGCTGGAGCGCGGCGTTCGTCGGCGGGATCTCCGCCGACGCGCGCGTGATCTCGTACGTCGCGCAGTCGAGCGACGGCCTGCCGGCGGGGCAGCACCGCCAGGCGCTCGTCCTCCGCGCGCGCTGACGGCGCACGTACACTGCGGGCGTGCCGATCTACGAGTACGCGTGCATGGAGTGCGAGGAGCACTTCGAGGAGCTCGTCCGCACCGAGGGCCAGAGGGTGGCGTGCCCGAAGTGCGAGACACCGAACGTCCTCAAGCAGCTCTCTGCGTTCGCCATCTCGGGCACCTCGTCCTCGCCGAGCTTCGGCGCGGGCGGCGGCTGCTGCGGCGGCGGCTGCGGCTGCGGCTGACGCAGAGCAGACGCGGCAAACGCACGCCCCTCTTGCAAGTGCGGCGATTTCGCCGTATCCTCAGCGGCATGCGCGTCCTCCTCGTCGTCCTGCTCGCCCTCTCGATCGCGGGCTGCGCCCGCGGCGACGACGGCTCCGCTCGCGCTGCTTCGGGCGACGTCTTCGGCTACGACGCCTCCCTGCCGCTCGACGTCAAGGAGACGGCGCGCGAGACGCGTGACGGCCTCACGGTCCGCAGGATCACGTATCGGAGCCCGAAGGGCGGCCGCGTGCGCGCGATCGTCGTCGTGCCGCCGGGAGCGGGCCCCTTCGCGGGGCTGATCGTCCAGCACGGAATGCCGGGGAGCAGCGACGAGATGCAGCCCGTCGCGGAGGACTACGCGAAGCTCGGCGCCGTCGTCGTCGCGATCGACGCGCCGTTCGCGCGCCGCGGCGGCCACCCGGTGCGGTTCGACCGGCGCGACCGTCGCGAGCAGATCCAGATGATCGTCGACCTCCGCCGCGCGGTGGACCTCCTCCAGCAGCGCGAGGACGTCCGTGACGACGACATCGCGTACTTCGGCTACAGCTACGGCGGCGCGATGGGCGGTCTGCTCGCCGGCGTCGAGAGTCGTCTCGGCGCGTTCGTGCTGGCAGTCGGCGACGGCGGGCTCGTCGAGCACTTCACGGGCCCCGAGTCCCACGGGCCGCTGCCGCTGCTGCCGGCCAAGCAGCGGAAGCGGTGGCTCGCGGCCATGCGTCCGATCGAGCCGCTCCGCTACGTGGCGCGGGCGACGGCGCCGCTCCTGTTCCAGGCCGGACGCGACGACGAGCTCGTTCCGCCGCCGGACGCGCGGCGCTACCACGCGGCAGCGCCCGAGCCGAAGGAGGTGATCTGGTACGACGCCGGCCACTTCCTGCCGCCGCAGGCGTCCTGCGACGCCGCGCGCTGGCTCGCCCCGCACGTCGGGACGTCGCCGGATCACGCCGCGTGCGCCGCGGCCAAGCCCTAGCCCGAGGCGCCGCGAGCCGCGTCCGGCCGCGGGCGTAGACTGCCGGGCGTGTCGAGCTTCACCTCGCTCGCCGACCTCCGGGACGCGACGCTCGAGTGCACGCGCTGCCCGCTCGCGGCGACGCGGACACAGGTCGTCTTCGGCTCCGGGGCACCCGATGCCGAGCTGATGTTCGTCGGCGAGGCGCCCGGGTTCCACGAGGACCAGAACGGCGTCCCGTTCGTCGGGCAGGCGGGGAAGCTGCTCGAGCGGCTCCTGAACGGAATCGGGCTGTCGCGCACGGACGTGTACATCGCGAACGTGCTCAAGTGCCGCCCGCCGGGGAACCGCGACCCGCACCCCGAGGAGATCGAGGCGTGCGAGACGCATCTCTTCCGGCAGATCGAGCTGATCCAGCCCCGCCTCGTCGCGACTCTCGGGAACTTCGCCACGAAGCTGCTGTCGGGGAAGCCGACCGGGATCACGCGCGTCCACGGCGTCGAGCAGGAGGTGACGCTCGGCGGCAACCGCGTCACGCTCTACCCGCTGTTCCATCCGGCGGCCGCCCTCTACACCCCTTCGATGCAGAAGGTGCTCGAGGAGGACTTCCGGCGGATCCCCGCGCTCCTCGGCCGCGCAGCCGTCCCTGCGCCCGCCGTCGCGGAGCCGGAGCCGATGGAGCCGCAGGCGGCCGCGGCCGCCGCACGGCCGCCGGTCCAGCTCGGCCTCTTCTAGCCGCCCGAGCCGCCGCGGCGGTTCTACGCTGCGCGGCATGGAGTTCGTCACGGCGTCGCCCGAGGAGACGGAGCGCGTCGCCGCGCAGGTCGCCGAGCGGCTGCGGCCGGGCGACGTGGTCACGATCTCGGGCGATCTCGGCGCCGGCAAGACGACGTTCGTCCGCGGCGCGTGCCGCGCGCTCGGTGTGACCGCGCCCGTGACGAGCCCGACCTACACGATCGGGCACCGCTACAGGGGCGACCCGGACGTCTCACACCTCGACCTGTACCGCTTCAGCGGCGTCTCCGCTGCCGAGTGGGGCGATCTGGAGCCGTACTTCGAGGACTCCGTCGCCTTCGTCGAGTGGCCGGAGGCGGCGGGGACGGACCTGCCGCGTCCGCGCCTGCGCGTGCGGCTCGAGCACGTCGACCCGGTGCGGCGGCGGCTCGTGCTCGAGACGGACGACGGCGAGCTGCTCGACGCCGTTTCTACCATCCACCGAACGTGGTGATCCTCGCGTTCGACACGGCCACCGACCGCGCCACGAGCGCGCTCGTCGCCGACGGCGAGGTCCTGGCCGAGCGCACGTCGCGCGCCGCGACGGTGCTCGAGGACGTCGACGCCCTCCTGCGGCAGGGCGGCGTGAGGACGGCCGATCTCGACGCGCTCGTCGTCGGGATCGGCCCCGGGAGCTTCACCGGGGTGCGCATCGGCGTCGCCGCCGCGCGCGGGCTCGCGCTCGCACTCGACCTCCCCGTCGCGGGCGTCTCCACGCTGGACGCGCTCGCAGCAGGAGCCCCGGGCGCGCTGCCGGTCGTCGACGCGAAGCGCCGCGAGGTCTTCGTCCCCGGTCCTCGCGCCGTGGCGCCGGCGGAGCTCGACGTCGCGCCCGGCACGCTCTGCGTCGGGGACGGCGCGATCCGGTACCGCGAGCTGCTCGCGGCGGCGGGAGCCGAGGTTCCGCCCGACGACGACGAGCGGCACGTGCCGCGCGCGCGTTTCCACGCGCTGCTCGCGCGCGATTTCGGCGCCGCCGACCTCGTCGTGCCCATCTACGTCCGCGACCCCGACGCGAAGCCGGCGGTGGGCACGTGAGGGACGTGGAGCTGCGGAAGCTCGAGCTGCGCCACCTGACCGAGATCGAGGCGATCGAGCGGTCGTCGTACCCGACGCCGTGGTCGCGCTCGATGTTCGCGTCGGAGCTCGCGAAGCCGAGCTCCCTCTCGCTCGGCGCCTTCGACGCGACAGGTGGCGCCCTCGTGGGCTACCTCATCATCTCGCGCTACGTCGACGCATGGCACGTGATGAACGTCGCCGTCCACCCCGAGTGGCGCCGCCGCGGGATCGCGCGAGCGCTGCTCGAGCAGCTGTTCGCGCAGACGAGCAGCGACGAGCGCCGCGGCTACACGCTCGAGGTGCGCGTCTCCAACGAGGGCGCGATCAAGCTCTACGAGAGCCTCGGCTTCCGCGGGCGCGGCGTGCGGCGCGGCTACTACACCGACAACCGCGAGGACGCGCTGATCATGTGGCGCGACGCGGCACGGGTGCCGCAGGAGGCGGGATCGTGATCCTCGGCATCGAGACGTCCTGCGACGAGACCGCTGCGGCGCTCGTCACCGCGGGCGGCGAGATCCGCGCGAACGTCGTGTCGTCGCAGGCGGATCTGCACGCGCGCTACGGCGGCGTCGTCCCCGAGGTCGCGTCGCGCCGCCACCTCGAGCTCGTCGTGCCGGTGCTGCGCGAGGCGCTGGCCGAGGCGGACGCCGAGCTCGACGACGTCGAGACGGTGGCCGTGACGCAGGGGCCTGGGCTCGTCGGCGCGCTCCTCGTCGGCCTCTCCGCCGCGAAGGCGCTCGCCTGGGCGCGGCGGCTGCCGCTCGTGCCGGTCGACCACCTGCACGGGCACGTGGCCTCGCTCTGGCTAGGCGCGGACCCTCTCGAGCCGCCCTTCCTCTGCCTGCTCGCGAGCGGAGGCCACACTCTGCTCCTCGACGTGCGCGCGCACGACCGCTACGACGTCGTCGGGACGTCCGTCGACGACGCCGCCGGCGAGGCCTTCGACAAGGGCGCCCGGCTGCTCGGGCTCGGCTATCCCGGCGGCGCCGCGATCGACCGCCTCGCGCAGGAGGGCGATCCCGAATCGTTCCGGTTCCCGGTCGCCCGGCTCGACGGCCACGACTTCTCGTTCTCCGGTGTGAAGACCGCGCTCCTCTACGCGGTGCGCGACCTCGGCGACGGAGTCGACGCGCGGCGAGCCGACCTCGCCGCGTCGTACCAGCGAGCGCTCGTGCGGGCGCTCGTCGAGCGGACGCAGGCGGCGGCCGAGCGGCTGGGGCACGAGACGATCGCGGTCGTCGGCGGCGTCGCCGCGAACTCGGAGCTGCGCGGCTCCCTGCCGGGTGCGCGGTTCGCGCCGCTCGCGCTCTGCACGGACAACGCCGCCATGATCGCGTCGGCCGCGAGGTACGGCAGGACGCTTCCCTATCCTCGGTACCTTGACCTCGACGCCTATGCCTCGCGTGCGTGACCGGCGTCGGCTGCTCGGTGCAGCCGCTCTCCTTCTCGTCGTCGTGCTCGGCGCGGGCGGCGGTGCGGGCGCGCGCGACGCGCGCGGCGTCGACACGGGCGCTGCCGCGTGGCGCGGCTTCGTCGACGGCGGTCGCAGCAACGTCGCCGTCGGCCAGCGCGCCATCGTCGTCCTCCGCTACGCCTCGCTCGCCGATCGCGTCGCCGCTGCGGGAGGGCGCGCGACCGAGGCGCAGATGCGCCGGTGGACGGCCGCCGCGCTCGCAGCGCAGAAGCAGGTCGCCGCACGCCTCTCCCGCGAGGGCGTCCGGATCGTCCCCGACTTCGTCTACACCCGCACGCTCAACGGGTTCGCGGCCGCCCTCGACGCGCGCGCGCTCGCACTGCTCGAGCGCGACGAGGACGTCGTCGGCGTCTACCCCGTGCGCGTCGCGTACCCCGCGGCGACCGCGCTCGCGGCAGAGGCGTACGGCCCCGAGGGCGGTCGTCGCTCGCTGGTGCGCGTCCCCGGCTTCGACGGTGCCGGTGTCACCGTCGCCTTGCTCGACACCGGCGTCGACGCGACGCACCCGTACATCCGCGGACGGGTGCACGAGGGGGTGGACGTCCTCGACCCCGACGGCGACCCGACCCCGCGCCACCACCCGCAGGAGCCGGGCCTGCTCGAGCAGCACGGGACGCAGATGGCCGGCCTCCTCGTCGGCCGGAACGGCCCCACGCGACTCCACGGCGTCGCGCCCGGCGCCGCCGTCCTGCCGATCCGCGTCGCGGGGTGGCAGCCGGACGCCGAGGGCGGCTTCACCGTCTACGCGCGCACCGACCAGCTCCTCGCCGGTCTCGAGCACGCGGTCGACCCCGACGGTGACGGCAGCACCCTCGACGCCGCCAGGGTCGCCGTCGTCGGCGTCGTCGAGCCGTTCGCGTCGTTCCCGGACGGCCCGCTCGCACGAGCCGCGCAGGGCGCCCTCGATCTCGACACGCTCGTCGTCGCGCCCGCCGGGAACGACGGGCCGGCAGGGCCGGGCTACGGCAGCATCGGCGGGCCCGGCGGCGCGCCCGCGGCACTGACGGTCGGAGCCGCGGACGCACGGGTGCAGCACGCGAGCGCGCGCGTCGTCCTCCGCGCGGGGCTGCGGACGCTGCTCGACCGCGTCGTCCCGCTCGCGGCAGCGACGCTTCCGGAGGGGACGACGTCGCTGCGGCTCGTGCGGCCGGGCGAGGCGCCGGCGCGGCCGGCAGGGTCGCCGCTCGCCCGCTTCTTCGACGCCGACGGCTACAGCGTCGTCGCGGGGCGCGCGGCGCTGCTCGCGCGGACGGCGGCTCCGGCGGAGGCGGCGCGGCGGGCGGCCGAGGCCGGTGCGGCCGCCGTGCTCGTCGAGGGCGCGGTTCCGGCGGGCGCGCTCGGGCTCGACGACGGAGTGGCCGCGCCGGTGATCGGCGTTCCGGCGGACGTCGCACGGGCGGCACGGCAGGCGCTCTCCCGCGGGGTCGACGTGCGCGTCGCGCTCGGCGCCGTCGCATGGCGCGACAACGACGGCCGTAGCCGCAACGCGCCGTTCTCGTCGCACGGCCTCTCGTTCGGCGGCGGCGTCAAGCCGGAGCTCGCGGCGCCGGGGATCGAGCTCCTGACCGCCTCGGCAGGACGCAACTCGGACCGCCGGCCGCGGTACGGCACGATCAGCGGCTCGAGCGCGGCAGCAGCCGTCGCCGGCGGTGCGGCGGCGCTCCTCGCGCAGGCGCGCCCGGGGCTGGACGGCGCAGCGCTCAAAAGCGTGCTCGTGGGCACGGCGTCTCGGCTCTCCGCGACGAAGGTCTCGGCGCAGGGCGCGGGCCTCCTCGATCCGGCAGCGGCTCTCGTCGCCGAGGTCGCGACGTCGCCCGCCGCGGTCGCCTTCGGCGCGGCGACAGAGCCGGGCTGGGCGTCGCAGCAACGACTCGTGATCCGGAACGTCACCAACCGGAGGATCGCCGTGCGGGTCGAGGCGGAGGTCGAGGGCATCGCCGGCGTCTCGGTCGTCACGGACACCGATCGCCTCGTCCTGCGCGCCGGCGAGCGGCGCGCGGTGACGCTGACGGCGACGGTGTCGTTCCTCCCGCGCGGCCTCGGTGCGATCACCGGCGACATCCGTCTCGTCTCGACGGGGGCCGTCGACCTCGTCGTGCCGTGGGCCGTCGCGCTCCCGGTGCAGGGGGCGGCGCTGCTCGGCGAGGTGGCTCTCTCGGAGAAGAGCTTCCGTGCCTCCGACGCCGCGCCGGCCGTGCTCACGGTGCGTGCGGGCGGCGTCGCGAGCCGCGGTGGGCTGCGCCAGCTGCAGCCGGTCGAGCGCCTCGACGTCGAGCTCTGGCGCGGGCGCGAGCGGCTCGGGCTGCTCGCCCGGCTCCGCGACGTGCTCCCAGGGAGCTACGCCTTCGGCATCACGGGCCGCGGCCCGCGCGGCGGCACGCTCCCGCGCGGCCCGTACCGGCTCCGCGTGCTCGCGGTGCCCCCCGCGGGCGAGCAGCAGGCGAAGTCGGTCGCCTTCCGGATCCGCTGACGGCGCCGCGTGCCCGGCGCGGCGTTAGACTCCGCGCGCCCATGGCGACGACGAAGTCGACGGCGACGCACCTGAGCCAGAACCCCTACGAGCTCGCGCGCGAGCAGCTGCGCAAGGTCGGCGAGACGTTCGGGATCGACGCGAACCTCGTGAACGTGCTCGAGAGTGTCAAGCGGAGCGTCGAGGTCTCGATCCCGGTGCAGATGGACGACGGCTCGACGAACGTCTACACCGGCTACCGCATCACCCACAACATCGCGCGCGGCCCCTCGAAGGGCGGCATCCGCTACCACCCCGCGGTGACCGAAGACGAGGTGAAGGCGCTCTCGATGTGGATGACGTGGAAGTGCGCGCTGATGGGCCTGCCGTTCGGCGGCGCGAAGGGAGGCGTCGTCTGCGACCCGAAGCAGCTCTCGACCCGTGAGCTCGAGCGGCTGACGCGGCGTTACACGACCGAGATCATCAACGAGATCGGGCCGGAGAAGGACATCCCCGCTCCCGACATCGGCACCGACGAGAGCGTGATGGCGTGGATCTTCGACACGTTCTCGATGAACAAGGGGCACTCGGTGCTCGGCGTCGTGACGGGGAAGCCGCTCGCGATCGGAGGCTCGCTGGGGCGGCGCGAGGCGACCGCGCGCGGCGCGCTCTACTGCATCGAGGACGTGCTCAAGCAGGACCGCCGCCGCATCGACGGCCTGAAGGTCGCGGTGCAGGGCGCGGGGAAGGTGGGCGGCGGCCTCGCCCGGATGCTCGGCGAGCGCGGCGCGCGGGTGATCGCGATCTCGGACTCGCAGGGCGGCCTCTACTCCGCGAAGGGGATCGACGTCACCGCCGCGCTCACGCACAAGGCGGAGCACGGCTCCTTCGCCGGCTTCCGCGGCGGCGACGCGATCACGAACGAGGAGCTGCTCGTGCTCGAGTGCGACGTGCTCGCGCCGTGCGCGCTCGAGCAGGTGATCACGGCCGAGAACGCGCCGCACGTGCGGGCGCGCATCGTCTGCGAAGGCGCGAACGGCCCGGTGACTCCCGAAGCCGACGAGATCCTCGAGGACCGCGGCGTCGTCGTCCTGCCGGACGTGCTCGCGAACGCGGGCGGCGTCGTCGTCTCGTACTTCGAGTGGGTCCAGGGGCTCCAGGAGTACTTCTGGAAGGAAGAGCAGGTGAACGCGCGCCTGAACGAGATCGTCACCCGCGCGTTCGACGAGACGTGGCAGACGCACGTCGACTCCGGCACGAGCCTCCGGATGGCGGCGTACGGGATCGCGGTGAAGCGCGTCGCCGAGGCGACCGTCACCCGTGGGATCTACCCCTAGCCCGCGCGTCACCGTCTACGCCGCCGCCGGCTGCAGCCTCTGCGAGAGCGCGCTCGAGGTCGTGCGCGAGGTCTGCGGCGACGCGTTCGCGCACGTCGACATCGGCGGCGACCCCGAGCTCGAGGCGCGGTACCGGGAGCGGATCCCCGTCGTCGCGGTCGACGGCGCCGACGCCTTCACGTACTTCGTGCAGCCGGACGCGCTGCGCGAGCGCCTCGCGGCCCGCTGACGGTTCGTCGCCGGCGCGCGGCGACGCCGCTGGCATCATGTGCTCGGTTGTCACAAGCAGAAGGGAGCGCCCGGGTGGCGGAGCGTCTGACCGTTGGTGTTGCTGCACGGCTGAGTCGGTACCTGCAGGTGCTGACGCAGGCGAAGAAGATGGGCAAGGAGCGGATCTCCTCGCAGGAGATCGCCGACTACACGAACATCAACGCGACACAGATCCGCCGCGACCTCTCGCACTTCGGGAAGTTCGGGAAGCGCGGCGTCGGCTACTCGATCGACGCGCTCCTCGGCGAGATCCGGAAGATCCTCCGCACCCAGGGGCAGCACAACATCGCGCTCGTGGGCGCCGGCCGCCTCGGCCAGGCGATCGCGAGCTCGCCGATCTTCGGCGAGCACGGCATCAACATCGCGGCGGTGCTCGACACCGACCCGGAGAAGGTCGGCCGCAACGTCGGCTCCCTCCCGGTGTCGCCGTACGGCGAGCTGAAGCGGATCGTCCGCGAGAACAACATCATCGTCGGCGTCCTCGCCGTGCCGGCCGACGCGGCCCAGGACGCCGCGAACGACCTGATCGACGCCGGCGTGAAGATCATCTTCAACTACTCCGAGGCGCTGCTCGACGTGCCGCCGGACGTCGCCGTGCACACGTCGAATCCCGCGGTCGAGCTCCTCTACGCGCTGTACTTCCACCTCACGTAGCGGCTCCGCGGCCGATGCGGATCCTGCTCTGGCACGGGTACCTGCTCGGCGGGACCGGGTCGAACGTCTACACGCGGGCGCTCGCGCGCGAGTGGGCCCGCGCCGGCCACGAAGTGACCGTCTTCGCGCAGGAGCCGCACCCCGAGCGGTACGACCTGGGCGGCGCCGAGGCGGTGCGGCCGGACGTGGGAGGGCTGCTGCCGGTCTTCGTCCTCGACCGGTACGAGGGGTACACGGTGAAGCTGCTCCAGAGCTGCACGCGCGCCGAGCTCGACGCGTGGGT
>DATMJW010000081.1:0-5707 GCA_035553355.1 Gaiellaceae bacterium | reverse complement strand
CTCGCGCAGACGGCGCCACACGTCGACGTCCACGCCGTCGAGCCGGAATCGGGCGCGCCGCTCGCCGCCGCTCTGGCGGCCGGCGAGCCGCGAGAGGTCGCCTATGCAGCGTCGTTCGTCGACGGTGCAGGCAGCAGGGCGCTGCTCCCGGCGATGTGGGACCGGGCGCGGCCGCTCGTCGCGGGCGCGCACGCAGTGGCGCTCGACGCGACCGCCGCTGCCGTCAGCCTCCTCGCGGAGCGGGCGCGCATCGTCGCAGAAGGCGCGGGCGCGCTCGCGCTCGCCGCCGCGCTCGAGGGGCGGGTGCCGGGCCGGAAGCTCGTGTGCGTCGTGTCGGGCGGCAACATCGACCCCGCCCGGCTCGCCGAGATCCTGTCCGGGCGGACGCCCGCCTAGGCGGCGACGTCCACGTCGTACGCCGCGAGCTGGTCCTTCAGCTTGCGCCGGATCCCCGCGAGGATCTGCGACACCCGTGACTCGCTGACGCCGAGCATCCGCCCGATCTCGGCGCCGGGGAGCTCGTGGACGTGCACGAGCGCGAGAACCCGCCGCTCCCGTTCGGAGAGCCGTGCGATCGCGTTCCGCATCGCCGCGTTCCGCTCCGACGCGAGCGCCGTCGCGTCCGGCTCGTGGTCGCCGCTCGGCGCGACGACGGTGTCGCCGACCTCCGTCGGCACGGAGTCGTCCGCACCGCGCGCGGGCGCGTTCAGCGAGGCGACGTCGGCCCGCTCGATCTCCTCCAGGCTGACGCGCAGCTCGGCGACCGTCATCCCGAGCTCACGCGCGAGCTGCTCCTCCGTCGGCGCGACGCCGTGGCGTGCGAAGAACGAATCGCGTGCGCGCTCGATCCGGCGGCCGACGCGGCGCACCGAGCGGGAGGCCCAGTCCTGCCGCCGCAGCTCGTCGACGAGCGCCCCGGCGACGCGCGTCCACGCGTACTGCTCGAACGTGGCCCCCTTCGCGGGATCGAACCTGTCGACGGCTTCGAGCAGCGCGACGAGCCCGGACGACGCGAGGTCGTCGAGGTCGCAGTGGCCGGGCAGCTCCCGAACCTTCCGTGCTGCGATGAACCGCACCATCGGCGCGTACGCGAGCACGAGCCGGTCGCGGGCGCGAACGTCGCGCGTGTCCTTCCAGCTCCGCCAGAGGTCTTCCGCCTCGGATGGGGTGAGCCGACGGGTCGTCGGCGTGAGAGTGGTCGTCATCGTGAGCCTCCGCAGTTCGCCGCAGTGGCCTCACTATCGGGCCGTCTTTCGCCCTGGACCCATTCCTGATTCGGGCGCGCCGCCCTCCCCGTTTCTGCGTATAGCCGCTGCCCCTTCGGGGGCTAGCGCGGCCGCCCGGCGAACCGGAATCCGAGCGCGCGAATGGCGCCGGCGTCGATCAGCGCCTGCTCGAGCACCTCCGTCGCGACGCCGCCGAGCACGCGGTGGAGGAACGGCGCGGTCTCGAAGGCGATCTCTTCGAAGCGGGCGTCGAGCGCGGCGCGGAGGGCGGCGTGCCCGTGCATGCCGACCCGGTCCGCCTCCCACTCCGCGCGCAACTCCTCGGGCGATCCGGGCGCGGGAGTGCCGTCGGCCGCGGCGATCGCACGGCGCTGCCCCCAGAACCAGTCGAGCGTCTGCTCGTCGAGGAGGTCCCACCCGAACTCCTCGACGACGAGCACACCGTCAGGCTCGAGCAGCCCGACGACCTTGTCGAGCGCCGACTCCAGGTCGGTCAGCGGATGCAGCGATCGTGCGGCGACGACGGCGTCCCACCGCGGGTCGTCCTCGACGTCCTCGAGCTTGAGCCGCCGGAAGCGGTCGCCCTGAGGAGCGGCCGGGTCGATCCCGACGGCGTCGTAGCCGGCGACGGCGAGGCTCGTCGTCAGCTCGCCGCTGCCGCACCCGATCTCGAGCACCCGCGCCGGCGGCTCGGGCAGGTGCTCCTGCAGGAACGCGTCCCAGGTCACACCTGCACGGTACGAACACGGGCGGTCCCGCGCGCCGGTGGTCGCGTGCGTCGCCACGGGAGGAGCGGCGGAGCCGCCCCTCCCGTGACCGGCCGCACTACTTCTTCTTGCCGCTCTTCGACTTGCTGCGTTCGTTCGCGGCGATCGCCGGCGAGAGCTCGATGGTGATGCTCTTGACGACGACCTTGATCTTCACCGGGACGCCTTGCACCGCCGCCAGCTGCTGCAGCTGCGACAGCAGCTGCGAGAGCTGCGCCGGCTGCGCCGCGAGCACCTGCTCGAGGAGCTGGATCACCGGCTGGAAGCGCTGCTGGAGCTCCGGCGAGAGCGTGCTCACGACCTGCTTCAGCTGCGTCACGAGCTGCTGCAACTGCGTCTGCTGCATCGTGAACTGGCGCAGCAGGCTGATCAGCTGCTGGACCTGGACCGACGTCAGCTGCTTCTGCTGCAGGAGCTGCTGGATGAGGCCGGCCAGCTCCGTCACCGTCGGAATCGGATTCGCGACGAGCGACGGGCAGACCCGCTTGTCGATCTTGATCTTGCCGGCGCCGACGAGGATGTCGCCCGGGTGCCTCGCGTGCCCGTTCAGGTACCCGCGGAGCGAGACCGTGATGACCGTGTACGGGTTCGTCTTCGACCCGGTGCGGTGACAGACGGTCACCTTCGAGACGTTCTTCGGCACGATCGCGATGCCGCCGAGCAGCTGGCCCACGATCTGCTGGAGGAGCTGCGTCAGCTGCGTCGGCAGCCCGGCGGTGGCGAGCACCTGGCGGAGCTGCGTGAAGACCTGCCGGAGCTGGTCGGGCTGCAGCGAGAGGAGCTGCTGGAGCTGCTGGAGCACCGAGCGGATCTCCGCCGCCGACGGCGACTCCTGGGCGAGCAGCTGCTCGAGCTTCGAGATCAGCGATGCGAGCTGCTGGGGCTGCACGATCGCCTGCAGCGACGTCAGCAGCGGCTGGACGAGCTGCCGCAGCTCGGGCGAGAGGCTCGACTGCAGCTGCTGGAGCTGCGTCACGAGCTTGCTGAGCTCGAGCTGGCCCGCCTGGACCTGCTTGAGCTGGGTGACGAGCTGCTGGAGCTCGACCTTGCTGACCTGCGACTGCGCGAGCAGTCGCTCGACGGACGCGAGCGCGTGCGTGACGTTCGCGACGCGGGCGTTGCTCGCGGACGGCGCAGCCGACGTCTGCCGCGCGTCGGACGCGCCTGCGGCGACGCCTGTCGTCCCCGCTAGCGCCGCCAGCACGACGACGAGCGCCGCGAGCGACGCGGAAAGAGCCTTCTTCATTTCGACCCCCCAGTCAGGCCCGCCACACGACGGGCACCTACAGAGGATTCCGCCTGCGCGTGCGCAGAAACGCTCGCGATGTAAGGATTTTCGGCGACAGCGGCGACCAGCGCCGCCGTTACAGTCGCGTCCGTGGTGGCACGTGCAGCGCAGCGGCGGCGCGCGAGCGGCGTCGAGGTCTCGCCGGAGGAGGCGCGCCGGATCGCCGTCCGCGCGCAGCTCCTCGACGGCCGCGCGAGCGACGTCCTCGACACCGTCCGCCGGCTCGGCTTCCTGCAGATCGACGTCGTCCAGCCGGTCGAGCGGCCGCAGCACCTCGTCCTCTTCAGCCGGCTCGGGCCCCGCTACGACCGCGCCGAGCTCGACCGGCTGCTCTGGGAGGAGCGCGTGCTGTTCGAGTTCGACGCGTTCATCTACCCGGTCGAGGACCTCCCGCTCGTCCGTGCGCGCATCCGCGACTTCCGGCGCTCGCGTCGCACGCACGGGCAGCGCTGGGCGCGGGAGTTCCTCACGGAGAACCGCGCCTTCCGCCGGTACGTGCTGACGGAGCTCGAGCGGCGCGGGCCGCTCCCGTCGCGCGAGCTCGAGGATCGCTCGAAGGGGCCGCGAACGCGCCACCGCTGGTGGGGGTCGCGACGGGTCGGGCTGATGCTGCTCGCCCTCCATCTCTACGGCGAGGTGACCGTCGCCGGACGGCAGGGCGCGGAGCGGCTGTGGGACGTGACCGAGCGCGTCTGGCCGGAGACCCCGACGGTTTCGATCTCGGAGGCCGAGCGCGTCCGGGCGGAACGCCGGTTCCGCTCGCAGGGCGTGCGGATGGTGAAGCGGCGCGACGGGGTCGCGTGGGAGGCGCATCCGGACGCGAGCGACGGGGAGGTGCCCGACCGAGCCGTCCTCCTCTCACCCTTCGACCGGCTCGTGTACGACAGGGAGCGGGCGGAGGTGCTCTGGGGGTTCCGCTACCGGCTCGAGATGTTCGTGCCGAAGGCGAAGCGCGAGTACGGCTACTACGTCCTGCCGCTCCTCGTCGGCGACCGGCTCGTCGGCCGCGCCGAGCCGGTGTACGACCGCAAGAGCCGGCGGCTCGAGCTCCTCGGTGCGTGGGGCGACACGTCGCGGCTCGGCGAGGCGCTCCGCGACCTCGGCGCGTGGCTCGGCGCGGATACCATCGCCGCGTGAGCGAGGACCGGCTGCACTTCGAGACGCGCGCGATCCACGACGGCCAGGAGCCGGACCCGGCGACGGGCGCGATCGTGACGCCGATCTACCAGACGTCGACGTTCGTCCAGGAGGCGGTCGGGCGCCACAAGGGCTACGACTACGCACGCGTCGCCAACCCGACGCGCTCGGCGCTGCAGACCGCGCTCGCCTCGCTCGAGAGCGCCGACCACGGGATCGCCTTCTCGTCGGGGCTCGGCGCGACGACGACGCTGATGCACCTCGTCGACCCCGGCGACCGCGTCGTGCTGATCGCCGACGTGTACGGCGGCGTGTACCGGATGACGTCGCAGGTGTACGAGCCGAAGGGGTACCGCTTCGACTACCTGCCGGCGGCGGAGTTCGAGCGGCTCGACCAGCACCTCGACCAGCGCACGCGGATGGTGTGGGTGGAGACGCCGTCGAACCCGATGCTGAACGTCGTCGACATCGAGGCGGCCGCCCGCTGCGCCAAGGCGGTGGGCGCGATCCTCGTCGTCGACAACACGTTCGCGACGCCGTACCTGCAGCGGCCGCTCGAGCTCGGCGCCGACGTCGTCATGCACTCGACGACGAAGTACCTTGGGGGCCACTCGGACGTCGTCGGCGGCTTCGCCGGGACGAACGACCCGACGATCGCGGAGCGCCTCTACTTCCTCCAGAAGTCGCTCGGCGCGGTGCCGGGACCATTCGACTCGTGGCTCGTCCTCCGTGGCCTGAAGACGCTCGCCGTGCGGATGCGGCAGCACTGCGAGAACGCGCGCGCGATCGCCGCGTGGCTCCAGGAGCAGCCGACGGTGACGCAGGTCCTGTACCCCGGCCTCCCGTCGCACCCCGGTCACGAGATCGCAGCGCGGCAGATGCGCGACTTCGGCGGGATGATCTCGTTCCTGACCGAGACCGAGGAGGAGGCGGTCGAGCTCGTCGCGCGCACGAAGCTGTTCGCGCTCGCGGAGTCGCTCGGCGGCGTCGAGAGCCTGATCGAGCACCCCGCGCGGATGACGCACGCGTCCACCGCCGACGCGCCCTTTGCGGCGCCGAGGAACCTCGTGCGGCTCTCGGTCGGGATCGAGGCCGTCGACGACCTGATCTCGGACCTCGCGCAGGCGCTCGTCCCCGCGCGCGCAGCCGCCAAGTAACGCACCGTCACGTGGTGCTCGCGCCCGTCGATCTCCTCCACGGCGGCAACGAGCGCTCGATCGGCGTCTACCCGATCGAGACCGACGGGGGGCTCGCGCTCTTCGACTGCGGGCCGGCGAGCTGCGTGGAGG
>DATMJW010000080.1:0-11191 GCA_035553355.1 Gaiellaceae bacterium | reverse complement strand
GATCCACGTCCCGAAGCCCGAGCCGGCGGAGGCGATCGTCCCGAACGGTGACCGCGGCGACGACGCCGCGGCGGAGCCGACCGGGGAGGGCGACGCGGCTGCTCCCGAGGAGCAGGTCGACGGCAACGGCGCGGAAGCGCCCGCGAAGAAGCGGACGCGGCGCGGGTCGCGCGGAGGGCGCAACCGCAAGAAGAAGGTGGGCGCCGCGACGGGCGCCGCGGCGGCAGGCGAGGTCGACGAGGCGGGGGAGGCGGCCGGCGAGCTCACGGACGCTGCGTCCGAGCCCGCGGATCCGTCCGAGCAGCTGGATCCCGTGGAGTCGGGCGAGCTCGAGTCGCGCGACGAGGAACCCGCGTCCGACGACTACGTCCCGATGTCCGAGTGGCTCGACGAGATCGAGGCGTAGCCGCCGAAGCCGCCGGAGGCTTCGTCTTTCGGTCGATTCCGTGAAGAAGCTGTAAAAACGCCCGGCGCCGCCGCGATGTGCGGCTACCGTGGCGCGGCCGTGCGCCGCCTCCTCGTTCTCGCGTCCGTCCTCGCCGCAGTGCTCGCCGCCGCAGGCGGCGCGTCCGCCGCCCCCGGCCTCGTCGTCGGCGTCTCCGACGACGGCGCCAAGTACGAGAGCGGGCAGGCAGCTCCGGCGATCCGTTCGGTCGGCCTCGGCGCCGTTCGGCTGACGCTGACGTGGCGCCGCGGGCAGACGGACGTTCCGGCGTCCGAGCGTGGCTGGCTCGACCGCGGCGTCCGTGCCCTCGGCTCCGACGCGAGGATCGTCCTCGCCGTCTACGGCGCGAGCGCGGCCGAGGCGCCGCAGGACGACGCCGCGCGTGACGAGTACTGCGCGTACGTTCGGAGCGCGCTCGCGCGCTACCCGCAGATCCGCGACGTCGTGATCTGGAACGAGCCGAACAAGAGCTTCTTCTGGCAGCCGCAGTACGCGGGCGACGGCAGCAGCGCAGCCCCCGCGGCCTACGGCGCGCTCCTCGCGCGCTGCTGGGACGTCCTCCACGCCTTCCGCGGCGACGTGAACCTGATCACGAGCACCTCCGCGCGCGGGAACGACGACCCCGGGGCGAGCAGCAACGTCTCGCACTCGCCCGGCGAGTTCATCCGTCTCCTCGGCGCCGCCTACCGCGCGAGCGGCCGCAGCACGCCGCTCTTCGACACCGTCGGCCACCACCCGTACGGGGAGCACTCGAGCGAGCGGCCGTGGCGGTCGCACCCGCTCTCGACGACGATCGGCCAGGGCGACTGGGACAAGCTCACGCAGGCCTACCACGACGCGTTCGCCGGCTCGCCGCAGCCGAACCCCGGACGGTGCGTGGCCGATCGGTGCGCGTCGATCTGGTACATGGAGGTCGGGTACCAGACGCGCCCGGACGACGCGAAAGCGGGCCTCTACGGTGGCGCCGAGAACACCGAGCAGCCGCTCGCGGCCGGCTCGGCCGGCGACCCCGCCGGCGCGCCCGTCTCGGAGACGAGCCCGGCCCCCGACCAGGCGACGCAACTCGCCGACGCGATCCGCCTCGCCGCGTGCCAGCCCTACGTCGGCGCCTACTTCACCTTCCTGCTCCGTGACGAGACGGATCTGCGCGCGTGGCAGTCGGGGCTCTTCTGGGCCGACTGGACGCCGAAGCCGGCGGCGGGTGCGGTCGCCGAGGCGATCCGCGAGGTCGCGGCCGGCCGCGTCGACTGCGCGGCGCTGAAGGGCCTCCGCCGTGCAGCGGGCGGAGGCTCCGCGGCCGGTTCCGCACCGCCGCCGGGGGCCTTCCCGGCCCCGCGGACCGATGTCTCCGTCCGCCACGTCGCATGGCCGCGCGCCCGCTCGTTCAACTGGCGCAACGATCTCTGGCGCTTCCGCATCACGGCGGGGGAGCCCGCGACCTACCGCGCCACGCTCGTCCGCGTCGGCGTCCTGCGCGGCAGCCGGATGGCGGCGATCCGTCCGCGGGTCGTCCGGTCGGTGACCGGGGAGCTCAAGCTCGGCTACTTCTCGTGGGTCACGTTCGCGCGGGGGCGCCTCGTGCCGGGGGCCCGTTACCGGATGGAGATCGTGCTGACGAGCAAGGAGAGCAGCGCCCGCACGAAGCGGCTCGTCGGGCCGCCGCTCGTCGTGCTGCGGCGGCCGTCCCGGTAGCCGCGACCGGGGGTCTTCGCTACACTTCCCGGGCTCGCGGGCGCCTGCCCGCGTTCTGTGCGCTTATGAGCAACTACGCGATCATCTCCGTCGGCGGGAAGCAGTACCGCGTCCGTGAGGGCGAGCGCCTGCTCGTCGACCGGCTGCCGCACGGCGAGGGCGCGACGTTCCAGCCCGTCGTGCTCCTCACCGGCGGTGAGGGCGGACCCGATCTCTCCCCCAGCACGACGGTGACGGCGCGCGTCGTCGCCGACGTGAAGGGCGAGAAGATCCGGATCGGCAAGTACCGCCCGAAGAACGGGTACCGCAAGCACACGGGCTTCCGCGCCAGCCTCTCGCAGATCGAGATCGAGTCGATCGGCGGCGGCAAGCGCTCGGCGAAGAAGACCGAGACGAAGGCGGCGGCGCCGAAGGCCGAGGCGCCCACGCCGCAGGAGGCGCCGAAGCAGGAGGCCGCCGCGCCGCAGGGCGTCCCGGCCGGGTACGCCGACCTGACGGTCGCGCAGGTGAAGGAGCAGGCAGCTGCCTGGGATCGTGCGGAGCTCGAGGCCGCGCTGGCGTACGAGCAGGGCAGCGCGAACCGCAAGGGCGCGCTCGCTGCGCTCGAGTCGGCTCTCGCCGAGAAGGAGAACGGGTAGATGGCTCACAAGAAGGGGCTCGGCTCTTCCCGCAACGGCCGCGATTCGGAGTCGAAGCGCCTCGGCGTGAAGATCTTCGGCGGCCAGACCGTGAAGCCGGGCATGATCATCGTGCGGCAGCGCGGGACGAAGTTCCGCCCTGGCCCGGGGACGCAGATCGGCCGGGACGACACGATCTTCGCCGTCCGCGAGGGCACGGTCGAGTTCCGCCGGAGCGGCGAGAAGCGCTACATCTCGGTCGCCGCGGCCGAAGCCGCCTCCGAGTAGCGCCCCGCCTCTCCCGCGCCGGTTCGCCTAGGCTCGCGCCGTGTTCCACGACCGCGCGCACATCCGCGTCGTCGCCGGCCGCGGCGGCGACGGCGGATTGAGCTTCCGCCGCGAGAAGCACGTCCCGAAGGGCGGGCCCGACGGCGGCGACGGCGGCCGTGGCGGCGACGTCGTCCTGATAGCGGACGCTGCGCTGCGAGACCTCTCCGCGTTCCGCTCGAAGACGGTCTTCAAGGCGGGGCGCGGCGAGCCCGGCCGCGGCGCCCGCAAGCACGGCGCGGACGGCGCCACCGTCGAGATCCGGGTCCCGGTCGGGACGCAGGCCTACGGTGCCGACGGCGAGCTGCTCGCGGATCTCGCGCGGGCGGGAGCGCGGGTCGTCCTCGCCCGCGGCGGCGCCGGCGGCCGCGGGAACGCGCGCTTCGCGACCGCGACGCGGCAGACGCCGCGCTTCGCGGAGGTCGGCGACCCGGCCGAGGAGGCCGAGGTCGACCTGCGGCTCAAGCTGCTCGCAGACGCGGCGCTCGCGGGGCTCCCGAACGCGGGGAAGTCGTCGCTCCTGCGCCGGTTGTCGAACGCCAAGCCGAAGGTCGCCGACTACCCGTTCACGACGCTCGCGCCTGTGCTCGGGACGGTCGAGGCACCGGACGGGGCGCAGCTGACGGTCGCGGACGTCCCCGGCCTGATCGAGGGCGCGAGCGAGGGCATCGGGCTCGGGCACGAGTTCCTCGCCCATCTCGAGCGCGCGCGTCTCCTCCTGCACGTGATCGACGCGTCGGAAGAGGACGTCGAGGACCGCTTCCGCACGATCGACACCGAGCTCGCGCTGTACGGGGCCGGGCTCGACGAGCGCCCGCAGGCGATCGTGCTGAACAAGGTCGACCTCCTCGCGGAGCCACCCGCCTTTCCCGTCGAGGACGGCCGGATCGTCGCCGTCTTCCGCGTCTCCGCGGCCACCGGCGAGGGCACGGAGGAGCTGAAGCGCGCGCTCTTCACGCTGGTTCCTCCGGCCCCCGCGCCGGCGGCCGACGACGTGCCGGAGCTCCCGGACTTCCTCGAGTACCGGCCGCAGCCGAAGGCGCGACGCACGTTCCGGATCTACCGCACCGAGCGCGGGTACCGCGTCGCCGGCGAGGCGCCCACGGGGGAGGCGCTCGAGGACGCCCTCCGCGCCGCGGGCATCCGCAAGGGGCAGGAGGTCGAGGTCGGCGACGAGACGGTCGTCTGGGAGTGACGGTCGCGATCCTCGGCGGCCGGTTCGACCCGCCGCATCTCGGTCACGTCGCTCTCGCAGCGCGCGCGGTCGAGCACTTCTCGCTCGACCGGCTGCTCGTGCTCGTCGCAGCCGACCCCGGGCACAAGCCGGCCGTCGCGCCGGCGCCCGAGCGTCTCGAGCTCGCGCAGCTCGCGTTCGCGCGACTCCCGGCGGACGTCGAGCTCGACCGGCACCGCTTCACGGTCGACATGCTCGACGAGCGCAGGTTCGACGACCCGCTGTTCCTGATCGGAGCGGACGAGCTCGTCGCGTTCCCGACCTGGAAGCGGCCGGAGCGCGTTCTCGAGCTCGCGCGGCTGGGCGTCGCGACACGCCCCGGCTACGACCGCGAGCGGCTCGACCTCGTGCTCGCGCAGCTGCCGCGGCCGGACCGCGTGGAGCTGTTCGAGCTGGAGCCGCATCCGGTCTCGGCGTCGGAGGTGCGGCGTCGCGCCGCCGCTGGAGAGCCGCTCGACGGGCTCGTGCCGCCGGAGGTCGCAGCGCGAATCCGCGCGCGCGGCCTCTATCGCGAGGATTGACGTCCGCCGGCCGCGGCTACACTGAACGCTCTGGACTCGCTCGAAACCGCCCGCACGATCGCCGCTCTCGCCGCCGAGAAGCTGGCCGAGGACGTCGTCATCCTCGACATGCGGCCGGCGTGCGTGTTCACCGACTTCTTCGTCATCGCGACCGGCCGGAACCCGCGCCAGACGGTCGCGATCTTCGACGAGGTCTACGCGGGTCTCAAGGGCACCGGCCTCACGCCGCGTTCGACCGACGGCGCCGGCGAAGGGGACTGGATCATCGCCGACTACCTCGACATCGTCCTCCACGTCTTCACGCCCGAGACGCGAGCGTTCTACCGCCTCGAGGAGCTCTGGGGCGACGTCCCGGCGATCGAGCTCGAGGCAGCCGCCGGCTAGCGCCGACGGCGGTGCACCTCCGACGCGGCTAGACTGCGTCCTCCCAGGGGCCATAGCTCAGCTGGGAGAGCGCTTGCATGGCATGCAAGAGGTCGCCGGTTCGAGCCCGGCTGGCTCCACCTTCAGGGCGCGACGGTCTCGTCCACCGCGTCAGCGCTTCGGATCCGCACCCAGTTCCGTCGCGGCGCGCTCCCAGTTCTCCTGCGCGGTTCCGCCCTCGCCGGATTCCCAGATCTCGTACGCGCGCTTCGCGATCACGTCGTACGGGACCTCCTGCGCCCCGTTCGCGCCCTCTTCGGCCGTTTCGGCCACGTCATCCGGCGCGTCGTCGCGCTCCCGTGCGATCGGCTCGTCCTCCGGGGACATCTCGCTCACGTCCGCTCCTTTCGCGTCGCTCGTCGTGCGCCCACCGATGTACCCGCACGCGCAGGCGCGAACCGCGGAGGGGGCGCCCAGCGGAGCTCGAAAGACCCCTGATGGCACGAACACGCAGGAGACGCGCCGCTGCCGCGGCCGGGCTCTGCCTCCTCGCGGCGGGAGCCGCAGCCGCGCTAGCCCCGCTGCTCGGCCCGCGCGGCGCGGTCGCCGCCGCCGCACCGCCGTTGCGCGTCACCGGGAACCTTCCGGAGTGGCGGGCGCCGGGCGCCCCGTTCGTCGTCACGGGTTGGGCCGGACGGCGCGAGCGCGTCGAGCTCCGAGCCGGCGGAAGGCGTATCGCCGGCGCCACGGCCGGCCGTCTCGGCCGCTTCACGCTGCGGGTGCGGGCACCGCTTCGCGCCGGGCGGTACGCGCTCGCGCTGCGGACGCCCGCGCGTCGGCTCGCGTTGCGCCCGCTCGTCGTGCGGCCGGTGACGCTCGCCGCTGCCGGGGACGTCAACCTCGGCGACCGCATCGGAGCGGCGATCGCGGTCGAGGGTGCCGACGCGCCGTGGCGCGCCGTCGCGCCGCTCCTGCGCGCGGCCGACGTCGCGGTGGTGAACCTCGAGTGCGCCGTCTCGACGCGGGGCTCGCCGTCCCCGAAGGAGTACGTGTTCCGCGGAGCGCCGCACGCGCTGCACGGTGCGGCGCGAGCCGGCGTCGATGCCGTCTCGGTCGCGAACAACCACGCGTTCGACTTCGGCGTCGAGGCGTTCCTGGACACGCTCCGCCACGCGCGCGCCGCCGGGATCGCGCCGTTCGGCGGCGGTGCCGACCTCGGCGCCGCGCGGCGGCCGGTGATCCTCGAGCGAGGCGGCCTCCGCATCGCGCTCCTCGGGTACTCGGACGTGCGGCCGCTCGGGGTCGACGCCGCCGCGGGGAAGCCGGGGACCGCTCGCGCCGACACCTCGTGGATCGCGGCGGACGTCCGCGCTGCGCGGCGCCGCGCGGACGTCGTCGTCGTCTACTTCCACTGGGGCGTCGAGCTCTCGAGGCAGCCGGACGCGCGCCAGCGGACGTTCGCGGATGCGGCCCTCGCGGCGGGCGCGTCCGTCGTGCTCGGCGCGCACCCGCACGTGCTGCAGCCCGTCGAGCGGCGTGGACGGCGCGCGGTGGCGTGGAGCCTCGGCAACTTCGTCTTCGGCGCCGCGTCGCCCGGCACGACCGACAGCGGGATCCTGCTCCTGCGCCTCGGCGGCGACGGCGTCCGCGGGGTGGAGTTCGTGCCCGCGCGGATCGACGGCTTCACGCCCGTCCCGGACACGTCGCGGGCGCGGGCCGCCGTCGGGAGGATGCGACGCGACGCGGGCGTCCCCGGCTAGAGTTCCGGCGCGATCGACGCTTTCGGTGACGGGCGACGGTGAGCACGACGGACAGGGCGAGACACGGAACGGCTTCTGCGACGGCGCTCGCGCAGCTCGCGCGGACGCTCGCCCGCGGCGACGCGGATCCGCAGGCGCTGCTGCAGCGGGCGTGCGGCACCCTTGCCGGCGGCGCGTTCGGTTTCGCGCGCGGCGCCCTCTTCCTCACCGACACGGGCGCGGAGCCGGGGGCGGTGCCCGTCGCGGCCGCGGGCTGGGACGACCTCGAGGTCCTGCACGCGCAGCTTCCGCCGCTCGACGCGTGGCCGCTCTTCCGGCGCTCGCTGCAGCTCGAGCGCGCCGTGTACGCGGCCGACGCGCAGGTCGGCGACGATCTTCCGCCGGAGGTGGCGGGCGCGCTCGGTGTCCGGGCCGTCGTCGCGACGCCGATCCTCGGCGGAGACGGCTGCCTCGGCTTCATCCTGCTCGACCGCGGCGGCGAGGACTTCCCGCACGACGAAGACGCGCTGACGCTCGTCACGGCAGCCGGTGAGGTCGTGGCCGCAGCGCTCGCGCCAGCGCTCGCCCTCGCCCGCAGTCGGCGGATCGACGAGGTGAAGAGTCAGTTCATCGCGCTCGCCTCGCACGAGCTTCGCGCGCCCGTGGCCGGCATCCACGGCATCACGATCACGCTCCGCGAGCGCGGCGACGAGCTGCGCTCGGACCAGACGGCGATGCTCCAGCGAACGCTCTACGAGCAGTCCGACCGGATGCGCTTGCTCGTCGACCAGCTGCTCGACCTGACGCGGCTCGAGGCCGGGGCGGTGCCGATCCGGCCGCGCCGATTCCCCGTGCGCGCCCGCGTCGCCGAGCTCGTCCGCGAGCTCGTCCCGGAGCACCTCGACGACGTGCACGTGCAGGTGGAGCCGGGGCTCGAGACCGTCGCCGACCCCGAGGCGTTCGACCGGATCGTGGCGAACCTCGTCACGAACGCGTTCCGCTACGGCGCGCCACCGGTGACGATCGCCGCGCACCAGCTCGACTCGCACTTCCGGCTCTTCGTGGAGGATCGCGGCGACGGCGTCGCACCCGAGTTCGCGCCGCGGCTCTTCGAGCGCTTCAGCCGTGCGGCGCCGTCGGCGACGGACGGCGGCTCGGGACTCGGGCTCGCGATCGCGCAGTCGTTCGCGCACGCCCAGGGCGGTCGGCTCCTCTACGAGGACGCGACGCCCCACGGCGCGCGCTTCCAGCTCGTGCTCCCCGTCCGTCGCGGCTGACGCGCCGGACGCCGCCGCGTGAGATGGTCGCGGCGTGAACCGACGCGTCACGCTCGCCGCGCGCCCGCGCGGGCTCCCGCGAGAGTCCGACTTCGCCCTGGAGGAGGTGCCGGTCCCGGAGCCCGGCCCCGGCGAGGTGCTCGTCCGCAGCCACTGGCTCTCGCTCGACCCGTACATGCGTGGCCGCATGAGCGAGGCGCGCTCGTACGCGCAGCCGACGGAGCTCGGCGAGGTGATGACGGGGCAGGCCGTCGGGGAGGTCGTCGCGAGCGCCGACCGGCGCTTCACGGCCGGCGACCACGTGGTGGGACAGCTCGGCTGGCAGGAGTACGCGGTCGCGCGCGGTGGTGCGCTGCGCAAGGTCGACGCGGCGCTCGCCCCACTTCCGGTCTGGCTGCACGTCCTCGGCGCCACGGGCCTCACGGCGTACTTCGGGCTGGTGGACGTCGGCCGGCCGAAGCCGGGAGACACCGTCGTCGTCTCCGGCGCCGCCGGTGCCGTCGGCCAGGTCGCCGGGCAGCTCGCGAAGGCGATGGGCTGCCGCGTGGTCGGCATCGCCGGCGGCCCGGCGAAGGTGCGCGACCTGACGGAGGAGTACGGCTACGACGTCGGGATCGACTACAAGGCGGCAGACCTCCCCTCGACGCTCCGCGGCGCGTGCCCCGACGGCGTCGACGTCTACTTCGACAACGTGGGCGGCGCGATCTCCGAAAGCGTCTTCCGGAGGCTCGCGGTCGGCGCCCGCGTCGTCGTCTGCGGCCAGATCTCGCAGTACAACCTGATCGAGCCGGAGCTCGCGCCGCGGAATCTCGGCTTCCTGATCGTCTCGCGGGCGCGGATGGAGGGCTTCCTCGTCTCCGACTACGCGCACCGCTTCGGCGAGGGCATCCGCCGTCTGGGCGCGCTGCTCGCCGACGGGCGGCTGCGCTACCGCGAGCACGTGACGGACGGGATCGAGAACGCGCCGCGCGCGTTCATCGGGATGCTGCAGGGGGAGAACCGCGGCAAGACGCTCGTGCGTCTCGCGTAGCTACGCGACCGGGACGCCGGCGTCGTCGAGGGCGTTCCGCAGCATCATCGCGTTCGCCGGTGCCTGCGCGACGAGGCCCTTCCTGGGATCGCCGGCGACCTCGTGCGGGTCGAGGCCCTCGAGGCCGCCGAAGGCGGGCATCTCGGAGCGGCCGTTGTTGTTGAACATCGCATACACCTGCTGCGCCTCCCCCGCGAGCTCCTGCAGGGGCTGCACCCACTCCCGCAGCTCCTCGCCCGAGTAGAGGTAGTCGAACCGCTCAGCGGCGCTCCCGGTGCGCTTGTTCCACGTCGCGGCATTCCGCCCGTGGAAGCGGACGTACGCCGTCGCGGAGGTGCGCGCGACCACCGTGGGAACGAGGTTCCGCGCCTCCGTCTTCGGCGCGTCGACGATCACGTAGGTGAGGCCGCGGCTCTCCAGGAAGGCGAGCGTCTCGGCGCGACCTTCGTCGTCGAGCCAGCTCCGGTGCCGGAACTCGACGAGCACCTCGTCGGGCGCGAGCTGCTCCTGTGCCCACTCGATGTACTCGAACGACGACGCCTTGCGCACGACGTAGGGCGGGAACTGCAGCAGGATCCCGCCGAGCTTCCCCGTCTGCCGCAGCGGCTCGAGCGCCTGGGAGAACCGGCGGAAGACCTCGGCTCGGAGCTCGCGCGGCGGCCGGTCGACGCGGCCGCGCTCGTCGACCGGCATCGCGTCGCGCAGGTCGTCCGGGAGCGCCTCGACCTTCACCGGGTGGCGGGTCATCAGGCCGAACGCCTTCACGTGCATCGTGAATCCTTCTGGTGTCCGCTCCGCCCATCCGCCGACGAGCTGCGCGTCGGGGAGGCGGTAGTACGTCGAGTTCGCCTCGGCCGTCGTGAACCGCTCCGAGTAATGGCGCAACCGCGCCTCCCCCGAGCGGACGCCGGGCGGATACCAGACCTTCGTCAGCGTCTCGTCGGCCCACGAGCACGTGCCCACCCGGATCGTCGCGGTCACGCCCCGATCGTAGTGCCGGGGCAAAATCCCTCGAACGAGGGGTGTGGTGATCCGGCGCGACGGCGTCCTCCACCTGTACACCGCCCACCACGCTCGAGGGGGAGCTCCCATGTACGACGTGCGCGAGAGCCGCTGACGCGGCGCAAAATGCGAAGGCCGGCCCCGGGGAGGGCCGGCCTTCGGCGAACAGGGCGAGGCGGCGCTAGACGCCGACGAGCGTGAACGTCCGCCGCAGCACCACGCCGCCGCCGCTGAAGACGTTCGCCTCGACCTCGACGACGTACGTCCTGCCCTTCGCGGGGCGGAAGCCGGTCAGCGCGATCCGTGCGGCTGCATCGATGCCGTACGGCGCCGATGCCTGACCGTTGTGAACCATCACTCCCCGGTCGAAGACCCGGAAGTTGAAGCCGACGCTCTCGCCGGCCGCGGTGCCCGCACCGTACTCGCGGAGCGGAACGGTGATCACCGGGTTCGCTGTCCCGCCGCGAACGTTGAGGAGCGGGTTCCTCGCGTCGACGCTGCGGGCGAACGTCCGGAACCGCCCGAGCGCAGGCTTCGCCGCGCCGCCGCGGGTCAGGACGCCGCTCTGCCAGAGGCTCGTCGGGTGGTCGCGGAACACGAACCAGACGAACATGTCGACGCGCTTGTTGTTGCGGGCGATCGTCAGCGCCTGGGTGGTGTAGGCGGCCTGCTGCGCACGCGTCACGCCCCGGCGCTCGCCGTCCTCCTTCGTCTCGTAGCCGTACTCCGTGATCCAGAGGCGGATGTTCTTGCGCTTGAACCACGTGTCGAGCGACCTCTCGAACTGCGGGAGGGACGACAGGGTCACGTTCGGCCAGCGCACCTTCTGCGTCGGCTTCAGGTTCTGCGGCGTCGGATACGGGTGGTGCGCCCACGCGTCGAACCGCAGGCGCGGGTTCGCCGCGGCGACGAGCTGCGCGAAGCGGCCCGGCGAGTGCGTGTCC
>DATMJW010000079.1:0-6940 GCA_035553355.1 Gaiellaceae bacterium | reverse complement strand
GTTCATCACGGCCTATCGCGCAGCACTCGCCCGTGGCGCCGTGACTAACGTTTCCGAGGAGGAGCGCGCGTTCGACATCAGCGTCAACGGCGTCGAAGGTCGCGTTCGGGTCGACGCCGCGGGCTTTCCCGAACGATTCGTTCCGGCGCGCGGTCACCCGATCGACTTCGCCGCATTTGAGGGGGCGCCGGCAGTTCCCGAGGTAGCCGGCGCGCCAGAAGGACCTGAGGAGGGCCGCGTCGTCTCGTCGGCGCCGGTGAAACCTGCCGAGGCGGGACGTCACATCGGATTCAAGCCGCGGATCCCGGCCGCCGTCGCCGGGCTAGCGCTCAGGTCGCTACGTGCAGAGCGGCTCGTTTTTGCGACCGCCAGCGGAGCTCTGACTGGACGAGGCGTGACGGCGACATATGGAGGCCGTGAACGTCGCGTGACCGTTCAGGAGTCGCGGTCACCGACGCCCGCCTATGCGTTCCGCAGTGGCTTGACGGTCGGCGGCAGCCCGATCCCGCGCGCCCCAAAGCTCGCACTTCACGTCGGATCGGACGGTGCGATCGGGCAGTTTCGTGCGGGCCAGCTCTTCATCACGATACGCGCCGCCGACGCAGCGGTTGTCGTCGAAGCTGCGAGCGCGCTCGTGCGACCCTGACTTCGTTGTTACTTCTGCCCCCGTCGCGCGACTTCATGTCCGACGCGCGGAGACGAGGAGGGTGCAGACGATGCGGTTCAGGAGCTACAGGAAGGCGGCGTTACTTGCGGCCCTCAGCGTTGCGGCGCTTGTCGCGAGCGCCACGGCAACGCGTGCCAGCGCGCAAGGGGGTTACACCTTCTGGCCGGCGCACTCGAGCTACACAAACTCACCGAGTGGGTGGACAAACATCCGGAGCTGCGGAAACACGAGTTCGCGCTGCTACATCATCCGCAGCGTCCCAAACGACACGTCGATCTACATGCGGTGCTGGATCAACGACGGCTGGGCTTACGGGTGGCACTGGACGAACCGCTGGTTCTACGTCACGCTCCCCGGCCACGCGTGGGGCGGATACGTTCACGCGTCGCTCGTACGGAATCAAGCGCGTGTGCCGCACTGCGGCTAAGGGATCAAGTTCCGCATTCGGATTGGTGGCCTCCGTCCGCCGCGCGAAGAGACGTTGCGCCACGTAAGCCATTTCCCGCGCCGGTTTCGCGCTTCCTTGCGACCGCTGGAGCTATGCCCTTCGCAGCCGCCGGAGATCCCAGTCGCGAACAACGCGGCGGCCGTTCTCCCGAATCGACGGGACCGAGCCGCGCGCGACCCGCTCCTGAAGCGCCTTCACCGACATCCCAACCTGCGCTGCAGCGGCATCGAGCGTCAAGAGCCGCTCGGCTGCGTCAAGATCGCCAGGAAGCGGCCCGAGGAGCGACCGGCGTGCCTGGCGGATCGCCTCGTCGACGGTCTTCCCGGCGATCTCCGAGTCGTCGTCCATCACGTGTTCGTAGGTGTCGACGAGCATCCGCGTCGAGTGACCGAGCTGCCGGGCAACTTGACCGACGGTGTAGTGACCGCCCTGCGGCTTCGACGCGTAGAGCATCAGCGTCGCGCAGCTGTGCCGGAGGACGTAGGGGTCGTGCGCGCCCGGAGTATCCGGAACAGCTTCCGCAGCGATCCCCGCGCGTTCGAGAGCTCGATACCAGGTGCGGTCGCGCCAGTTGTCGAAGCGCCGAAAGCCGCCTGACCGCGACGGGAAGAGGAGTGTGTCGAGCGGCGGCCGACCTTGCACTTCGTAGATCTCCTCGAGCTCCTCAGCGACCGTGGGCCAGAGGTTCGCGTCGCGGACCGCACCGTTCTTCGGCGGCCCTTCGACGAGGTAGCCGGCGACGTCTTTGACGGCCGTCGTCACGTTGACGTGCGAGCGCGGCCCGTCGAGCGTCCTCCAGTGCGAGTGCCTGAGCGCCATCACCTCGCCTGGGCGAAGGCCGAGGTAGGCGAGAAGGGAGACGATCGCGCGGTTCGAGAGCATCTCGAGCCAGGGGCCGCCGATCACGAGCCGAATCCGCTCGACCTCACGAGGTGTCAGGATCTCGGCGCGGCTGACCGCGCGCCCGCCAGAGGTCGTTCGTCTTCCGCCTGCGACTCCCGTCACCGTCGAGAGCGCGTTTGGGGGGCCGCCCTGCTCCTCGATGAAGTAGAGGACGCGCTTCGCGATCGCTAGCGCGCGATCGACCGCGCTCGGCGCCTCCACCCGCCGCCCGTCGCGGAGAGCCCGCGTCTTCTCGCGGCGGAGGTAGTCGCGAAACGCGATCCCGTCGTCGCGGGTGATCGAGCCGATTCGGCGGCCCTTGAAGAACGGGATGACGTCGCGCCCGAGAACCTCGCCGTAGTAGAGCTGCGTCAGTGGCTGGCACCGAACCTGGACGTGCTCCTTCCACCAGCGCTCTGCCGCCTCGTCGAACGAGATGCGAGCGAGCTCCTGCGGAGCGTTGCGGATGCCTCTCCCCTCTTTCAGGTCGAGGAGCGTCCGGCGCGCAGCATCCGCTTCAGCCCAGCTGTCGAAGGTACCGCCGAGGTTCGCTTTTCCGGCGCCGCCGGTGCGGATCCGCAGCTGGAAGCGCGCGCGCCCCCGGCCGTCCTTGCGCAGGTAGATCCCGCCGCCGACCGCGCGCTGCTCGCCCGGAGCGAGAGCGGCAGCGATCCTTTGAAGCTCCGCCTTCGACGGCGCCTGCCCGCTCCGCGCCACTACCCCCTCCTCCGCTCGCGCCCGCGCTCAACGACCGAGGGAACGGACGTCCTGTGCGCGCGCGGCCGACGCACCGGCGCGAGCGCCCGCGCCTCCTCGCGCGGCGGCGCGTCGAGCTGCGGCTCGACCGCGCGGCGCGCGAGATACTCCTCGAGATGCTCGGGCCTGAACCTCACGAGCCTCCCTCCGACGCGGACGCAGCCGATCTCGCCGCGTGCACGGACGCGGTCGAGGGTGGCGACGGAGACACCGAGCCGCCAAGCCGCTTGGTCACGCTCGAGAAGTAGGGTCTCTGGCACTGCCAGATGAACGTAGGCGGATTCACAGCGAACCTTCCTCCGGCCGCTCCGGCGCCTCGTTTATGTTCGCGCGATGTTCGCACGGCGCCTCTAGTGCGTCGACACCCTGAACTTTCGTTGCCGTGACTGACACCGTCGAAGCTGCTCTTCTCGCTTGGTTTAGCGATTCTGGTCGCTCCCTTCCGTGGCGTTCTACTACCGACCCGTACGCGATCCTCGTCTCGGAGGTGATGCTGCACCAGACGCAGGTGGAGCGGGTGGTTCCGCGGTACCTGGCGTGGCTCGAGCGGTGGCCGACGCCGGCTGCGCTCGCAGCCGCCTCGCCGGCCGACGTGATCCGCGAGTGGCAGGGGCTCGGGTACAACCGCCGCGCGCTGAACCTGCACGGCGCGGCCGCGGTCGTCGCTCGGACGGGGTGGCCCGACGACCTCACGGAGCTGCCCGGTGTCGGGCCGTACACGTCAGCCGCGATCAGGAACCAGGCGTGGGGCGAGGCGGTGCTCCCGGTCGACACGAACGTCGCTCGCATCCAGGAGCGGACGGGGCATCGGTTCGGGCCGGGGGCGCTCCAGGCGCTGTTCGACCTCGGAGCGACGATCTGCCTCGCCCGCGTCCCCCGCTGCGACGCGTGCCCGCTGGCCGGACGGTGCCCCTCCCGCGGCCGGCGGTACGAGCCGCTGCGGAAGCAGTCGCGGTTCGACGGGTCGTTCCGCCAGCGGCGCGCCGCCGCGCTGCGGCTCGTCGTGGAGCGGCCACGGCCGCTCGCGGAGCTGGACGAGGAGGCAGTCCGCGCCCTCGCGCGCGACGGCCTCGTCGCTCTGTGCGGCGACGTCGTCGCGCTGCCGGGCTAGCCCGGCGAGTGCCTGACCCACACGTTGGGTTCGACGTGCGTGCCGATGCCGTCGCGAACGACGAGCGGCGCGAGCGCGCCGGGGAACACGTACTCGCCGTCCTCCGGTAGCGGCATCCCGATCCACTGCTCCCACTCCGCGGCCGGCGCCTGCATGAACATCGACCGCGGGCACGGCGCGAGGATCTCGCCGCCGACGCGCTCGTGGATGCGCAGCCACGGGTCGAAGTGCGACCCGTCCGCGCGCCGCCAGAGGACGTAGCGCTCGATCGGGATCAGCGGGTAGCGCGCCTTCAGCGTCGGCCGCACGGGCGCGATCACGTGCTCGAGCCCGGCCTCGCGCGCCGCGTCGCGGAACGCCCCGATCATCCGCGACGACAGCTGCTGCCCCTGCCGCGACGGGTGGACGCTGATCGCGAGCGCCGAGAGCGCCGTCGGCTCTCGGTCCGACGTCATCCCGTCGACGAACGCCGCGTCCCATCCCTCCGGAAGCCCCGCCGTGGTGCCGTCCCAGTGGACGGGTACGGCGTGGCATTCGGCGGCGAGCGCGTCTCCGTCGAGGAGCGCCAGCTGGAACTCCGGGAAACGCTCGTAGAGGCGTCCCCAGAATCGGCTCCCGGGCTCGTTGTGGTGCATGTACTCCGGGAAGGTCGGGAGCGACAGCTCCACGTACCGCCGCTCCAGCAGGTCGGGACGGTCGGCGTAACGGACGAGCTTCACGCGCGCTCGAGGAGGGCGACGGCCTCGGCCGCGAGCCCTTCACCACGCCCCGTGAAGCCGAGGCGGTCGGTCGTGGTCGCACGGACGTTGACGCGCGCGGGCTCCACCCCGAGCGCGGTCGCGAGCCGCTCCCGCATCGCCTGCCGGTGCGGCGCGATCCGCGGCTCCTCGCCGACCAGCACGCAGTCGGCGTTCACGAGCGCATACCCCGCCGCGCGAACCTGCGCGTAGGCCTCGGCGAGGAGGTCGAGCGAATTGGCGCCGCGCCAGCGCTCGTCGCCGGACGGGAAGAGCGACCCGATGTCGCCGAGGCCTGCGGCGCCGAGCAGCGCATCCGTGAGGGCGTGGGCGATCACGTCGCCGTCGGAGTGGCCGGCGAGACCGCGTGGGAAGTCGAGCTCGACCCCGCCGAGGACGAGGCGGACGCCCTCCGCGAGCGCGTGCGCGTCGACGCCGAGGCCGATGCGGAGCTCGTGGGGCGTCACAGCCACGACTCCACGAGCGCCAGGTCCGCCGGCGCCGTCACCTTGAGCAGCCGCGGGTCGCCGGCGACGACCTTGACGCGGCCACCACGGCGCTCCACGAGCGACGAGCAGTCGGTCGCGCCGTCGCTGTCGCCGCGGTGGGCGTCGCGCAGCACCGGCGCGAGGAACGCCTGCGGCGTCTGAACGGCGTAGAGGCCGCCGCGGTCGACGGTCTCGACGACGCGTTCGCCCTCGACGCGCTTGACGGTGTCGGCGAGGGGGAGCGCCGGCACGACGCCGTCCCACCCTTCCGAGAGCGGCGCGAGCACGCGCTCGAGCACGTCGTCGGTCACGAGCGGACGCGCCGCGTCGTGGACGACGGTGACCAGGGCGTCGTCGCCGACCTCCTCGAGGGCGGCGCGAACGGAGTCGGCGCGCGTCGCACCGCCGGTGACGCACGCGACGACCTTCGTCGCCGAGAGCTCCTCCGCGACGAGGATCGCCGGCTCCTCCCATCCCGGCGGCGCGGCGACCACGACGGCGTCGATCCAGGACGACTCGTCCAGCCGGCGCAGCGGCTCCGCGAGGAGCGGCAGCTCCCCCAGCCGCACGAACGCCTTCGGGCGCTCCTCGCCCAGCCGGTCACCTCTGCCGGCGGCGACGAGGAGCGCCCAGACGCTCATGTCCGGGGGCGGCCGAGCGCTACGCGGCGGCCGCGGCCTTGGCCTTCGAGGACGACTTGGCGGCCGGCTTCTTCTTCGGCTTGTCGCCGACGCCGGCGAGCACGCCGTCGAGCCACTCGGCCGCGCCTTCCTCGTCGAGCCCCTTCGCGTACATCAGCTCGGAGGCGAGGATCTTCTTCGCCTTCACGAACATCTGCTTCTCGCCCGTCGAGAGACCCTTCTCGTGGTCGCGGAGCGACAGGTTCTTGACGACCTCCGCGAGCTCGAAGATGTCGCCCGTCTTCATCTTGTCCCGGTTGTGCTTGAAGCGCCGGTTCCAGTTCTTCGGCATCTCCGTGGAGCCGCCGGTGAGCGCCTTCACGACCTGATTGACGAGGTCCTCGTCGATCACGGTGCGCAGGCCGACCTTCTCGGCGTTCTCGACGGGCACGTTCACGGTCATGTCGTTGTGCAGGATCTGAATGGTCAGGTACTCGCGCGTCTGCCCCAGGATCTCGCGCTTTTCCTTCTTGATGACCGTGCCTGCCCCGTGGTGGGGATACACCACCTTGTCGCCGACGTCGAACAAGCAAGCCTCCCTGTGCGCAGCGCGAAAGGCTGCGTCGTCGCTGATTCACTGAAGACGCCGGGCGGCGTGGAAGCCCCCGGCGTGCAGGAGTGACTCTAGCAGAAACCCCTGGAAAAGCGATACTTTTCGCAGCGAAAGCTGCTATTTGCGGGGATTTTGTGAAGACCCCGCAGGAGCGACACGCTCGAGCGCCGTGCCCGCGGCCTCGCGGAGCGTCTCGACCTCGCGCAGCACGAGCGAGCTCCGGCTGCGCGTCCCCTTCGGGGCTACGGCGGCGGCGACGCCGAGCTTCGCGCACTCCTCGAGCCGCCGCTCCGACTGCGCCGCGACCCGGAGCCTCCCGGTGAGGCCGATCTCGCCGAATGCCACGAGGCCGTCGCGGACCGGCGCGCCGCGCGCGGCCGACGCGATCGCGAGCGCGATCGCGAGATCCGCCCCGGGCTCGTCGATCCGAAGCCCGCCGGCCACGTTCACGAAGACGTCCGCGGAGCCGAGGGCGACGCCCGCATGGCGCGAGAGGACGGCGACGATCATCGCGAGCCGCTTCGGGTCGACGCCGGTCCCGACGCGCCGCGGCATCGCGAGGTCGGTCGGCGCCACGAGCGCCTGGATCTCGAGCAGCAGCGGCCGTGTCCCTTCGAG
>DATMJW010000078.1:0-9168 GCA_035553355.1 Gaiellaceae bacterium | reverse complement strand
CTGCGGCTCCCCGAACTCGTAGTCGCCGAACTCGACGGCGAGGGTGCCGGTGTAGTCCTCGATCGGCGAGATGTCGTCGATCGTCTCGCGCAGGCCCTCCTCCAGGAACCACTGGAACGAGGCCTTCTGGATGTCGATCAGGTTGGGGAGGTCGAGGACGTGCTTCAGGCGTGAAAAGCTCTTGCGCGCGCGCGGCGCGACAGCGGTGCTGCTCAAATGGATACAGCCTCCCTTACGGCGTGCAGAGTCGGAGCGTGCAGAATCGAAACGGCGAGGAACGTCGGCGCAACCTCGCAGGTTAGCGGACGTGACCCTTCCGCCGCAAACCGTGGTCTGCGGCGGAACCGATGCCCCGGAAGTGTACCCGGACATGCGAGAGGGCGCCGAATCGACGCCCTCCGCGGTGACCCCTTCTCGTAACGGCCGACGGCCGCTACGGGTTACGCGCTACGGCGCGCTCGTCGTCGTCCCGGTCGTGGTCGTGGTGGTCGTGCCCGTCGACGTGGTGCCGGTCGTCTTCGCGTCGTCCTCGTCGTCGTCGTCCTTCTTCGACTTCAGGTGGACCTGCCGCGCGAGGATCGTGCCCGCGCTCAGGTTCGCCTTGCAGGCGTAGCCCTGGACACTGACGCGGTCGCCGGGCGTCGCGCCCGCGAGCGAGCGTCCCTTGCCGCGGAAGCGCGTCTTGTCGTCGACGACGACGGTGACCTGCTTTCCCTTGAGCTCCTTGCCACCCTTGTTCGCGTGCGTGACGGCCATGGCGAACCCGTTCGCGACCGCACCCGCGAAGGCGCCGTGGAGCTGGAGCTTCCGGGCCGGCTTGCACTCGGGCTTCCGCGCCGACGCCTTGCCCTTCTTGTCGGTGGTCGTCGTCCCGGTCGTGCCTGTCGTGGTGCCGGTGGAGCCGGTCGTCTGTGCGGAGACGGTCGGCTTCCCCTTCTTCTCGGGTGTCGCGGCGAACGCCGCGGACACGAGCAGCCCGGCCGTGAAGAGCGCGAGCAGCAGAGCCTTGAGCTTCATCGGATTCAGATCCCTCCCGGAGAACGTGCGGTTGGTGCGTCAGGGGTAGAGACGACGAACCCGCACGGAACCTGCTCCCCCGGACGAGGGAAACGTGCACTTCTTACGTGTTCCTAACAACGCGCGAGGCCGGGCAGGAGCCCGGCCTCGCGTCGCTGCCCGTGCGGGAGCGGGTTCTACTTGACCTCGACCGCGGCGCCGGCCTCCTCGAGCTGCGCCTTGATCGAGTCGGCCTCCTCCTGGTTCACGCCCTCCTTGACGGGGCTCGGCGCGCCGTCGACGAGGTCCTTCGCCTCCTTGAGGCCCAGGCCGGTGACGGCGCGGACGACCTTGATCACCTGGATCTTCTTGTCGCCCGCCGCGGTCAGGACGACGTCGAACGACGTCTTCTCCTCGGCCGCCGCCGCGCCGTCGCCGCCGCCCGCAGCAGCGGCGCCCGGCGCCGCGACCGCGACCGGAGCGGCGGCGGTGATGCCCCACTCCTCTTCGATGCGGTTCTTGAGCTCGACCAGCTCGAGGACGGTCATGCCGCCCAGCTGCTCGAACACCGTGTCGACTGTTGCCATGTCTAGCTCTCCTCCGTCTCGGTCTCCGTGGCCTCGGCCTCCGGAGCGTCTTCGTCAGTAGTCGTCTCCGCCTCGGCAGTCGCCTCGGCAGTCGTCTCAGCGGTCGTGTCGTCGGTCGCCTCCGCTGCGGGCTCGCCGCCGTCGGTCGTTGCTGCCGCGGCCGCCCCGGACGTGTCACCGCCCTGCTCCAGCTGCTCGATGCGGGCGTCGATCAGCCCGATCAGGTTCTGGAGCGGCGCGTTGATCAGCCCGGCGATCGCGTTCAGCGGCGCGATGATCGCCCCCACCACCTGGCCGCGCAGCACGTCGACCGGCGGCAGCGTGGCCAGCCGCTCGATCTCGTCCGCCGACAGCTCGCGGCCTTCGAGCACGCCGCCGCGGATCGCGAGGATCCGCGTGTCGCGCGCGGCGTCGCGGAGCGCCTTCGCGACCGCGACGGGGTCGCCGTCCGCGGCGACGAACGCGATCGCCGACGGGCCCGTGAGCAGCGCGAGCAGCGCGTCCGCACCCGCGGCCTCGGCCGCACGGCGCGTGAGCGTGTTCTTCACGACCGAGAAGCGGGCGCCGTTCTCCAGCAGCGTCGTCCGCAGGCCGTCGATCTGAGCGTTCGTGAGCCCGCGATAGTCGGCGACGATCAACGTCTGCGACGACCGCAGTCGCTCGGTCAGCTCTGCGACGACCCCTTCCTTTTCACTCTTCTGCATCTCTCACCTCCCTCGAATGCGTCGAGCCCGCACGGAGGCGGGCTCGGAGACGAGATGCAACTGCGTCCTGAGCGCCACCTCGGGAGGTCCTCTGCCGCCCTCGGCGAGAGCGGCTGCCTCCTGTCTTCGGCGACGGGCTGGTGGACGGAAAACCTACGCCGGCACGGCCTCCTGCTCGAACTCCTCGACGATGCCGCGGACGCGCGTCGGGTCGACGCGGAGGCCGGGGCCCATCGTCGTCGTGAGCGTGATGCCCTGGATGTAGCGGCCCTTCGCCGCCGCCGGCTTCGCGCGCACGATCTCCTCGACCACGGTCGCGTAGTTCTCGAGCAGCTGCCGGTCGTCGAAGCTCTTCTTCCCGATCGAGACGTGGACGTTCGCGCCGCGGTCCGTGCGGTACTCGAGCTTGCCGCCCTTCGCGTCCTGCACCGCCTTCGCGATGTCGAACGTGACGGTGCCGGTCTTCGGGTTCGGCATCAGGCCGCGGGGGCCGAGGACGCGGCCGAGGCGGCCGACGTTGCCCATCTGGTCCGGCGTCGCGATCGCGACGTCGAAGTCGGTGAAGCCCTCCTCGACGCGCTTCGCGAGGTCGGCCGAGCCGACGACGTCCGCGCCCGCCTCCTCCGCCTCGCGCGCCTTCTCGCCCTCCGCGAAGACCGCGACGCGCATCGTGCGGCCGGTGCCGTTCGGGAGCATCAGCGTCCCGCGCAGCTGCTGGTCCGCGTGACGGACGTTCAGCCCGAGGCGGAAGTGCACCTCGACCGTCTCGTCGAACTTCGCGTCCGGCAGCGACTTGAGGAGCCGGATCGCCTCGAGGGGCGAGTACAGCTGCTCGCGGTCGATCCGCCCGCGCGCCTCGGCGTAGCGCTTCCCGTGGCTCGCCATCAGACGTCCACCTCCACGCCCATGCTGCGGGCGGTGCCGGCGATCACGAGCATCGCCTGGTCGACGTCGCGCGCGTTCAGGTCCTGCAGCTTCAGCTCGGCGATCGAGCGCAGCTGGTCGCGCGAGAGCGACCCGACCTTCGCGCGGTTCGGCTCGGCGGAGCCCTTGTCGAGGCCGAGCGCCTCCTTGATCAGGACGGCCGCCGGCGGCGTCTTCGTGATGAAGGTGAAGGAGCGGTCTTCGTAGACCGTGATCTCGACCGGCGTGATGCGGCCGTTCTCCTGCGCCGTCTGCGCGTTGAACGCCTTGCAGAACTCCATGATGTTGACGCCGTGCTGGCCGAGCGCGGGGCCGACCGGCGGCGCAGGGTTCGCCTGCCCGCCCGGGATCTGCAGCTTGATCAGTGTGAGGACCTTCTTCGCCAAAGCCTTCCCTCGTTCTCGTTAGTCGATCTTCTTCACCTGGTCGAACGCGAGCTCGACCGGGACCTGGCGCTCGAAGATGTCCACGAGCACCTTCAGCTTCTGCTGGTCGGCGTTGACGTCGACGATCTCGCCGTCGAAGTCGGAGAGCGGGCCGGAGGTGACCTTCACCGACTCTCCGAGGCTGAACTCGACCTGCGACCGCGGCGCCGCGCCTGCGGCGGCGGCTCCCGTGTGCAGGATCCGGTCGACCTCCGCCTGGGCGAGCGGCACCGGCTTCGCGCCGGCGCCGACGAACCCGGTGACGCCGGGCGTGTTCTTCACGACCGACCACGCGTCGTCGTTCAGGTCCATGTTCACGAGCACGTAGCCCGGGAGGACGCGCTTCTCGGTCTGCACCTTCTGCCCGTCCTTCGTCTCGATCACCTGCTCGGTCGGCACGACGACGCGGCGGAAGCGTGGCGCCTGGTTCATGGAGACGATCCGGTGCTCGAGGTTCGCCTTGACCTTGTTCTCGTGCCCCGAGTAGGTGTTGATCACGTACCAGCGGAACATGGCTCTCCTACTGACCCAAGAGGATGTTGCGGACGAGAGGGCGCAGCGCCTGGTCGGCCCCGTACAGGTAGAGCCCGACGATCACGCAGGCGATGAGCACGACGACCGTGCCCGTCAGCACCTGCGCGCGGCCAGGCCAGTCGACCTTCTGCAGCTCGGCCCACGACTCCTTCGCGAAGCTGCCGCGCGGGCGCTGCTCGCGGCGACCCGTCTGCGCCGACACCGGCTGCTGCGCCGGGCGCACCTGCTGCTGCGGGCGCGCGCGCTGACGCTGCTGGACCGGCTTCGGCTCCAGCTCCTTGCCCGCCGCCTTCGCCTTCGCGCGGCGGCGCTGACCCCGAGTCTCGCGCGCCACTAGCGGGTCTCCCGGTGGACGGTGTGGTTCCCGCACCAGCGGCAGTACTTCTTGAACTCCACGCGGTCCGGCGTGTTCCGCTTCGACTTGTTCGTCTGGTAGTTCCGCCGCTTGCACTCCGTGCAGGCGAGCGTGATCGCGACTCGAACTCCGGCTGCCATCTAGATCGTGTTCTTTCGGTCGGGGTGGGTGAGGCTGGTGAAGAGGTAGCGGCGGCAGGACTCGAACCTGCGACACGCGGATTATGATTCCGCTGCTCTAACCAACTGAGCTACGCCGCCGCGCGGAGGTGGAGTGTAGCAAGGAGCGGGAGGCGCGTTCGGGCGCCGCACGAGGGCCGTCTCAGTCGTCGCGGGCGGGTGCGAGGCGGCCGCCGAAGACGACCATGACCATCGCCACGACGAGCACGAGCGAGAGGGCGAGGAGCAGCAGCGAAACCGTCGGCATGCAGGGACAGTCGCCGACGCCATGCGCGCCCGCATGGGCCGTCCGGCCCATCTTCCGGGGCCGCCCGGCCTGCCCGCCGACCGCCCGTCTAGAGTCCGCGGCCAATGATCCGGCACACCCCGAACGGCGGCTGGCTCGAGGTGATCTGCGGCCCGATGTTCAGCGGGAAGAGCGAGGAGATGATCCGCCGGCTCCGCCGGGCCGAGATCGCCGGTCAGCGCGTCGTCATCTTCAAGCCGCGCATCGACGACCGCTACGACGCCGCCGACGTCGTCAGCCACGCCGGCGCGCGGATGCGCGGTGTGCCGGTCGGGAGCGTCGCCGAGCTCGCCGCGCGGGCCAAGGGCTACGAGGTCGTAGGGATCGACGAGGTGCAGTTCTTCGATCGCGAGATCGTCGGCGTGGCGCTCGCGCTGGCGGATTCCGGGATCCGCGTGGTGGCGGCGGGGCTCGATCAGGACTTCCGGCGGCTGCCGTTCGGGCCGATGCCCGACCTCCTGGCGCACGCGGAGTTCGTCGACAAGCTGCAGGCCGTCTGCCACCGATGCGGCGGCCCGGCGACGACGACGCAGCGCCTCGTCGACGGCGCGCCCGCTCCGTACTCGGGTGAGACGATCGTCATGGGCGCGAACGAGCAGTACGAGGCACGGTGCCGCGACTGCCACGAGCCGGGCGCAGACCTGGCTTCCGTCGCCGCCTGACGCCTCTCCGCGCGCGCCTGCACCTCCCGCCCCCGCGGAGCGCCGGACTTTGTGTTTCTGAAACACAAGCTCAGGCCGGCCGGGGTGCTGCGACCTCCGGCTCGAGCGCCGGCGCGCGCGTCCGCAGGCCCCGCGGCGTCAGCAGCCGCTGCAGCGCGCCGAAGGCGGCGTCGGCGGCGAACGCGAGCGCGGACACGACGATTGATGCCGCGACGACGCCCTCCAGCCGGTAGCTCGCCTGGTTGAAGAGGATCTCGCCGAGCCCGCCGCCGCCGGCGATCGCCGCGACCGTCGCCGTCGCGACGACGAAGACCGCCGCCGTCCGGATCCCGACGAAGACGAGCGGGAGCGCGAGCGGGAGCTCGACCCGCCGCACGACCTGCCACGGCGTCATCCCCATCCCGCGCGCGGCCTCGACCGCGTCCGCATCGACGCCGTCGACGGCGACGTAGGTGTTGGTGAGGATCGGCGGCACCGCGACGACGACGAGCGCGAGGACGACGTTCGCGTACCCGAACCCGAGGAACGTGAGGCCGATCGCGATCACGGCGAGGCTCGGGAGCGCGCGGCCGACGTTCGAGGCGTTGATCGCGAACACCGACCCGCGGTGCAGGTGCCCGAGGACGACGCCGAGCGGGAGCGCGAGCGCGACGGCGACGGCCACTGCTCCCCCCGAGATGAGCACGTGCTCCACCGTCTTCTCGAGCACGAGGTCGTGCCGCTCGACGAGGAACTCGAGCGCGCCGCCGAAGACACCGAGCGCCGCGGTCACGCCGACCGCCTCGCCCGCGCCCACGGCGCGAGCGCCCTCTGCGCGACGACGAACGCGAGGTCGGCGGCGAGCGCGAGCGCGATCGCGAGCACCGCCGCAGCGACGATCTCGGTCCGGAAGTAGTCGCGGAGCGCGACGAAGATCGGCGCGCCGAGCCCCTGAGGCACGACGAAGGCCGCGATCGTCGCGATCGAGATCGTCGACACGGTCGCCACGCGCAGCCCGGCCACGATCGCCGGCAGCGCGAGTGGGAGCTCCACGCGGCGCAGCACCTGTCCGCGGGTGAGCCCCATCGCCCGCGCCGCCTCGAGCACGTCGGGTGGCGCCGAGCGCAGCCCCTCGAGGACGTTCCGGAAGAGGATGAGGAGCGTGTAGGAGACGAGCGCGACCTCGACCGTGAGCAGCCCGAGCCCCGTGATCGGCACGAGGAGCAGGAAGAGCGCGATGCTCGGGATCGTGTACATCGCGGCCGCGACCGTCGCGAACGGCCGCTCGAACCACCGGTAGCGGTGTGCGACGAGCGCGGCCGCGAACGCGATGGCGAAGCCGACGGCGACGGCGATCGCGGTCAGCCGGACGTGCTCGACGAGCGCCGGCTGCAGCACCGAGCCCCAGCTGTCGCGCACCCAGTCGGCGCAGAAGAAGCGGTTCTCGACGACGCACTCGCTGCCCCCGCCGAACTCGGGGATGATCGGCTCGCCGCTCACGGCTCGCGCAGGAGCTCGGTCACGCGCTCGAGCGTCAGCACTCCGCGCGGCGACGCGCCGTCGGTCGCGACGACGCCGTCGGCGCCGGCGGCGAGCATCACCGAGAGCGCTTCCCGCAGCGTCGTCTCGAGCGGCGCCTCCGGGAGCGCGCGCCCGTTCGGCGGGTCGAGGGCGACGTCTGCGAGCCGCGTCAGCGAGAGGCGCTTCAGGCCGCGCTCGGCGCCGACGAACCGGGTGACGAACTCGTCGGCCGGCCGCGCCAGGATCGCGTCGGGCGTGTCGAACTGCGCGAGCCGGCCGCCCTCGCGCAGGATCGCGACGCGGTCCCCGAGCAGGATCGCCTCGTCGATGTCGTGGGTGACGAACACGATCGTCTTGCGCACCTCGCCGTGAATCCGCAGCAGCTCGCGCTGGAGGCGCGCGCGCGTGATCGGGTCGAGCGCGCCGAACGGCTCGTCCATGAGCAGCACCGGCGGGTTCGCCGCGAGCGCGCGCGCGAGGCCGACGCGCTGGCGCTCACCGCCCGAGAGCTGCGAGGCGTAGCGGCGGCGGTAGTCGGCGGCCGGCAGCTCGACGAGGTCGAGCAGCTCGTCGACGCGGGCGCCGATCTCGTCGCGCCGCCACCCGAGGAGCCGCGGCACCGTCGCGACGTTGTCGGCGACGGTCATGTGCGGGAAGAGCCCGGCCTGCTGGATGACGTAGCCGATCCGCCGACGGAGCGACGTCGGCTCGAGCTCCCGCACGCTCCGACCGCCGACGCGGACGTCTCCCGACGTGAGCTCGACGAGCCGGTTCACGAGCTTCATCGCCGTCGTCTTGCCGCTCCCGGACGGCCCGACGAGACAGCAGATCTCACCGGCGCCGATCGTGAGCGTGAGACGGTCGAGCGCGGGCGCGGCGGCCCCGGCGTAGCGCTTCGTCGCCTCGTCGAACTCGATCTCGACCGCCTCGCGCGCCCCCTCCACGCCGGGAGCGTAATCCGCGGAGCGCCCGCGGGTGCTAGCCGCCGACGACGACGCGCGAGGAGAAACGGCTGCTCACGTCGCCCTCGGCACCGGCACGCACCGTGATCTTGGCGGGGTCGCCGTCCGAGACGAAGCGATTGCGCGGGTTCCGCTCGAGCTCCTTCATCCAGTAGGCGAACGAGTAGTCGGCCTCGCCCTTCCAGCCGGCGTGCGACGTCCGGATCCGCGGCACCTGCGTCGGGTCGAAGGCCTTCGCGAACGGGGACGGGGCAGGGTTCGCGCCGACGAGCATGACGGCGTACGGGCCGTACTCTTCGCCGTCCCAGCTTCCCTCGCTCGCGAGCTCGGCGTTCTCCGGCATCGACCCGAGCGGCAGCGCCATCGTGCGCACGCGGTACGACGGCAGGATCGCGCGGATCGCGCGCTCGCCGCGGGCGAGCTGCCGCTGCACCTCCTCCTCGGGCAGGCCGCGCAGCGGGATGTGGTCGTGCGTGTGGTTGCCGATCTCGAAGCCGTTCGCGACGAGCCAGCGGAGCGCGCGCCGCGCCTTCGCCGGGCTGCCGAAGGGCGTCCGGTTGACGTAGAACGTCCCGCGCGGCGTGAAGCCCGGGTGCGTCCGCGCGAACTCGAGCATGATCCCGACGGCCGTGGCGGGCTTCACCTTCCCGTCGCCGGTGAAGTCGAGCTGGTACGTCGTCGCGTCGTCGAAGGTGAAGCCGACCGGAGTCGTGCCTGCGGGGACGTCGATCCGCCCCTCGGCGAGGTCGCCCACGTTGACCGGCGCGTACCCGTTCTTCCAGAGGTACTCGAGCTCCGCCCGGAACTCCGCCGGCGTCTGGTCGTACTCACCGACGCGGTCCGGCCGGATCATGTGGTGCATCACCACGGGCACCTGCCCCAGCTCGTTCGCGGGGAGCCGGGACACCGGCCGCTTCCCGTCGCCGGCGGGTGCGGCCGTCGCGGCCGGCTGTGCGACCGGCTTCGGCTGCGCCCTCGGCACCGGCTTCGGGTCGGGGAGCCGCACCGGCAGCGGCGCGTTCTTCGGCGGCTCCGTCGTCAGCTCGAGCACCGG
>DATMJW010000077.1:0-4537 GCA_035553355.1 Gaiellaceae bacterium | reverse complement strand
GCGCTGCGCTATACCTCTCCCATGGCACGCCTCGAGAAGGCGCGGGAGCAGCTCGACCAGGTGACGATCCGCTTCGCCGGCGACTCCGGCGACGGGATGCAGCTCACGGGCGACCGCTTCACGAGCACGACCGCGGCGCTCGGCAACGACCTCTCGACGTTGCCCGACTTCCCCGCCGAGATCCGCGCGCCGGCGGGCTCGCTCCCGGGCGTCTCCGGCTTCCAGCTCCACTTCGCGGACCACGACATCCTCACGCCCGGCGACCAGCCGAACGTGCTCGTCGCGATGAATCCCGCGGCGCTGAAGGCGAACCTGCGCGACCTGCCGCAGGGCGCGACGCTGATCGTCGACACCGACCAGTTCAAGGAGCGGAACCTGCAGAAGGCGGGCTACGAGACGAGTCCGCTCGAGGACGGCTCCCTCGCCGGCTACCACGTGCACCCGGTGCCGCTCACCTCGATGACCGTCGAGGCGCTGAAGGGGATCGAGGGGATCACCCCGCGCGAGGCGGAGCGCTCGAAGAACTTCTTCGCGCTCGGGCTGATGAGCTGGCTCTACAACCGCCCGACGGACCCGACGCTCGCGTTCATCGCGCAGAAGTTCGCGAAGCGCCCCGAGATCGCCGAGGCGAACGCGACCGCGTTCAGGGCGGGCTACGCCTACGGCGAGACCTCCGAGGACTTCGCGGTCAGCTACGAGGTCGCGCCCGCGAAGCTCGCGCCGGGCGTCTACCGCCAGGTCACGGGGAACCTCGCCCTCGCCTACGGGCTCATCGCAGCCGCGAAGCTGGCGAAGCTCGATCTCTTTCTCGGCGCGTACCCGATCACGCCCGCGTCGTCGATCCTCGAGGAGCTCGCGCGCCACAAGGCGTTCGGCGTCCGGACGTTCCAGGCGGAGGACGAGATCGCCGCGGCCGGAGCGGCGCTCGGTGCCGCGTTCGGCGGTGCGCTCGGCGTGACGACCTCGGCCGGGCCTGGTGTCGTCCTGAAGGCGGAGACGATCGGGCTCGGGATCATGCTCGAGCTCCCGCTCGTCGTCCTCGACATCCAGCGCGCCGGGCCGTCGACGGGGATGCCGACGAAGCCCGAGCAGGCCGACCTGCTGATGGTGCTCCACGGCCGGAACGGCGAGAGCCCGGTGCCGGTCGTGGCCGCCTCGTCGCCGTCGCAGTGCTTCCACGCGGCGATCGAGGCGGTGCGGATCGCGCTCAAGTACCGCACGCCGGTCTACCTCCTGAGCGACGCGTACCTTGCAAACGGGTCCGAGCCGTGGCTGATCCCGGACGTCGAGTCGCTGCCCGACATCTCGGTGCCGTTCGCGCAGGCGGACGGGGAGCCGTTCCGGCCGTACGGGCGCGACCCGGAGACGCTGGCGCGCCCGTGGGCGATCCCCGGCACGCCCGGGCTCGAGCACCGCATCGGCGGGCTCGAGAAGGCCGACGTCACCGGCGCGATCTCGTACGACCCGGAGAACCACGACCTGATGACGCGACTCCGCGCGGCGAAGGTCGCCGGGATCGCGAACGACATCCCGCTCCTCGAGGTGGACGACCCGACCGGCGACGCCGACACGCTGGTGCTCGGCTGGGGCTCCACCTACGGCCCGATCGGCGCGGCGGTGCGCCGCGTGCGCCGCGACGGCCGGAAGGTCGCGCAGGCGCACCTGCACCACCTGAACCCGTTTCCGCGCAACACCGGCGACGTGCTGCGCCGCTACGAGAAGGTGCTGATCCCGGAGATGAACCTCGGGCAGCTGCTCGGGCTCGTCCGCGCGGAGTTCCTCGTCGACGCCGTCGGCTACAACCGCGTGCGCGGGCTTCCCTTCAAGGCGTCGGAGCTCGCGGACGCGATCGTGGGGCTGGTGGAGGCGTGACCGAGCTCGCGCTGACGGCCAAGGACTTCAAGTCGGACCAGGAGGTGCGCTGGTGCCCCGGCTGCGGCGACTACGCGATCCTGAATGCCGTCCAGTCGTTCATGCCCGAGCTCGGCCTCGCGCGCGAGAGGATCGTCTTCGTCTCGGGCATCGGCTGCGCGGCGCGCTTCCCGTACTACATGGAGACGTACGGGATGCACTCGATCCACGGCCGCGCGCCGGCGATCGCGACCGGCCTCTCGGTGTCGCGGCCGGATCTCTCCGTGTGGGTCGTCACCGGCGACGGCGACTCGCTCTCGATCGGCGGCAACCACCTGATCCACGCGCTGCGCCGCAACGTGAACCTGAAGATCCTGATGTTCAACAACCGCATCTACGGGCTGACGAAGGGCCAGTACTCGCCGACGTCGGAGCAGGGGAAGGTGACGAAGTCGACTCCGATGGGCTCTCTCGATGCGCCGTTCAACCCGTTGTCGCTCGCGATCGGCGCGGAGGCGACGTTCGTCGCACGCGCGATCGACACCGACAAGAAGGAGCTGACCGAGGTGCTGCGCGCCGCCGCAGCCCACAGGGGCTCGGCCTTCGTCGAGATCTACCAGAACTGCAACATCTACAACGACGGTGCATTCGACTTCGTGCGCGAGCAGAAGGAGAACCGGCTCTACCTCCGCCACGGCCAGCCGGTGGTGTGGGGCGACAAGGGCGTGCGGTTGCGTCCGGACGGCTCGGCCGAGGTCGTCGCGGCCACCGAGGCGGGCCTCCTCGTGCACGACGCGCACGCACCCGAGCCGGCGCACGCGTTCGCGCTCTCCCGGCTGACGCAGAGCGCGATCGGCGCCACCCCCTTCGGCGTCTTCCGCGCGGTCGAACGGCCGGTCTACGACGAGCTGATGGCGGAGCAGATCGAGGCGGCCAGGGAGGCGAAGGGCGACGGCGACCTCGCCGCGCTCCTCGGCTCCGGCGACACCTGGGTGATATGAGGGGCGCCGCCGCTGTCAATGGCGGCGGGCGCCGCGGCCGCTAGCTCTCGGTGAAGCCCTCGAACGCGCCGCCGTGCGTGGTCGCGATCGTCCGCAGCCGGCCGCTGTAGCGACCTTCCTCGTCACGCGGGAACGGCTGGTTGCGCCGCGCGACGACGAGCGACCAGCCGTCCGTCTTCTCGTCGGCGAGCGTGGTGGCGAAGCCGGCGGCGCCGGCGTCGCGCCCCGCCTCCCGTGCGGACTCGTAGTTCCGGAAGCGAAGCCGGAAGGTGCCGGAGCAGAGCAGGTCGACAGCCATGTCGTGCCTCTTCTCGCGTCGTGGCGGAGAGGCGGGCGGCGGAGCGCCGACCGCGGCACGCGCCGTGGACGGCCACTCTACAGCGTCAGCCGCGTGCCTGCGCCCAGTCCGGCAGCGGCAGCCCCTGCTCCTCGACGGCCGTGCGCGGACCGCGGAGCTCGAGGCAGCGGAGGAAGTGCGCGCGCAGGTGCGGACGATCCCACGCCGCCGGCTCGAGATTCCGGCCCCAGCGGGTGAGCATGAAGAGGAAGAGGTCGGCGACGGTGCGCTCGCTGCCGACGAGCCAGTCGCGGCCGTCGAGGTGCCGCTCGATCAGGTCGTAGTGCTCTGCGAGGTCGCGGTCGGCCGCCTCCTTCACGCCCTCCGTCCCGTACCGGTGCGGGTAGAAGTGGCGCATCAGCGTCATCTGGACGGTGTTCGAGAGCCACGTGAGCCAGCGGTAGGCCTCCGCGCGTTCCGCCGTGCCGAGCGGCGCGGCGAGCCGCGCGTCCGGGAAGGCATCTGCGAGGTGGAGGCAGATCGCCGCCGACTCCGTGAGCACGAGGCCGTCGTGCTCGAGCGTCGGGATGCGGCCCCACGGGTTGAGCCGCAGGTACTCCTGCGTCGGTCGTCCCTCCTCGTCCCGCTCGACGAGCGCGAGCTCGTACGGGACGCCGATCTCCGCCAGGACGGCGTGCGGTGCCATCGCGGCCGTCCCGGGTGAGTAATGGAGCCGGAGCACGCGCCGACTCTACGCGCTCGGCGGCGCATGCGCCGCGACCGGGCGCGTCACGATGATTCGGCTGCGCGGCAGCCGTCTACACCTCGACCACAACCGAGAAAGGACGAACGAGATGCCGCTCACGATCACAGAGTTCATCAGCCTCGACGGCGTCGTGCAGGCGCCGGGCGGGGCGGAGGAGGACACCGACTGCGGCTTCGCGCACGGCGGCTGGTCGATGCCCTACTTCGACGTGGAGGTGATGGGCAAGGCGTGGGACGACGCGCTGGGGAGCGCCGACGCGCTGCTCTACGGCCGACGCACGTGGGAGGTCATGGCCGCCGCGTGGCCGGAGCGCGGCGGCGATCCGTTCGCGGATCGCATCAACGTGATGCCGAAGTACGTCGTCAGCTCGTCCCTCGGCGACGGCGACATGCGCTGGAACACGACGCGGATCCCCGGCGCCGAAGCCGTGCCGCGCGTCCGCGAGCTGCGCGAGAGCGACGAGAGCCTGCTCGTGATGGGGAGCCCGACGCTCGTCCGAACGCTGCTCGCGCAGGGGCTCGTCGACGAGCTCCGGCTGATGATCGAGCCCGTGATCCTCGGCGGCGGCAAGTCGATCTTCCCGACCGACGGGACGATGCAGCCGCTCGAGCTGGTCTCGACGGTCACCGCTGCCACGGGCGT
>DATMJW010000076.1:0-30587 GCA_035553355.1 Gaiellaceae bacterium | reverse complement strand
CGCGTCGAGGAGCCGCTCCGGTGGCACGCGCGCGTTGAGCTCCCGCAGCACCTGCGACCGCTGGACCTCCTCCCGCAGCTGCGTCTGCCCCGGCACGTAGAGCGCCGCCGCGCCGAGCACCCACACGAACGCAGCGCCCATCGCCGCCCCGAGGACGACGCCGCCGAGCGAGTCGAGGAAGCGGAGCGGGGGCAGCACGAAGAGCGTCGTCCGGATCGTCCTCCCCGCGAGCTGCCCGACCCCCTGGAGGACTGATGCGAGCGTGATCGCGCCGGCGAGGGCGACGAGCGGCGTGAACCGCGACGGCCCGCCGCCGAGCACCTGCGGCGCCAGCTTCGCACCGAGGTACGCGCCGGCGACGATGCCGCCGAGGCCGAGCGCCCCGCCGATCAACCCGCGCCTGAACCCCGAGAGGGCGGCGAAAGCGACGACCGCGAGCGCGATCCAGTCGACGGTGGTCACGCAGGTCAGCGTACGGACAGGTGCGGCTGCAGCGTTCCGGCTACACTTGGCCGGCTCCTGGGGGCGTAGTTCAGTTGGTTAGAACGCCGGCCTGTCACGCCGGAGGTCGCGGGTTCGAGTCCCGTCGCTCCCGTCCCGGGTCTCGTCCCGTCTCGCGCTCTCGGTCGGAGGATGCCCTGCCGCCGGGTGGGGCGTTGACGTAGCGTCAGTCCATGCGCTTCGGCCTGATCGGCACCGGGTTCTGGGCAGACGTCGCCCACGCTGCGGGTCTCGTCGCGCACGCGGACGTCGAGCTCGTCGGCATCTGGGGTCGCGACCCCGCGAAAGCCGAGGCGCTCGCGGCGAGGCACGGCGCGGCCGCGTTCGCCGAGGTCGACGACCTCTTCGCGGCCGTCGACGCCGTCGCCTTCTCGGTCCCGCCGGACGTCCAGGCGGAGCTCGCGCCGCGAGCCGCCGCCGCGGGGTGCGCGCTCCTGCTCGAGAAGCCGCTCGCACTCGACGTGGCCGCCGCGGAGCGGGTCGTCGCAGCGGCCGACGTCGCAGGCGTCGCAACCGCCGTCTTCTTCACCGGCCGCTTCGCCCCCACCACGGCCGCGTGGGTCGCGGAGGTCGAAGGCGGTGGCTGGGACGGCGGCAGCGTGCGGCTCCTCGCGAACATCTACGACGACGGGAACCCGTTCGGCGCCTCGCCGTGGCGGCGCGAGCGCGGGGCGCTCTGGGACATCGGCCCGCACGCGCTCGCGCCGCTCCTCCCCGCGCTCGGCCCGGTCGAGCACGTGACGGGCGTCCGCGGCCCCGGCGACACCGTCCACCTCGCGCTCCGTCACGCCGGCGGCTCCGCGAGCACGATCACCCTCAGCCTCACCGCGCCGGCGGCGGCGTCGTCGGCCGAGACCCTGGTGTGGGGACGCGACGGCGTGGCACGGATGCCGGACGCCGACGAGCTCGAGGCCGCCTACGCCGCCGCGATCGACGCCGTCCGCACCGGCGGCCACCGCTGCGACGCCCGCTTCGGGCTCGACGTCGTCCGTGTGCTCGCCGCCGCCGAGGCCGCGCTCGGCGGCTGATCCCGCCTCAGCACCAGAGGTCGCGGTCGCCGCGGACGAGGCGCGCGCCCGTCGACGATCGCCCAGCAGGTCGGAAGCAACGCGTCACGGTGCGGCGGCGTCGCGCGACCCGAGGAGGACGTAACCCCAGAGGAGGAAGCCGAGGCCGAAAAGCGGGAGCACGAGGAATCCGGCCGCGAAAGCCGCGAGCCCGCCGGCGAAGGTCGTTCCGGCCTCCCGCGGCAGCGCGCCGGAGCGGGTGACCGCGACGCCGAGCGCGAGCAGCCCGCCGAGCGCGAGGAACCCGCCGAAGAGGAAGACGTCCGACCCCGCGTCCTCCGACCCTGCCGCGTGGACGGCGGTGGCGGCGAGCAGCGCGAGCAGCCCGAGCTCGGCGGCGGCGACCGCCGCGAGGCCGAGGCCCCCGGCGCTGCTTCCGAGGCGGACGTAGAAGACCCAGATCCCGAACGGGAGGACGACGAGCGCCGGGAGGACGGCCACGCGCCACCCGTCGCCGTCGAGGCCGAGCACCGCGCCGTCGGCCCCCGCGATCGCCTCGAGGAACGACGCGACCGCCCAGCCGAGACCGCCGAGGATCAGCGCCGCCGCACCGAGCCGCCTCCGTGAGGCCCACATCGCGCGAGCGTACCGCCGCCTAGCGGCCGTCGCGCAGGCGCTCCATCCCGTCGAGGATCAGGTCGAGCACCAGCACGAAGATGCTCGGGCCCCCTTCGCCGAGTCCCTCCAGGTGCTGGCGCACGTGCAGGTGCATGTGCGGGTACTCGGACTCCGGGAACTCGCGCAGAAACCACGACGCGAGCTCCTCGAGACGCTCCGCGACACCGACTGCGGCGTGGCCCAGGTGCCAGAGCGTGAAGCCCTGGATGTGCGCGTCGAGCGCGTGGTACGCGTGGTACGTCGCGACCGGCGAGAAGCCACCCGCGGCGAGCTTCGCGAGCATCCAGTCGCCACGACGGACCGAGCGCGGGACGACGTGGTCCGGCGACATCGAGAGGCGGCACGACCAGGGGTGGCGTCGGAAGACGTCGTACGCCGAGATCGCGTGCGCGCGCAGGTCGGCCTTCCAGTCACCGGACTCCGGCATCTCGATCTCGCGAAGGACACGATCCGTGATCCCGCCGAGCAGGTCGTTCTTGTTCGCCACGTGGTTGTAGAGCGACATCGCCTCGACCCCGAGCTCCTGGCCGAGGCGGCGCATGCTGAGCGCGTCGACGCCGTCCGCGTCGACGAGTGCGATCGCGGCGTCGAGCACGCGCTCGCGCGTGAGCGGCTGGCGCTGCTTCGTCGGTGTCCTCTTCCTCGCCATCGTCGTCCTCGCCGACTGGTTGACAAACTTACGCTGTACGTCTACCTTACGCCGTACGCTTACACTGTAGTCCAACGGAGGTCACCATGGAAGCCCCGACTCTCAGCCACGACGCCGCTCGCTTCACCCACGAGGAACGGCTCGCGCGCAGCCTGCGCGCCTACGCCGCGAGCCGCGCCGCCCGTAGCACGTGGCGGCTCCGCCCGGACCCCTGCCCGCTCGTCGCACTCGCGCACTGGATCGCGTCGCGGCGGCGGCCGGCCGCACCGGTGGCGTCGTGAGGGCCTGGCTGCGCGAGGGGTACGGGCTCGACGCCGTCGCGCTGCGCGACGTCGCGGACCCCGTCCTGGAGCCCGACGGCGTGCTCGTCCGGGTGCGCGCCACATCCGTGAACGCAGCCGACTGGTACGCCGCCGACGGCGGCCCCCTCGCCGTCCGCGCCGCCAACGGGCTCCGGGCGCCGAGGGAGCCGCGGTTCGGGGTCGACTTCAGCGGCGTCGTCGTCGCCGTCGGGGACGCCTTCGACGGCGACCTCGAAGCCGGTGACGAGGTCTTCGGCGGGCGGACGGGCGCGTACGCGGACCTCGTCTGCGTGAAGAACGGCATCGCGCGGAAGCCGCCGACCGTCTCCTTCGAGGAGGCCGGCGGGGTCGCCATCGCGGGTACGACGGCTCTCCAGGCAGTCCGCGACCACGCGGCGTTGCGCCCGGGGATGAAGGTGCTCGTGAACGGCGCCTCGGGTGGCGTCGGCACCTTCACGGTCCAGGTCGCGAACGCCTATGGCGCAGAGGTGACCGCCGTCTGCAGCACGGGCAAGGTCGAGCAGGCGCGCGAGCTCGGCGCGGCACACGTCGTCGACTACACGCGCGAGGACTTCACGCGACGCGGCGAGCGCTACGACGCCGTGATCGACGTGGGCGGCGGCCGCACATTCCGCGACGTCGCGCGCGTGCTCGCGCCCGAGGCACCCGTCGTGGTGGCGGGGATCGGCAACGTGAAGAGCGGCCTCGTCGGGCCGATCGGGCAGGTCGCGCGGATGAAGGCAGGCGCGCTCGTCGCGCGGCGGCGCTGCGTCTTCTTCATCGCGAAGATCAACCGCGCCGACATGGAGGAGCTCGCGGACCTGATGGCCGACGGAAAGGTGCGCACCGTCGTCGAGACGACGTTCCCGTTCAAGCGGCTCCCGGACGCGCTCCGCCGGCTCGGTGCAGGCGGGGCGGCCGGGAAGATCGTCGTGACGGTCTAGGGAGGGCGCGTCAGGCCCGAGCTCCGTCACGGTCGGGATGATGCCAGTCCGTCAGCCGTGGTCGAGCGCCTCCCGCCTCCCCGGCCGAGCACACCAGCCACTATCCGGAATTGACGCGATTGATCGTTCAGTCAACTTGACTGATTAATCAATCGACAATGGGAATGTTTAAGGCTCATCTTCTTTACATCTCGATTTGGTAATACTCTGCGGCGATTTCCCGCACAGGCCGACCAATGGCCTCACCCACACATAGGGGGACACAACCAGTGGCACGATTCACGCGCGTCGCGCTCGCGATCGCCGTCGCTCTCGCCCTCGTCGGGACGGCGCTCGCCGCGACCTCCGCTTCCATCACGATCACGTCGGTCGCCGGTCAGCCGGTCGTCAAGGGGTCGGTGCAACACCCCGTCAGCGGCACCGTCGACGTCCGCGGAACGGCGGCGCTCGCCACCGCCGACGAAGAGACTCCGGCGGCGCGGCCGCTTGTCGCGGACGCAGGCGACACACCGTTCGTCGCTACGGGCGAGTCCGCGACGCTCCTCGGTGCCGGCTTCGGCGGCGCCGAGCCGTACACGTTCGCCTGGAGCGCGACGAGCGGCGAGCTCGTCGGCGGCAACTCGCCGACGGCACAGCTGCGCGGCCTCGCCGCCGGCACGCACGTCGCAACGCTGACGGTGACGGACGCCGCCGGGACGACCGCGACCGACACCGTGAAGGTGGTGGTCTACGAGCGGCAGCAGCGCACGCTGCTCGACAAGACGCACCTCGAGCCGACGCCGGGCGCCCTCAGCACCGGCGTCCCCGGCGTCGTCAAGTTCCCGTTCACCGTGCCGGTCGGCACGATGCGGATCGACGCAAAGCTCACGCACGTCGTCCCCGCGAACGACTGGGATCTCGCGCTCGTCGACCCAGAAGGGAGGCAGCGCGCGTTCGGCGGCAAGTTCGTGCCGAACACACAGGAGATCGCGAGCGTCGAGGCACCCGAGGTCGGGACGTGGAGCGCCGACGCGCAGAAGTACGTCACCGCGTCCGACGAGCTGCGCATGGTCGTGACCGCCACGATCGCACCTGGCGGCGACCCGCGCCCGAAGGTCGTCTCGGGCGGGCCGTACCGCTTCGAGATCGGCGCGACGCAGACGCTGCGGGCGACGGTGACCGGCGGCGCCGCTCCTGTCGCAATCGGCTGGGACCTCGACGGCGACGGCGTGTACGAGGCGAAGGGTGCCGAGGTCACCGCCGACTTCGCGGAGGGCCGTTACCTCGTCACCGTCAAGGCGACGGACGCGAGCGGGCACGAGCGGCGTGAGACGACGTCCGTCCTCGTCGCCGATCCGGCACGCCTCGCCGCGGAGACGACGCCGGTGACGGTGATCGCGATCGCCGACACCGGGATCAACCCGTACCACCTCGAGTTCTCGGCGGCGACGTACCCGGATCCCGAGGTGCTCGAGCTGACCGCGAACTTCACCCGGCATCCCTCCGAGTACATCGCCGGGTACCCACAGGACGCACAGGCGCTGCCGGTCACGCTCGGGCAGGGCTACTACCCCGCGGCCGACAAGTCGATCTGGACCGGGAACACGACCATCCAGGCGGGCAAGACCTACTGGATCCCGGGGACGAAGATCGTCGGCGCGATCGACGCCGGCGGTTCCACGGGCGTGACGTCCGGTGAGGACACTCATCCGATCCTCGACGACAACGGCCACGGCAGCGGCTCGGCGTCCGTCTCGGCCGGCAACCGCTACGGCTACTGCCCGACCTGCCTCCTGTTCGTCGTCGAGGCGCTCGACGCCTCGGTCGCCGGGGCGCGGCCGTGGGTCGACATCAGCTCGAACAGCTTCGGCACCCCCGCCGGCGCGCCCGTTGGGCTGCTCGGCGGCGACACGGCGACCCGCGACGCGGTCGAGCGCGGCCAGACCGTGCTCTTCGCGGCCGGCAACGGCGTCGGGAACGCGTTCGACGTCCCGCAGCTCGCGTGGGGCTCGCGCACCGTCGGCCCCGACTGGAACGTCGTCGTCGGCGCAGTCCGCCGCGACAACCAGCGGGCGATCGTCGGTGACGCGATCCCGGTGCACATCTCGGCGTGGGGCGACGGGAACCTCCCGTCGGCGTGCCGCACCGGCACCGTCGGCCAGTGCGCGTTCGGCGGCACGTCGGCCGCGACGCCGTACACTGCGGGCGTCTTCGGCACCGTCCTCACCGAGGTCCGGCGGGCGCTCGGCGACGCGCGGAACGGGCAGCGGCCCGGCCAGGTGATCGCCGAGGGCCTCCCGATCGACGAGAGCGTCTACCTCGCCGACGGGAAGCTGACGCGTGCGGAGCTCCGCGAGGCGGTGCTCAAGACGGCGGTGCCGCTGAACCAGCGGAACGAGGTGTCGCCGTTCCCGTACCCGCTGACCGCTCCGTACACGGGCGACGCGAACGTCCTCTTCGAGGGCTACGGCGCCGCCACGCCCGAGAGCGCGAAGCGGGCGCTCGACGTCCTGCTCGGCCGCGCCACGCTGCCCGAGCGCCCGTTCGAGGACGAGTTCTTCGCCCTCGACCGGCAGGTCCGCGACACGCTCTACGGCGGCTACGACCGCGACGGCAACGGCACCCGCGACAGCGAGGCGCTGTCCGCGCTGAGCGTCACCCCGGAGCAGGTCTCCACCCTCGAGGGCACGCTCGCCGCGCTGCGGGCCGCCGCCGAGGCGAAGGCCGGTACCGACCTACAGCAGGTGACGGGGTCGAGCGCGATCGCGTACTACCTGCACCGCGTCGTCTCCGCCGAGCCCGGCCGGACGGGTTGCGGCGGGACGATCAACGAGTCGTACATGGACCGCTCGGACACGACCGGCGACCTCGAGCCCTGCTTCGAGAGCCGGATCACGAGCGTCGCCGCGGCGTACCGTCCGCTCGGGATCTTCCCGTCGAAGGACACGCTCGACGCGCCGCTTGCGGCGGGGTCGACCGTCTCCGTCGACCTCTACATCGCCGGCGAGACGCCGTCGGTCGTCCGGCCGACCGGCGTCCTGATGGCGACCGATCGCGAGATCGGGTCGGGCGTCGGCCCGCTGCTCCCGGTGACGGGCAGCGGCCCCGGCGGCGTCGCGTGCTCGACCCTCGGCGACGCGTGCTGGACGCGGTACCGCTTCGCGTTCAAGACGACGCGGCCCGCGTTCCGCGGCGAGCAGCTGACGTTCCAGGTGCAGCTCGTCGGTGCGCGATCGTGGGCGTTCGGCTACGAGGGCACGCACGCCTCGAAGCTCGAGATCACGCCGGCGCCCGTACCGGCGCAGGGGCACGAGCTCGCGGTCACGATCACCGAGCCCGCGAACGGCTCGAGGGTGAGCGACGGCCGCGTCGTCGCCGGTGGCACCGTGGCGTTCCCGAACGAGGGAACGGATCCGACGGGCGCAGGTGGGCACCCGCGCACGAAGCGCGTGCTCATCTCCGTCGACGACCCGACCTTCGCGAAGCCGGTCGAGGCGCAGCTCCACTCCGCGTCCGGCACGTGGAGCGTCGACCTCGGCGCGCTCGGCCTCGGCGAGCACACGGTCTACGCGAAGGCGACCCTCGACCGTGTGGAGTCCGCGGTCGCGTCCTCGCGCTTCACGGTGACGGAGAACGCCGTCGTCCAGTGGCAGGTCGTCGCGAAGAACGGCGCACCGAAGGCGGACGCGTGGCAGCCCGCGAGCGGTATCCGCGACTGGGCCTTCGCGTTCGACTCGAAGGCGTACGGCAGCGGCCCGCACTCGATCGTCGTGCGGCTCCTGCAGGGGTCGGAGCGGGCCGAGACGGCGCGCTCGACCGTGCGGGTGAAGCTGAAGTAGGTCTCTCCCCGGTGCAGCGGCGGCCGTCTCGGCGGCCGCCGCTGCCCACCCTCCCCTACGATCGCGCCGTGAGCGCGGAGTCGGCGCGGGAGGTGGTGCGGTGCGAGTGGGCGCCGCCCGGCGACGCCCTCTACGCCGCGTACCACGACGAGGAGTGGGGCGTCCCGGTGCGTGACGAGCACCGGCTGTTCGAGTTGCTGACGCTCGAAGGCGCGCAGGCGGGCCTCTCCTGGTCGACGATTCTCCGCAAGCGCGAGGGCTACCGGACGGCCTTCGCCGGGTTCGACCCGGAGGTCGTCGCGCGCTTCGACGGCCGCGAAGTCGAGCGGCTCCTCGCCGACCCGGGCATCGTGCGCAACCGGCTGAAGGTCGAGTCGACGGTCGCGAACGCGCGGGCGGCGCTGGCGCTGCGCGAGAGCGGGACGTCGCTCCCCGAGGTGCTATGGGCGGCGGTCGGCGGCGAGCCGCGGCGGAACGCGTGGCGCAGCCTCGGCGAGCTCCCGGCCGAGACCGACGAGTCGCGCGCACTCTCGAAGGAGCTGAAGCGCCTCGGCTTCCGCTTCGTCGGCCCGACGGTGATCTACGCGCTGATGCAGGCCGCCGGCCTCGTGAACGACCACGTCACGGGCTGCTTCCGCTACACCGAGGTCTAGACGCGGTTCCGCCGGCGGACGACGACGGCGACCGGGACGAGCGAGAGGAGGCCGAGCCACGGCGCGAGCTCCACCCTGTCGCGCTCGGCCACGCCGCGTACGTGTGTCGCCTCGGCGATCTCGCTCCGGACGGCGTCGACCGCCGACTCGAGCTCGCCCTCGCGGAACGCCACGCCTCCCGCGGCGCGGGCGAGCTGCTGCGCCGCCCGTTCGGCACGCGGGTCGGGCGCATATCGCGCGTCCTCCGCGGTCTCGTAGATCCGCTCGCCGGGCCCGCCGACGCGGACGAGCACGAGCCGCACACGCTCCTTCGCGAGCAGTGCGGTGAGCTCCGCCGGCGCGTAGCGGTCGCTCTCGAAGTCGCTGATGACGACGGCGACACGGACGTCGGTGCGCGCCGCGAAGAAGTTGCGGGTCGCAAGGGATGCGATCGCGTCGAGCGAGGTCGCGACGACCTTCCGCACCGACGGCGGCGGCCGGTCCACGCCGAGTGCGCGGACGACGGTGGAACGGTAGGCGCGGGCGTCGGTCGACGGGAAGAGGTGCGGGAGCATCCGGTCCGTCATCGAGGCGACGCCCACGGGGACCTCGCCGAGCGCGTCGCGCAGGCGAAGCGCGAGCTCGCGCGCACGGTCGAACCGCGCCGGTGCCGCGGGATCGGGCCGCGCGAGCATCGAGCGCGACGTGTCGAGGGCCACCATCACCTCGGCCGAGGGCCGCGAGCGCGCGAGCGCGCCGCGCTCGACGACCGGCTGCGCGGCCGCGCCGGAGACGAGGAGCGCGGCGACGACGAGCGCCAGCGGGATCATCGGCCCCGTCCGCGTTCGCGCGAGCCCGAGCGCCGCGGCGACCGCCCGCGTCCGCCGCTCCCCGGCCGCGAACGCAGCGAGCGGCAGGAGGCCGAGGAGCCCGACGAGCGCCGCCGTGGGCGTCAGCAGCGACAGCTCCATCAGTAGCCCGAGCCGGCGTTGCTCGCGGCCGCGCCTCCGAACTCCGTCCCCTTGCGGCCGCCCCCGCTCCCCGTCCCGGCGCCGCTGCCGGTCGTCTGGTCCGCGTTGTTCAGCATCACCTCGAGGTTGAACTTCGCGTCCTCGTTCCCCGGGTCCCGCTGCACGGCGCGGCTGAAGTTGTCCGCCGCGGCCTGCGCGAGCGTCCGCCGGTTGCCGTCCTCGGAGGTGGAGACGAGTGCGAGGACGCCGCGCAGGTTCGCGAGCTGCGCGCGCCGCTCCGGCGTCGGCGCCGCCGACTCGGCGCGCGTCAGGAGCCGTTGCGCGTGCGCCCGCTCTGCGACCAGGCGGTCGCGCTCCTCGAGCGGCAGGCGCGGCCCCGCAAGCCAGAACGCCTGCACGGCGCGCCGGTGCTCGACGTCGTCGGCGATCCCGAGCACGCGCCGCGCGAGCCCGCCCGGGAGCAACTCGTCGCTCGTCCAGTAGCCGGTGCCGACGGGGTTGGCCCGGAAGCGCGCGTCGTCCACGGCGAGCCGCTCCTCCACGCGCGCGACGTCCAGCGCGAGCAGGACGGCGGCGACGCCTGCGGCGAGACCGGCGGCGCTCGCGAGGAGCGCGGGCGCCCTCATGCCGCCCTCCGCGGCAGCGCGAGGCGCCGGCACCACACTTCGTTCGCCGCGAGGAGCGCGAGCAGGAGCGCCGCCGCGACGACGAGCGGGAGGGGCGATGCTGCGGCCGTCTCGACGGCCTCGGCGGCGTCCCCGCGCCGACGCGCGACGAGCGCGCGCCAGTCGGCGAACGCCTCCTCCCCGACGATGTCGGCGAAGATCCGCCGGTTGAAGTCGAGCGCGAAGAGGGGCACGACGCGCAGCCGCACCCCGGCACCGGAGAGCCGCTGCAGCGCGGTCACGAGCGTCGCCTGATCCGGCTCCCCGGAGTGGAGGTCGCTGATCAGCAGGACGGAAGCACGAACGCGGTCGCGCTGCACGACCTCACGGGCGAGATCGAGCGCGGCGGAGATCTTCGTGCCGCTCCGGAACGCGTCCGACCACGGGTCCGGGAGGTAGTACGGGCGGTCGTCGAAGGCGTCGGGCGGCGGCGGGCGGCGGGTGAGGAACCGGAGCAGCGGCCGCAGCTCGCGCGCCGGCGTGCCCGGAGGGAGCAGCTCGTACGCGCTGTCCGAGAAGACGATCAGGCCGACGGAGCCGTTCTCGCGCGACAGCTCGTCGATCACGAAGCGCATCCGGCGGTAGACGACGGGCGGGATGCTCAGCGAGAGATCGAGGACGACGATCGTGCTCTCCCCCGGCGCCAGCATCCCGGCCTCCCGCGTCTCGAGGCCGCGCGAAGCGGTCGCGACGCCCGCTGCCGCGGCGAGCAGGGCGGCGGCGAGGACGGCCGCCACGATCGAGGTACGGCGGGCAGGGCGGCGGAGGAGGCTGCCGTCGCCCGTCGGGAGCGCCCTCACGCCCCGGCTCCCCGGAGTCGTGCCGTCAGCTCCTGCGCCGCCGGCTGCGTCGGCTCCTCCTCCGACCACGCGAGCTCGCGGGCGGCGGCAGCGAGCGCCGGATGGAGCTCGTGCGCGACCGCCTCCAGCGCCGCGCGCCGGTCCTCGGCGGTGCGCGCGCGCTCGAGCTGCGCGAGCGCGCGCTCGAGCGGCGGCAGCTCGCGCGCCGGGCGCGGCCTCCGCAACGCGGCGGCGGCGAGGGCGAGCGAGCCGGCGATCAGCAGCGCGCCGGCGGCGAGGAGCAGGAGCCGGAGCCGCGCCGGCTCGAGCCGGTACGACGGCGCGGGCACGTCGACCGCCGCGCGCCACGGGAGGGGCGTTCGGTCGCCCGGCCCCGGCGCGACGTACGAGCGCGGCAGCCGCGTCGCGATCTCGAGCTCCGGCCACGGCAGCAGCTGCAATCTCCTGCGGCCCGCTTCGCGCCACGTCAGCTCCGCGTCCGTGAGGAAGTACCGCGCCTGCCGCTCCTCGCTCGCGCACGGCCCGGTGAGACACGTGAGACGAAGCGTGTACGTCAGCGCCTCGAGCCCGCGAACCGCCTCCCGCTCGACGGTGCGCGTCTCGCGCCAGGGGTCGACCCGCGTCGCGAGACGCACGGACGAGCCGTCGACGCGGGCGGGGTCGTAGAGGACGCGGACGGTGGCGACGACGGGGTCGCCGAACGACGCCGTCCGCGGCGTGACGTGGAATGTCGCCGTCAGCGGCTCCGGCCCGGCGAGGCGGACGGGGTCGACGTCGCTCGCGCAGCCGGTCAGGCCGAGCAGGAGCGTCGCGCAGCTTGTGGCGAGAGCGCGTCTCACCACCCGCGCCCCCGTGCCGCGACGCGGGCGTCGGCCCACGCGAGGAACGCCGCCGTCACCGCCTCCCGCTCGTGGCGCTCGAGGACGACCGGCTCGACGCCGAGCTCCTCGAAGGTGCGGAGCAGCGAAGCGAAGCGCTGCTCGTTCGCAGCGCGGCGGGCGGCGACCTCGCGTCGGCTCAGCCGGACGAGCCGGGGCCGCGGGTCGGCGGCGTGCGCGAAGGGCACAGCGATGCCGGCGACGTCGGGGAAGCTGCGTTCCCACGTCGCGTCCTGGATCACGACGGGGACGACGTCCCACCCCCGCTCGAGCGCGTGGAACCACGCCTCCTGCGGCGGCGGCTCGAGGAAGTCGGAGAGGACGAAGAGGAACGACCCGACCGGGAGCGCGGGCCGGAGCTCCGCGAGGTGGCGCAGCCCGGCTGCGAGCGACCCTGCGGGAGCTGCGTAGCCGCGGCGCGGGCGGCCGGCGGTGCGGCCGCCGCGCGGCGAGCGCCAGTGCAGGTCGCCGTCGGCGTAGTCGAGGTACCCGGGGAAGCTGCGCGCGGCGAGGGTGCTCCTCGTGACGAGGTCGACTGCGTGCTCGAGCGCCTCCCACTTCCGCAGCCATGGCAGCGGCCGTGGATAGAGGGAGAGCGACGGCCGGCGGTCGGCGACGACGACGACGCGCGGTGCCTCCTCCGCATGGAGCTCGCGCACGACGAACTCGTCGCGCCCGAGCGCCGAGGAGAGGCGGGCCGAGGCCGGCCAGTCGATCAGGTCGACGTCGTCGCCCGCGCGGTACGGCCGCGAGCCGGCGACGTCAGAGCCGCTGCCGCGGCGGGCGCTGCGGAGCGGGCCGTACGAGATCCCGACGAAGCGGGCGCGCGGGACGAGCGGGAACGTCTCGAGCCCCGTCTCACGCGTCGAGACCGCCACCTACGCCCCCGGCGGCGGCGCGAGCGAGTAGCACTCTCCGCGCAGCCGCTCCACGGCCTCCGGCCACCCCGCCCTGCGCACCTCGGCGAGGAAGGCCGGCCGGAACACGATCCGGTGGACGAGCACCGGCGCGAAGAGGAGCTCGACGTCGGCCGGCGTCACGTAGTCGCGTCCCTGCACGAGCGCCCACGCGCGCGCAGCGGCCTCGAGCGCGAGCGTCCCGCGAACGGAGCTCCCGATCACCACGGAGTCGAGCTCGCGCGTCGCGCGGACGAGGGCGACGATCCAGCGGCGCAGCAGCTCGTCCACGTACACGGCGCGCGCTGCATGGCGGAGCGCCCGGACGTCGTCCAGGTCGAGCACCGGCCCGAGCCGGCCGAGCGGATGTCCGTTGCGCTGCTCCTCGACGATGCGGAGCTCGTCCTCCGCGCCGGGATAGCCGAGCGCGGTGCGGAGGAAGAAGCGATCGAGCTGCGCCTCCGGCAGCGGGAACGTCCCCTCGTACTCGATCGGGTTCTCGGTCGCGAGCAGGAGGAAGGGCTGCGGCACCGGCCGCGTCACACCGTCGACCGTCACCTGCCCCTCCGCCATCGCCTCGAGGAGGGCCGACTGCGTCTTCGGGAGCGCGCGGTTGATCTCGTCCACGAGCACGACGTTCGCGAAGACCGGCCCCGGCCGGAACTCGAACTCTCGCTCCTTCTGGTTGTAGACGGAGAGGCCGGTGACGTCCGTCGGCTGGAGGTCGGGCGTGCACTGGATCCGGGCGTGCGACGCCCCGGCGAGCGACTGCGCGATCGCGCGCGCCAGGACGGTCTTGGCCGTGCCGGGGACGTCCTCGAGCAGGACGTGGCCGCCGCACACGAGCGCCGCGAGCACGAGCTCGATCTGCTGGCGCTTTCCGTGCACCACCGTCTCGACGTTCGCGAGGAACCGCTGCGCCAGGTCGGATGCCGACCGAACCGGCTCCCGCTCGACCACCGCCTCGGCCTCCTGTGCCTCCATCCCGCTCCTTCCGTCACGCGTGCGAGGAGGCCAGACGATACAACGAGAGATGCCTCAGGTATACCGCCGCTGCACACGCGGTTGACGCGCGCCGCTTCGCGGTAGGAAGAGCCGGATGAGCCTCCCCTCGATCGCGGCGCGCGGCCGCCGGGCGAACCGGAGCCCGTGGGTCGAGCGGCTCGGCCGTGCCGGCCTCGTCGCGAAGGGCGTCCTCTACCTCGTCGTCGCGATCCTCGCGGCGAAGGTGGCGTTCGGCGCCGACGAGCGCGCCGACCGCGAGGGCGCGCTGCGCGCGATCGCCGCCCAGCCGTTCGGGCGCGGCCTCCTGACGCTGCTCGCCCTCGGCCTCTTCGGCTACGCGGCGTGGCGCATCGCGCAGGGCGTCTACGACCGCGACAGCAAGGGCGACGACGCGCCCGGGCTGACGAAACGCGCCGGTGCGGTCGCGCGCGGCCTCTGGTACGCCGGCCTCGGCGTCCTCACGGTCTCGAAGATCGTTGGCGCCGACTCCGGCGGCGGGGGCGGCGCGTCGGAGGACCGAACGACCGCCGGCGTCCTCGGGCTGCCGTTCGGGCGCTACCTCGTCTTCGCGGCAGGCGCGGCCTTCCTCGCCGCCGCCGGCTGGAACGCGTACCGAGGGATCACGTGCAACTTCCGCAAGCGGCTGCGCACCGGCCGCATGAGCGATGCGGAGGAGGCGGCGACGACCGGCGCCGGCGTGCTCGGGCACCTCGCGCGCGCAGCCGTCTTCACGCTCGTCGGGCTCTTCCTCGGCAAGGCGGCGTGGGAGTACGACCCGCAGGAGGCACACGGGCTCGACGCGACGCTGCGCGAGGTCGCGGCGCAGCCGTCCGGGACGTTCCTGCTCCTGGCCGTCGCGGCGGGCCTCGCCGCGTACGGGCTCTACTGCTTCGCGCAGGCTCGCTACCGCGACGTCTGAGCGACTACGCTGGCTCCGTGGCCGTCGCCCCGGAGACGAGGACCCTGCCGTGGGCGTGGTACACGGATCCCGCCGTGCTGCGGCTCGAGCGCGACCGCGTCTTCCGCCGTGCGTGGCAGTACGCAGGACGGACCGATCAGGTCGCAGAGACGGGTGCCTTCTTCACGTGCGACCTCGGCGGGATCCCCATCGTCGTCGTGCGCGACCGCGAGGGCGACCTGCGTGCGTTCCTCAACGTCTGCCGTCACCGCGGCTCGCTCGTCTGCGAAGGCGAGGGCCGCCGCGAGACGCTGCAGTGCCCGTACCACGCCTGGACGTACGACCTCGACGGGTCGCTGCGCGCCGCACCGCGCGCCGACCGCGAGCCGGGCTTCGATCGCGACGCGCTCGGGCTCGTTCCGGCGGCGGTCGAGACGTGGGGGCCGTTCGTGTTCGTGAACCCTGACGCCGACGCGCCGCCGCTCGCGGAGACGCTCGGCGACCTGCCGCAGCTCGTCGCCGACGCCGGGCTCGACGTCGATTCGCTCCGGTTCCTCCGGCGGTCGAGCTCCGAGTACGACGCGAACTGGAAGGTGTGCGTCGAGAACTACCTCGAGTGTTACCACTGCCAGGTGGCGCACCCGTCGTTCTCGAAGGTCGTCGACGTCTCGAAGGACGCGTACGTGCTGCAGGAGAGCCGCTGGTTCTCGAGCCAGTACGGCCCCGTCAAGGAGCGCTGGTCGGGCGCCTTCGACCCGACCGGCGAGATCGCGCGCGGCCAGTTCCACTTCGTGTGGCCGAACCTGACGATCAACGTCATGCCGGGGCACGCGAACCTGTCGCTCGGTCCGGTCGTGCCGACGGGGCCCGAGCGGACGGCGCGCTTCCTCGACTACTTCGTCGGCCCCGACGTGGACGAGACGTGGATCGAGGAGATGCTCGCCTTCGACGACCAGGTCGGTGTCGAGGACACGGCGCTCGTCGAGCGCGTGCAGAAGGGGATGAGGGCGGGCGTCGTGCCGCACGGGCACCTGCTGCTCGAGGCCGAGCGGCTGATCGCGCACTTCCAGTCGCTGCTCGTCGACGCCCTCTCCTGACGGGCGGCGTGACGTCCGTGGAAGGTTCGGGCGTGCACCGGCACGCCTCGATCTGGTAAACCCAGGCGGCCATGGCGCTCCGCCTCGTCCCCCGCACGACCGAGTTCTACGACCTCTTCGCACAGGCGGGACAGAACGCGCTCGAGTGCGCGCGGCTCGCCGAACGCCGCTTCCAGGAGTACCCGAACTCGTCGGTGACCCAGGCGGACGTGAAGGAGGCGGAGAACGTCGGCGACCGGCTGACGCACGACCTCATCCAGCTCCTGAACACGCAGTACATCACGCCGTTCGACCGCGAGGACATCTACGAGCTCGCGACGAAGCTCGACGACGTCGCGGACTACATCGAGGAGGCGACGGCGCTGCTCGAGCTCTACGGCGTCGAGTCCGCGACGCGGCAGGCCGTCGAGCAGTGCGGGCTCATCGTGCGGGCGGTCGAGCAGATGTCGAAGGCGCTCGACCAGCTGAAGGGGTACCGCGGGATCCAGGAGTCGCTCGTCGAGCTGAAGCGGCTCGAGGACGAGGGAGATCGGGTCGTCCACGACGCGATCGGGGCGCTCTTCCGGGACGACCGCATCGACCCGCTGATCGTGATCCGCTGGAAGGACATCTACGACGCGCTCGAGCGCGCGCTCGACGCGACGGAGACCGTCGCGAACGTGATCGCGAACATCGTCGTCAAGAACGCGTAGCGCGCGATGGAGGCCACGCTCGTCGCGGTCGTCATCGTCGCGCTCTTCTTCGACTTCACCAACGGCTTCCACGACACCGCGAACGCGATCGCGACGAGCGTCTCGACGCGCGCGATCTCGCCGCGTCTCGCCGTCCTCGGCGCCGCGATCCTCAACTTCATCGGCGCGTTCCTCTCGATCGAGGTCGCGGCCACCGTCGCGAAGGGCGTGGTCGACGCCGACATCGTCACCCCCGACGTCGTCCTCGCCGGCCTCGTGGGCGCGATCACGTGGAACCTGATCACCTGGTACTACGGCCTGCCGACGAGCTCGAGCCACGCCCTCATCGGCGGCACCGCGGGCGCGGCCGTCGCAGCCGCGGGAACGGACGTCCTGATCGTGGACGGCCTCATCGACCGCGTCCTGATCCCGTCGCTCGCGGCGCCGATCATCGGCTTCTTCGGCGCGGCGCTCGTGATGTTCGTGATCCTCTGGATCATCAGGCGCCGCTCGCCGGGCGGGGTCAACCGCGTCTTCCGCCGGCTCCAGCTCGTGTCCGCCGGGTTCGTCGCGCTCACGCACGGCACGAACGACGCGCAGAAGACGATGGGGATCATCACGCTCGCGCTGATCGCGGCCGGCCACATCGATCCCGACGACTTCCACGTCCCGCTCTGGGTGATCGTGAGCGCCGCGACGGCGATGGCGCTCGGCACCTACGCCGGTGGCTGGCGGATCATCCGGACGCTCGGGACGCGCGTCGCGAAGCTCGAGCCGCCGCAGGGGTTCGCCGCCGAGACTTCGACGGCGACGATCCTGTGGGTGACCGGGAACGTCGGCTTCCCCGTCTCGACGACGCACACGATCTCGGGCTCCGTCCTCGGCGCCGGCGCGTCGCGGCGGCTCTCCGCGGTTCGGTGGGGCGTCGCCGGCAACATCCTTCTCGCGTGGATCATCACGGTGCCGGCCGCAGGTGCGATCGGCGCCGTCATGGAGCTGCTGACGCGGCTTCCGGGCGGCACCTTCCTCGTGTTCGCGATCGTGACCGGGATCGCCGGGCTCGCGTTCGTCGCGCGCCGGTGGCAGACGCGCCGCGAGGACGCGGTCGCGTCCGCCACCGCGCACTAGCGGTCGGCGCGCAACGATCGCCTTCGGGCCGCGTCAGTGCGACGCGTCGGTGAACTCGCGGAACTCGCCCGTGACGAGATAGGCGGTCTGCTCGCCGATGTCGACGGCGTGGTCGCCGATCCGCTCGAGGCAGCGCGAGACGAGGATCATCCGGAGCCCCCACTCCCGCGCCTCGAGATCGTGACCGACGTCGAGGAGACGGCTGACGACACGGCGGTTCGCGCGGTCGATCAGCTCGTCGAGCTCGAGCAGGCTCTCCGCGGCGACCCGGTCGCGCTCCTCGAGCGAGCGCAACGCGACGCGGATCATCTGCTCGGCGCGCTCGCCCATCTCGCGGAACCCCTCGAGCAGAGGCTCGTCGATCGGCAGCCCTCGGGTGAGCCGCGTGAGCTTCGCGATCGTGACGCAGAGGTCGCCCATGCGCTCGAGGTGCAGGTTGTCGTGCAGCAGCGCGAGGACGAGTCGGAGGTCGCTCGCGACCGGCGTCTGCCGCGCCAGGAGCAGCTCGATCCCCTGGTTCACCTCGAGGTACTGCTCGTCGACCTCGTCGTCGAACGCGATCACCTCGGACGCGAGATCGCAGTCCTGCGTGCAGACGGCCTCGACGGCGCCGCGGAGCGACCGCAGCACGAGCTCGCCCTCCGTGCGGAGCGCGAGCTCGAGCGTGTCGAGCTCCTCCTGGAACGAGATGCGCATCAGCCGAACCGCCCGGTGACGTAGTCCTCCGTGCGCTGATCCGCAGGCGCGGTGAAGATCTTCGCCGTCCGGTCGTACTCGACGAGGATGCCCGTCCGGCGGCCGTCGTCGGCGACCTCGACGCTGAAGAACGCCGTCATGTCGGCGACACGCGCGGCCTGCTGCATGTTGTGCGTGACGATCACGATCGTGTACTCGCGCTTGAGCTCGTGCATCAGGTCCTCGATCCGCGTCGTCGAGATCGGGTCGAGCGCCGACGCCGGCTCGTCCATCAGGATCACGTCGGGCTCGACGGCGAGCGCCCGCGCGATGCACAGCCGCTGCTGCTGCCCGCCCGAGAGGCCGAGGGCCGACTGCTTCAGCCGGTCCTTCACCTCGTCCCAAAGCGCCGCCTGCTGGAGCGCGTGCTCGACGCGCTCCTCGAGACCGTCCTTCGTCCCGAGGACGCGCGGCCCGAAGGCGACGTTGTCGAAGATCGACTTCGGGAACGGGTTCGGCTTCTGGAACACCATCCCGATCCGGCGGCGCACCTCCACCGGATCGACGTCGCGCCCGTACAGGTCTTGGCCGTGGTAGAGGACGTCGCCGTCCACGGCGGCGCCGGGGACGAGGTCGTTCATCCGGTTGAAGCAGCGGATGAGGGTGCTCTTGCCCAGCCCGACGGGCCGATGAAGGCGGTCACGGCGTTGCGGCGCACGTCGAGCGAGACGTCGCGGATCGCGACGTTGCCGTTGTAGGAGACGGCGAGGTCCGAGACCTCGAAGATCGGCGGGCGGGAGTCGTCCGCGGGCGCGGCCTCCGCGCGCGCGACGGCGGCGAGGCTCGTGGGCTGTGTCGTCATGGTCACCATGTCTTGCGGTAGCGGTTGCGAAGGACGATCGCGAAGGCGTTCAGCGTCAGGAGGATTCCGAGGAGGACGATGATCGAGGCCGCCGCGAGGAGCTTGAACTCGTCTGCGGGCAGCCGCAGGAAGCTGTAGATCTGGATCGGGAGGGCGGTGAACGCGCCGAGCAGCGTCGGGTCGAAGGCGACGTAGGTGACGGCGCCGATCATGATCAGCGGCGCCGTCTCGCCGATCGCGCGCGAGAGCGCGAGGATCGAGCCCGTCGCGATCCCGGGCACCGCGGCCGGCAGGACCTGCCGCGAGACGACCTGCCACTGCGTCGCGCCGAGCGCATACCCGCCCTGGCGGATCGAGTCGGGAACGGCGCGAATCGCCTCTCGGGCCGCGATGATCACCGTCGGCAGCACGAGGAGCGTCAGGATGAGCGCGCCCGCGAGCAGGACGCGCCCGAGGCCGAGGCCGCGGACGAGGAACGCGAGCCCGAGGATCCCGTAGACGATCGACGGGACCGCGGCGAGGTTCTGGATGTTGAGCTCGAGGAGGCGGTTCCACCACCGCGTCCCGTCGGCGTACTCCTCGAGGTAGATCGCCGTGCCGACGCCCAGCGGGACGACGAAGAGGAGCAGGAGCGCGCCGATGTACAGCGTCGCCAGGATCGCGGGGCGCGCGCCCGCGAGGGCGGGGTCGGTCGACGGCGGCTGCGTCAGGAGCGTCCCGTCGAAGTAGCCGAAGCCGTCGGCGAAGACGTCGACGAGCAGCGCGCCGAGCGTGACGAAGCCCACGGCGAGCGAGAGGAGGAGCGCGAGCTGGAAGAGCCCGCCCTTGAGCGCGCGGCTCATTCGTACGCCTCGCGGTACGAGCGGACGAGCCGGATCGCGACGACGTTCATCACGAGCGTCAGCACGAAGAGCGTCGCGCCGACGGCGAAGATGGTCGTGTACTCGAGCGATCCCGTCGGCACGTCTCCGGCGCCGGTCGCGGCGATGAACGCCGTCATCGTCTCGATCGCCTCGCGCGGGTCGAACGTGAGGTTCGGCTGCTGCCCTGCGGCGACGAGCACGATCATCGTCTCGCCGATCGCGCGGGAGACGCCGAGCACGAAGGACGCGACGATTCCCGAGATGGCGGCCGGGACGACGATCCGCGTCGCCACCTGCACCTTCGCGGCGCCGAGCGCGTACGCCCCGTCGCGCAGGTCGCGTGGCACCGCACCCATGGCGTCCTCGGAGAGCGAGGCGATCGTCGGGATCAGCATCACGCCCATCACGAGGCCTGCCGACAGCGCGTTGAAGATCTCCACCTGGACGCCGAGATCGCGGAGGAGCGGCGTCACGAACGTGAGCGCGAAGTAGCCGAAGACGATGGTGGGGATCCCGGCGAGGATCTCGAGCGCCGGCTTGAGCACGCCGCGGACGCGCGGCCGCGCGTACTCACCGAGGTAGATCGCGGCGCCGAGCCCGAGCGGCATCGCGATCAGCGAGGCGATCCCGGTGACGAGGAGCGTCCCGGCGACGAGCGGCAGCACGCCGAACCGTGCCGGCTCGAAGAGCGGCGCCCACTCTCGCCCCGTCAGGAACTCCCTCGGCGACACCTCGCCGAAGAACTCGAGCGCGGGCAGGAAGAGCGCCGCGACGATCCCGATCGTCGTGAGGACGGAGACGAGGGCGCAGGCACCGAGGACGGCCTTCACCGCGTCCTCGCCGATCCGCCGCCGGCGCGTGCCGAGGCGAACGCCGGTCGCTGCTGCGTCCGCGGCGCTCACGCTACGGCGCCGCCGCCGTCAGCTCCGTGCGCGCCCGCTCGACCTGCTCGACCGTGAGCGGGACGAACTGCGACGCCTCGGCGATCGCGGTCGCGTTCTCGAGCAGGTACTCGACGAACGCCTCGACCTCCGGCCGCGCGAGCGCGTCGTTGCGGACGTAGACGTAGAGCGGCCGGGAGAGCGGCGCGTACGTCCCGTTCTGGGCGTTCTCTACGCTCGGCTCGACGCAGCCGTCGCCGCCGTCGATCGCGAGCGCCTTCAGCGAGTCGCGGTTCTCCTCGAAGTAGGAGAAGCCGAAGTAGCCGAGCCCGCCGCGCTCGCCGGAGACGCCGGTGACGACCGTGTTGTCGTCCTCGCTCGCGGAGTAGTCGGAGCGGCTCGCGCCCTCCTCGCCGTTGATCGCGTCGGTGAAGTAGTCGAAGGTCCCCGAGTCGGTGCCGGGGCCGAAGAGGCTGAGCTCCTCGTCGGGGTACGACGGGTCGACGTCGCGCCACGTACGTACCTCGGAGTCCGGTCCCCAGATCGCGGCGAGCTGCTCGACGGTGAGGCAGTCGACCCAGTCGTTCTCGCGGTTGACGACGACGGTGAGCGCGTCGTTCGCGACCTGCAGCTCCGAGTACGCGATGCCCTGCTCCTCGCAGGCCTCCGCCTCCTCGTCCTTGATCGGGCGCGACGCGTTCGAGAGGTCGGTCTCGCCGCGGCAGAACCGCTCGAAGCCGCCGCCCGTCCCCGAGACGCCGACCGTTATGCGGACGTCGTCGTGCTCGCCGCCGAAGCGCTCGGCACCGGCAGTGGTGAACGGTGCGACCGTGCTGGAGCCGTCGACCTCGACGCGCCCCGAGAGCGTCGAGCCGCCGGAGCCGGAGGTGGTGTCGGCAGGTGCTGCAGAGTCGCGCGCGCCCCCACAGGCCGACGCCGCGAGCAGGAGCGCCGTCAGTGCGCTCCACGTGATGATCTTCCTCGTCAGTGTCATGGCACGAGTGTCCCGACGGGCGCACGCGACGTGGGGTTCTGCGTGGTGAACGTTCGGTGACGAAGTGGTGAACGGCGCCGTCAGGCGGCGGGGAACACGCAGCGCACGGTGAGGCCGCGGCCGCGTCCGCCCGTCGCCTCGACGGTGCCGCCTGCCTGGGTGACGACGTGCTTCACGATCGCGAGCCCGAGGCCCGTGCCGCGCGAGGCACGCGACCGGTCGGCGCGGTAGAACCGCTCGAACAGGCGCGGCAGATCGGCCTCGCCGACGCCGGCCCCGTCGTCGGCGACCGAGAGGACGACGACGCCGTCCGTCACCTCGACGTCGAGAACGGCGGTCGTGCCCGCGCCCGCGTAGCGGATCGCGTTCTCCGCCAGGTTCTGCGCCACGACCTTCAGCATCCGCGGCCTCACCTCCACGGACGCCGCGGCATCGCCGCTGATCTCGAGAGCGACGCCCGCTCGCGCGGCCCGCTCCTCCAGCTCCGCCGCGACCTCGTGCAGCACCGGCAGCACCTCCGTTCGCCCCAACGAGACGACGCGCGCACCGGACTCCAGCTCGGAGAGGAACAGCACCTCGTCGATCAGCTCGCGGATCTGCTCGACCTCGCCCCGCGCCTGCTCGACGAGGGCTGCGACGTCCTCGCCAGGCAGCTGCGCGAGCTCGAGCAACGACAGGAGCCGCGCGAGCGGCGTGCGGAGCTCGTGCGACACGGCGGCCGTGAAGCCGGAGCGCAGTTCCTCGTACGCCGCGAGGTCGCCGGCCTCCGAGAGGTAGACGAGCCGCTCCTCGACGCCGTCGACCTCGTACGGCACGGTCAGCGTCCGCTCCCCGAGCAAATCGGGCGGCAGCGGCTCCCCCTCGCGGAGGCCGAGCGTCTGGCGCGCGCGCCGGCTCGCCGCGACGACGCACCCGCCGGCGTCGACGACGGCGACCGCCTCCCGGCTCTCCTCGAGCAACACCTGCGCGCGTCGCGCCTCCGCGTTCACCGGATCTTCACCAGTCGTTCACCACTCGCGAGCGCACCCGGCTTGCATGATGCAGACATGGCGAAGGTGCTGATCATCGAGGACGACGACGTGATCGCCCAGGGGATGGCCCGGCACCTCGAGGCGGCGGGGTTCGACGCCGTCGGTGTCGCGAACGGCGAGACCGGGCTCGCGCGCCTGCGCTACGAGCGGCCGGACGTGTGCGTCCTCGATCTGATGCTTCCGGGCGTCGACGGCTGGCGCGTCATCGAGCAGGCTCGGAGCGAGGGGATCGGGACGCCGATCGTGGTCGTCAGCGCGCGCGGGACGGAGCACGACCGCGTCAACGCGCTCGAACTCGGCGCCGACGACTACCTCGTGAAGCCGTTCTCGATGAAGGAGCTCGTCGCGCGGGTGCGTGTGGCGGCGCGACGCGGGACGCGGGCGCAGGAGCCGCGGCGCGGCGAGGAGGTCGTGGTCGAGGAGCTGCGCCTCGACCCCCGGAACGTGCAGGCGTACGTCGACGGCGCGAGTGCCGAGCTGACGCCCACCGAGTTCCGGCTGGCGTACACGTTGGCGCTCGAACAGGGACGCGTGCTGTCGCGCGACGAGCTGCTGCAGCGGGTGTGGGGGCGGCGCGCGTCGCACCGCGACCGGACCGTGGACGTCTTCGTCCGGAAGCTCCGCGAGAAGATCGACGCCCGCGCGTCGCGCCACACCTTCATCCAGACGCGCTACGGGGTCGGCTACAAGCTCGAACCCATCCCGAAGTAACACGTCCTGTGCTCAAAGCACCGGCCGTGTCCGTAACGGACGATCAACCGCTTGCCAAGCCGTTTCCGCGGCCCGATGCTGCGCCCGCACCGGCCCCGCCAGCCATGTCCGTTGCTTCAAGCACGGGACGTGGCCGTTTCGGCCAGGCCGGTGGCGGCGAGACCAGAGCCGTGCTGACGCTCTACCAAGCCGAGTGGTGCCCATATTCGCAGAAGGTGCGGCTGCGCCTCACGGAGCTCGGGCTCCCGTTCGTCGCGATGCAGGTCGAGCCGCGGCCGGAGGACCGGGACGAGCTGCGCGAGGCGAGCGGCGACGACACGATCCCCGTGCTGCTGACGGAGGAGGGCGAGGCGATCTCCGAGGCCGACCGCATCGTCGAGTGGCTGGACGAGCACTACGCGGAGCCGGACACCGCCCGGGGGCACCGCGCGCAGGCGCGCGCGCACGGCATGTGAGGTAGCACCGGATGGCGCAGGCAGTCGCCTTCGGCGCCGTCGCGTCGACCGCGCTCGTCGTGGGTGCAGCGATCGGCGCGCGCTGGACGCTCCCCGAGCACGTCTACGCGGTGCTGCTCGCGTTCGCAGGGGGCGCGCTGCTGAGCGCACTCGCGTTCGAGCTCTTCCTCGAGGCGGAGGAGCAGGGCGGCGTCGCGCGCGCGGCGGTCGGGCTCGTCGCGGGAGCGACGACGTTCATCGTGATCGATGCCTTCCTGCTCGCGCACATCCGCGGCAGCGCCGTCTCGCTCGCCCTCCTCGCCGCCGTGACCCTCGACGGCGTCCCGGAGAACCTCGCGCTCGGCATCAGCCTCGTCGACGGCGCGAGCTACGCGCTCCTCGTCGCCATCTTCGCGTCGAATCTCCCGGAGGCGGCGGGCAGCGCGACGCGGATGCGCGACGAAGGCCGGTCGAGCGCCTTCATCCTCGGTGTGTGGGGCGCGACGGCGCTCCTCCTCGCCCTCTCCGTCGTCGCCGGTGCGGGCGTCTCCGACAGAGTCTCCGGCGGGATGCTCGCGGTGATGCTCGGTTTCGCCGGCGGCGCCGTCCTCGCAACGCTCGCGAACACGGTCTTTCCCGAGGCCTTCGAGCACGGCGGGCCGTACGTCGCGTTCGCGACCGTCGTCGGCTTCCTCGTCTCGTACGTGATCGCCGGCTGACGCCGCCGGTCCGCTACCGTTAACCACGCTAATGGTTAACGACGTTACCGCCCATCCGATCACCGTCGCGAACGCGCTCCGCCCCGTGCTCCTGCGTCTCGCCCGGGAGCTGCGGCAGGAGACCGAGGCGCTCGGCGTGACGAGCCGCCAGGTGACGCTGCTCTGGCTGATCCGCGAGCACCCGGGCCTGAGCCTGCGCGAGCTCGCGGCGGAGGAGCGCATCTCGCCCCCGGCCCTCTCGGGCCACGTCGACCGGCTCGTGAAGGCGGGGCTCGTCGAGCGGGTGCGCGACGAGAGCGACCGGCGGCGCGTCGGCCTCGCGCTCACCGACGAAGGCGACCGCGTCCTCAAGCGCGTCCGCGCGCGGCGGACGACCTGGCTCGCCGACCGCCTGCGCGGACTCGACGCGGAGGAGGTCGCGGCGATCGAGCATGCGCTCGTCCCGCTCGCGAAGCTGCTCGGGGAGAACCGGCCGCTGTGAGCACGCTGCTCGACCTGAACGCGCGCACGTTCGCGAGCCTCCGGCGGCACCGCAACTACCGGCTCTTCTTCACCGGCCAGGTCGTCTCCGTGAGCGGGACGTGGATGCAGAACATCGCGCTCGCGTGGCTCGTCGTCGAGCTCACGCGCTCGCCGCTCGCCGTCGGCTTCCTCGCGTTCTGCCGGTTCATCCCCTTCACCGTCTTCGGCCTCGTGGCCGGTGTCGTCGCCGACCGGATCGACAACCGCCGGCTCGTGATCGCGACGCAGGCGACGTCGATGGCATTCTCGGCCCTGCTCGCCGTGCTCGTGCTCGCGGGGACGACGCCGCTCTGGCTCGTCTACGTGCTCGCCGTGCTCTCGAGCACCGCACTCGTGTTCGACGCCCCCGGCCGGCACGCGCTCACGTTCCAGATGGTCGGCCGCGAGGAGCTTCCGAACGCCGTCGCCCTCAACGCAGGCCTCTTCAACGCGTCGCGCATCGTCGGGCCGGCGCTCGCGGGCGTGATCATCGCGGTCTGGGGCGTCGGGGTCTGCTTCGTGATCAACACGTTCAGCTTCATCGCCGTCCTCGCCGGCCTCGTCCTGATGCGCGCGGAGGAGCTCGTGCCCGTGAAGCGGTCCGGCGAGCCGCCGACGCTCATGCGCGGTGTCGGGGAGGGGCTCCGGTATGCGTGGCGCTCGCCGCAGATCCGGCTCGTCCTCGGGATCGTCACCGTCGTCAGCACCGTCGGCTTCAACTTCCACGTGATCCTGCCGCTGCTCGCGTCGGAGACGTTGAACACGGGCCCCGAGGTGTTCGGGATTCTGTCGGCGTGCTTCGGGGCCGGTGCGCTCGTCGGCGCGCTGCTCGCGGCGGCGTTCGGGCGCGCGAGCTGGAAGGTGCTCGTGCTCGGCACCGGCGGGTTCAGCATCGCGCTGCTCGCGCTCGCGCCCGTGACCACGGTGTGGCTCGCGGCGCTCCTCCTCTTCGCCACCGGTGTCTCGTTCACCCTCTGGACGTCCAACGCCAACTCGATCCTCCAGCTCGGCGCGCCTGACCACCTACGCGGCCGCGTCGTCAGCCTCTACCTGTGGGCGTTCGCGGGGCTCGCGCCGATCGGCGGGCTGCTCGCGGGATGGCTGACGGAGGTCGGGGGAACGGCGCTCGCGTTCGCGGTGGCGGGCGGCACGGGACTCGCGATGACCGCTGCGGCGGCGCAGGAGCTGCGGCGGCGGAGAGCCCGGCAGCAGGAGCGCGCAGAGCTCGCCCGGGCAGCCTGAGCGGCCTTAACGGAATCCTTGCGCGTTCACCACGGCGGCCTCACGGGGCGCGACCAGCATCAGCGGCAGTCGATCCACTCGCACGGCGGGAGTCACCATGAAGAAGCTCACGCTCGTCGCGCTCGTCGGCGCCGCCGCGCTCTCGGTCGCGACCACCGCGGCCGCGCATCGCGTCGTCACCATCTCCGGCACGCACGGCGCCGACGTGCTCACCGGTACCGCGGGCGCCGACCGGATCCATGCGCGCGGCGGCAACGACACCGTCACCGCCGGCTACGGCAACGACCGCGTCTGGGGCGGCGGCGGCAACGACACGCTGTCCGGCGGCGACGGGAACGACGTCCTGCGCGGCCGCTGGGGCGACGACTCGATCGACGCCGGCGCCGGCGCGGACGTCGTCTGGGCCGGCCGCGGCACCGACGTTGCGAACGGCGGCGACGGCGACGACCGCATCCACGTGCTCGCGCGCGACCGCCAGGTCGATCGTGTCGACTGCGGTGCCGGCCGCGACACCGTCTGGCTGAACGCGAAGGAGCAGGACACGCACGTCAACTGCGAGGTCGTGAAGACGGTCACCGTCACCGGCGACGGCGGCGACGACTAGGAACAGCGGACGTAGGCGGCCCGCGTGCGGCCGGAGGGGGCGCGATGCCCGCTCCGGCCGCTCGAGGCCGGTGTCACCGGCCGCGCCTCGCGCGCCGGTCGCGCTGCGCGGCGCGCGCCGCGAGCGAGATGCGGCGGGCGCTTCGGCCGGAGCGGCGCTCCGGCCCCTTCGTGCGTGCCGCGTGGTAGGTCGCGTGGGTCAGCATCGCACCTCCTTTCACGCCGAACGCTAAGGCTGCGTCGCGCCGGCGTCGTCGGCCGCGCGGCGGAGCCATCGTCGTTCCGGAGGACGATCTTCACCCGGACGAGGGACGGCAAAGCTGCCGGATCCCACCGATAGGTGACCAACTGCGGCGTACGACCCCGGCCTGCGGCGGCCGGAGAAGGGCAACGACTCATGCATGCATTCGCGGCCGGCCCCGCCGGCGCAACGGCACTCCTCGGCGGCTCGAGCGAGCCGCCGGTGAGCCCCGACACGATCGGGCGCGCGCCCTCGAACTTCGAGGCGCCGCCGGTCCCGGTCGTCCCCATCGAGGATCTCGTCCGCAAGAACTCAGTCGCCGACGCCGCTGCCGCCGTGGAGCAGCGGCGCGTCGTCCTGCGCTTCGCCCACGGCGACGAGCTCGAAATGGGAACCTACGACGACCGCGACGCCGCGCACGCCCGGGCGAAGGAGCTCGTCGGGCTGCTCGCGGAGGCGGAGGCAGCGGGCGATTGGCCGGAGATCGACGGGCGGCACCTGCGTCCGGCCGCGATCGTGTCGATCGACGTCCTCGTCGAGAGCGCGTAGCGCTACGGGCGCCAGGCGGGCGCAGCCGCGTTCGCGAGGACGCGGCGCGCGCCGGTCCCGTCCGCGCGGACGAACCAGATCTCGCTCGCTCCCGCGACGTGTGACTCGTACGCGATCGTCGAGCCGTCCGGCGAGAACCGCGGCGCCCAGTCGTCGCGGCCGCGCGCGCCGGCGAGCCGCCGCTGCGCGCGGCCGTCGGGCCGCATCGTCCAGAGCTCGCCGTTCCCCGTTCGGTTCGACGTGAAGGCGACGGTGCGGCCGTCCGGCGAGAAGGAGGGCATCCCGTCGTCGCCGAGGGTCTCCGCGTCGCCGTGCGTACGCGTGAGGCGACGAAGGCCGGAGCCGTCGGCGCGGATCGAGTAGAGCTCGGCGTTCTCGGGCGTCGGCCCGGCGCTCGAGAAGACGAGCGTCCGCCCGTCCGGCGCCCAGGCGGGGGAGTACGCGCCGTAGCCGGCCCGCGCGAGCCGCGTGAGCCGGCGGATGCCGCCGCCGTCGGCGTTCATCACGTAGATCTCGAACTCCCCGCTGCGGTTGCTCGCGAACGCGATCCTGCGCCCGTCCGGCGCCCACGCCGGCGTGATGTCCTCCGATCGCGAGACCGTCAGCCGGCGGACGCCGCTGCCGTCGGCGCGCATCACGTACAGCTCGCCGTTTCCGTGTCGGTACCCCACGAATGCGAGCCGCGAGCCGTCGGGCGACCACGCAGGCGCGTACTCGCGCGACGCCGACTTGGTCAGGTTGACGGGCCGCGACCCGTCGGCGCGTGCGAGGAAGAGGTCGCCGTTGCGCTCGAACGCGAGCCCGCGTGCGCTCGGAGTCCCCGCGCTGCCAGGGGCGGGAGCGAAGAGCGCGACGAGGACGATGCCGATGAGCGGGATGCGCCACATGACCCGAAGGTAGCTCCAGCACCCATCCGTCCCGCGGACGATTTCGTCTCGTCCGCACGGACGACGCCGGTTTCGCGGACGCGGGGCGCGGCGAGGAGGGAAGGGTGGACGACAGGGAAGCCGGGAGCTACTCGACGCCGCCGGAAGCGGCGCCCGCGCCCGAGGAGCAGCGCGCTGCGAAGGCGGGTATGCCGGGCGGGTTCGCGGCGATCGGCATCACCGTCTTCCTCGTCTTCGTGATCTTCATGATCCTCAAGGCCGTCCTCTGACGTAGGTTCAGGACGTGCGGACGCACGTCGTCTACTACGCGGCCCTCAGCCTCGACGGCCGGATCGCGGGCCCGGCGCACGACCTCTCCTTCCTCGAGACGCTCGCGGACGGGCCGGAGGGCGACTACGACAGGTTCTTCGCAGAGGTCGACTCGGTCGTCATGGGCGCCGAGACGTGGCGGTTCATCGTCGGACACGGGCGGTGGCCGTACGCCGGTACCGCCTCATGGGTCGTCTCGCACCGGGAGCTCGAGCACCTCGACGGCGCCGAGGGCGTCGAGCGGTTCTCCGGCGACCTGGCCGACGTCGTGGCGCTCATCGGCGAGCGCGGCCACCGGCGCACCTGGCTCGTCGGCGGCGGCTCGCTCGCAGGGCAGCTGCTCGCCGCCGACCTGCTCGACGAGCTCGTCCTGACGATCGCGCCGACCCTCGTCGGCCGCGGGCCGGCGCTCGCAGACGGCGACTTCCCCCTCCGCCGGTTTCGCCTCGTCGCGGCCGAGCGCTGGGGTGCCGGCGACGGCGTGCGCCTCCGCTACGAGCGCTCGCGCTGAGGGACGAAGATCCCACGGACGGGGGAATGCGCATCCCTCGTTCCTGATGCATCCTGCACGCAGGAGCTGGCGTCGCTCCTCCCCCAGCCGCCCCCTCAGGGAGAAGGAGACGCCGCATGTCCGCCCTCGCAGAACCGCCCGTCACGGAGCCGCCGGTCAGCCCGCCGACCGTCGTCAGGGATCTCGCAGTCGTTGCCGCGCCCGCCGCGCCGGCCGCGCCGGCGCCACCGGCACCCTCGGACCTCCGCAAGGTGGTGATCCGCCTCAACGACGGCGAGACGATCCTCGTCGGCGTCACCCCGAATCTCGAACGGGCCGCGCAGATCGCGCGCGAGTGGACGAAGAGGCTGAGCGCCGACGACGGCGAGTGGCCCCGGATCGGCGACCGGTTCATCCGGCCGAACTCGATCGTCAGCGTCGACGTGCTGAAGTCGAGCTAGCGCACGTCGTCGCGCTGGCGCGTGCCGCGGGCTGCATCGTCGTCCACGTCGACGTCGGGGTCGACCTCGTCCGCCTCACGCGCGAGCGCCTCCGCCGCTTGGGCCTCGCGGCGGGCGCGCTCGGCGTGCTCCTCCGCCTCGAGACGTGCCTGCTCCGCGCGTCGAGCCGTGACGCGCGCCTCGTCCCGGCGCTCGTCCGCGACCTCACGCCGCTCCTGCAGCTTCGCGTCCTTGCGCCTGCGCCCAGCGAGCAGCAACGCGGCGACGACGACGATCGCGACGACGATCAACACGACGATCCAGATGGTGTCCATCATTCCTCCTCAGGTTGCGTTGGAGGACGCCCCCGCCCGCCTCGACGGTGCCCGTGGAACCCTGACGGGAAACGGGATGCGGCTACTCGACGGTGCCGCGCGCCGCCCAGGCGGTCGCCTCGAGCGTGAACGGCGCTTCGGGCAGGAGCCGCCGACACGCCTCCCGCAGCTCCGCACGTGCGCCCTCGTCGAGCGATCCCGCGTACTTCCCAGCGGGCCCGACGCCGAAGGTGTACGGCCGCCACCACTCCTCGAACGACTCGTACTCGACGGCTGCGGT
>DATMJW010000075.1:0-2226 GCA_035553355.1 Gaiellaceae bacterium | reverse complement strand
CGTCGGCCGCGCGGCGCGCGTCCGCGGGCGAGCGCGTGGCCGGGCTGCCCTTCGCGCTCTCGATCGGCGCGTACGCGCTGCTGAACGCGCTGATCGGCTACCTCCTCCTGCACCGGGTCGACGAGGGGCTGCCGTGGCTCGCGGCGTACGCGTTCGCGATGGCGCTCCACTTCGCGGTCAACGACGGCAGCCTCCGCTCGCACCACCGCCACGCGTACGACGACGTCGGCCGCTGGGTCGTCGCGGCCGCGATCGTCGGCGGCGCCGCGGTCGGCGCGGTCGTCCAGCTCCACGAGGCGGTGCTCGGGCTCCTGCTGTCGTTCGTCGCCGGCGGCGTCGTGCTGAACGTGCTCAAGGAGGAGCTGCCGGCGGAGCGGAAGAGCCGGTTCCTCCCGTTCGCCGGCGCCGCGGCGGCGTACGCGGCGCTGCTCCTGCTCGTCGAGTAGCGGCTACTCGCCCGGGTTCTCCGGCGTCCCCGGCCGCCCGTCCGGGAACTGCTCCTTCAGCGCGGCGGCGACGGCCGCCGGGACGAGCTCGTCGACGCGGCCGCCGAACGCGGCGATCTCCTTCACGCCGCTCGACGAGACGAAGCTGACCTGCGGGCTTGCCATCACGTAGACCGTCTCGATCTCGGGTGCCAGATGGCGGTTCAGCTGGTTCATCTGGAACTCCCACTCGAAGTCCGAGATCACGCGCAGCCCCTTCACGATCGCCTTCGCCTGCCAGCGCCGCGCGAACTCGACGACGAGCTCGGAGAAGACGTCCACCTCCACGTTCGGCAGGTCGGCGAGCGCCTCCCGGAGGAAGCCGACGCGCTCGTCGAGGTCGAAGAGCGGCGTCTTGTGACGTGGGTTCGCGACGACGCCCACGACGACGCGGTCGAAGATCGCGGCGGCACGACCGATCACGTCGACGTGGCCGAGTGTGACCGGGTCGTAGCTGCCGGGACAGATCGCGGTGATCATGGGTGATGGAACAGCGTGAGCCGGGCGGAACCGTATCTCCGCGACGTGCGCTGCGCGAGCGGCAGCACGGGCTCGGTGCGCGCGTCCGTCTCGACGACGAGCAGGCCGTGCGGCGCGAGCACGCGCGGGAGGAGCTCCGCGAGCCGGGGCTCGAGCTCGGGCCACGCGCCGTACGGCGGGTCGACGAGGACGAGGTCGTGCGTGCGGCTCTCCTGGCGGAGCGCAAGGAGCGCGTCCTGGCAGAGGACGTGCGCCCCGGTGAAGCCGAGCTTCGCGAGGTTCTCGGCGACCGTGCGGCAGGCCGCTCGGTCGGACTCGACGAAGACGACGCGCGCCGCGCCGCGTGAGAGCGCCTCGAGCCCCATCGCGCCCGAACCTGCGAAGAGGTCGAGCACCGAGGCGCCGTCGACGGGCCCGATCAGGTTGAACGCTGCCTCGCGGACGCGGTCGCCGGTCGGGCGCGTCAGCTCGCCCTTCGGAGCGGCGATCCGAGCGCCGCGCTTGGTGCCGGCGATGATCCTCACGCGCCGGGACTGAGAACGTCGAGCACCGACGCGTCGGCATAGAGCGGGAGCTCAGTCGCCGCGATCGTCAGCGAGGGCCTCGCTCGCCGTGATGCGGCCGGTCTGCTTCAGGGGCGGGGGCAGCGGCCGCTTCGGCGCCCGCAGCGACGGCCGGAGCTTGCCTTCGGCGATCAGCTGCTCGAGCCGGGTCGGCTGGTGCGGCGAGAGCGCGGCGACCGGCTTGCCGTCATGGGTGATCTCGACCGCCTCGCCGCTCCGGACGCGCCGGATCGTCTGCGTGAGGCTGTCACGTAGCGCCCGTATCCCCATGCCCTCCATTGTGACCACGTGCTCACCGCCGCGCGTCGGGCGAGAGTGCCATCGCCCAGCCTGCGTTCCTCCGCGCGACTGCACGGGCATCACATGCCTCGTGCGCGTTGGCTCGTGTGTCGTACCGGTACTGCTGATGATCGCTCTCGCCGGGTGTCGCGGCGAGCGTCCGGCCTACAGCACCGAAGAAGTCGTCGAAGCGTTCCAGCGACAGGGGTACACACTCGCCGCGTCGCAGTTTCCCGAGGAGAGCGCCGCCGCGCGTGAGGGGCACCTCCTGACGCCGCGTGGCGGGCAGCCGTTCCTCGTCGTGGTCGGGTCGGACGGAGCCGTCGACGACGGATGGCGTGACTACAGCTCCCAGCAGACCCGCGACTCGTTTGATGCCCGGAGGGCGAACGTGCTCGTGATCTCGGACAGCGGCCTCG
>DATMJW010000074.1:0-8127 GCA_035553355.1 Gaiellaceae bacterium | reverse complement strand
TGAGCTTCGCCGGCTTGACCTCGTACGAGACGACGAAGTCCTCGCTCGTCTCGCCGTAGTTGTAGCCCGCGCGGAAGGCGCGCGCGTTCGCCTCGGCGATCTCGGGACGGCGCGCGAACTTCTGCGCGATGAAGGCGAGCGTCCCCTCCACCGGACGGCCGTAGAGCCACGACATCAGGCCGAGCGCGAAGAAGTTCTTCGACCGCTCCGCCTCGCGCGGCGTGATCCCCTCGATGGGCTTCAGCGCCTCGACGGTCATCGACGTGAGCGGCACCGGGTGGACGTGGTAGGCGGCGAGCGTGCCGTCGTCGAGCGGGCTCGTCTCGTAGCCGGCCTTCTGGAGGTTCCGCTCCTTGAACGTGTCGGTGTCGACGATGATCGTCGCGCCCTTCGGCAGGTCGCGCAGGTTCGCCCTCAGCGCGGCCGGGTTCATGGCGACGAGCACGTTCGGCTGGTCGCCGGGCGTGAGGATGTCGTGGTCGGCGAAGTGGAGCTGGAAGCCGGAGACGCCCGGGAGCGACCCCGCCGGCGCGCGGATCTCCGCCGGGAAGTCTGGGAGCGTCGAGAGGTCGTTGCCGAGAACGGCGGTGGTGCTCGTGAAGCGGTCGCCGGTGAGCTGCATCCCGTCGCCGGAATCGCCCGCGAAGCGGATCGTCACCTGGTCGAGCCGCTCGACCGCCTTCCCCGGAGCCATGACGGAGTTGTACTACGTCGCCCGGCGCACGACCGAGATCCCCCACGCCTCGCCGCTCTCGAAGAGCGCGTCGGGATCCACCTCGCCGAGCCAGCCGAGGAAGTGCTTCTCGGGGTCGTCCGCCGTCGAGCCGTAGACGGCCGCCCGCTCGGTCGGCGGCTCCTCCCCCCCCCGCTCGAGCTCGTCGACGCGGCGCTCCGCCTCCTCGGCCGCCGGTCCCTCCATGTAGCCGCGCGGCATCAGGGCGCCTCCGCGAGGAGCGCCTGCACGTCGAGCGGGACCGACACCATCGCGACGCCCGCGCCGTCGGGCGGCCGCGGCCACTCCTCCTGCGGGCGGTCGCGATAGAGCTCGACGCCGTTCCCGTCGGGGTCGTGCAGGTAGAGCGCCTCGCTCACGCCGTGGTCCGACGCGCCGCTGAGCGGGATCCGCGCCTCGACGAGCCGGCGCAGCGCGTCCGCGAGCTGCACACGATCCGGGTAGCGGATCGCGACGTGGTAGAGCCCCGTGTGCCCCGGAGGCGGAGGCGTGCCGCCCGCACTCTCCCACGTGTTGAGGCCGATGTGGTGGTGGTAGCCACCGGCCGAGACGAAGGCCGCCTGGCCCCAGCGCTGCTGGAGCTCGAACCCCAGCACGCCGCAGTAGAAGCCGAGCGCGCGGTCGATGTCCGCCACCTTGAGGTGCACGTGCCCGATGTCCACGCGCGCGTCGATCGCCACGAGCCGGACTGTGCCAGATCTAGATCAGGTCGCGGACCCGCTCGAGCTCGGCCTCGAGCATGGCGACGCCGCGACGCAGCGTCTCGCAGTGGTCGCGGAGCACGTCGATCTCGGCGCGGAGCTGGCGCTGCCGCGCGTCGGGTTGCGGTGCGGCGGGGGGTGCGGGCGCGCCCGGCTGGACGGTCGGCGGCGGCGGCACCCGCCGGAGGCCCGTGCTGACGCCGAACTCCGTCTTGAGGATGCCACCGTGCTGCTCCGCGAGCGCGTTCGCGACGGCGCCGGCCGAGACGAAGCCGAGCTCGACGAGCACCTGCCCGAGCGGCCGCCCGGTGTCGCGCTGCACCGCGAGCGCCTGCGCGAGCTGGTCGGGAGTGACGAAGCCCTCCTCGACCATGATCCGGCCGAGCTGGCGCTTGATGGGCGGAGCAGCGACGTCCATGGTGCGCGCTTTATCGGCGCGGGGAGCGCAGTGCTGTAGGGGTTCAGCGCGTGACGTACGCGCAGGCGCGGGCGTCGCCCGGGAACGGCGAGCGCCCGATCCGGAGGACGGTGCCGTCCGGGGTGGCGGTGCCGGGTGCCGGTGCGGGCCCCGGCCGCTCCGCGAGCTCGTACCCGGCGGCACCCGCGACGAGGACGAGGTGGCTCGCGGCCGGCGGCTCCGGCTCCGGCTCCGCGGTGGCGGCGGCGAGCTCGGCCTCGAGCGCGGCGATGCGGTCGTCGCGCTCCCGCAGCTGGGCGCGCGTCTCCTCCAACGCGACGCGATCGCGGGCGGCCGCCGCGACGTCGGCACGGAGACCGTCGAGCTCGCGCGTCCTGGTCGCCGCCTCGGCGCCGAGCGCGGCGACCTGCTGCTCGAGCTCCGCCGAGCGGGCGCCTGCCGCACGCGCGCGCTCGGCGTCGGCGGCCGTGTCGGCGAGCCGGAGCCGGAGCTCCGCGACCTCGGCCGCCGCCGACGACGCCTCCCCGCGCAGGCGTTCGAGCTCGTCGGTGAACGCCTCGCTCCGCGACGCGACCGCCGCGAGCTCGGTGTCCCGCGACTGGAGCGTCGCCCGCGCAGCCGCCAGCTGCCGTTCGAGCTCGGCCTGCTCCGCCCGCGCGAGGCCGCGCGCCTCTTCGGATGCGCGGAGCTGCGTGCGGAGCTCCTCCAGCGCCGACTCGTCCTGTCTCGGCGCCGCTGCCGCGCCGGACGCAACCGCCTCCCGCAGCCGCGCGAGCTCCGCGTCGCGGGCGCGGACGGCGTCGCCGAGCTGGCGGAGGAGCGCGTCGCGTTCGGCGACGGCGGCGCGCCAGCGGTCGAGGAGACCCGGCGGCAGCTCCGGCGCCGCGGCCTGCGGTAGGGCCTCCCGCTTCGGTTCCTGCACCGGAACCGCCTCCGCCCGCCGACGCTGCAGGCCGGCGCTCACGCCGTACTCCGTCTTCAGCAGGCCCCCGTGCTGCTCCGCGAGGACGTTCGCGACGGCGCCCGGAGACACGAACCCGAGCGAGACGAGCACCTCGCCGAGCGGGCGGTCGATCTCGCGCTGGCGGGCGAGCGCGAGGTCCAGCTGCTCGCGCTGCAAGAGACCTTCGTCCAGCATGATCTGCCCGAGCGTTCGCCGCCGGGCGTGGGCCGCTTCCACGAAGCGAGTATCGACCTCGCGCTCCCCCGCGACCATCACCCCGAAGCGTTATCCGTCCAGGTGCCGCGGGGAGAATCGGCGCGATGAGCGGCACCGCCGTCCTCGAGCCCTGCCCGACCTGCGGGACGCCCGTCGCGCCGGACGCGAAGTTCTGCCAGGAGTGCGGGCGCAGAGTCGACGTCAGGATCGACGACGACCCGCCGCCGGACCTCCCGCTCGACGACCCACGCGATCCCGTCCCCGTCGCGACGCACGCTGCGGAGCCGCAGTACTTCGGCCTCGGCCCGCCGCTCTTCGTCTTCAGCGTCGCCGTCGTCCTCTTCGTCGCCGCCGTGCTCGTGATCGCGCTCGGCAGCTTCGTCGTCGGCCTCGCCCTCCTCGTCATCTCGTTCCTGCTCCTGCCGACATTCCTCGCAGGTGCGAGGAGGTGGCCGGACAGCGGCCTCTCGCGCGTCTCGCTGACCACGGCGCAGCGGGCGCGCGGGGAGGCGAGCGTCGCGGCGCAGGCGCTCTCGACGTGGTCGCGCGCGGGCCGCGAGGCGGTACGGCTGCGCAAGGAGCAGTTCGGGCTGCGCCGCGCCCTCGACGACAAGCTCTACGAGCTCGGCCGCTCGGTGCTCGAGGAGGACGGGCAGGCGCCGCTCCTGACGACGCAGGCGCGGGCACTCGCGGAGCGGCTGTGGGCGAACGAGGAGGCGCTGCAGCGGACGGTCGACCACGCGCGCCGGCACGTGCGCGAGGAGCGGGCGGCGGTCGTCTCGACGGAGGTGCTGCGGCCGGAGGACGAGCCGTCAGGCCCGCTCGCCGGCGAGCGCCCAGAGGACGAACGCCAGCCAGTGCACGCCGATCACGTCGGTCTGGATACCGAGCGCGAGGACGGCGGCGAGCGAGGCGCCGAGCCAGGGGGCGGCGCGGAGGGTGCGCCACAGGAGGGCGAGGCTCCAGGCGACGAACGCGAACAGCCCCAGCAGGCCTAGGTCCGCGCCGAGCTCGCCGTACGTCGACTCCCCCGCCTTCACGTCGCCGCCGGTTCGGAACGCGGTAACGCCCGCGTTGCCGACCCCGTACCCCCACGGCTGGTCGGCGATCGTCTGGGCGCCGCCGCGGAGCGCGTCCAGGTGGCTCGCGAACGACGACTCGTCCGGGTCGAACGGATTCCCCGTCGTCGGCTCCCGCTGCCCCTGCGCACGCTGGTACTGGAGCTCCGCGGCCGTGAACCGCGTCTCCGGCCCGATGTCCTCGTACGAGCGGACGAAGAGGGCGCCGATCCCGACGAGGACGACGGCCGCAGCGACCGGCAGCCAGCTCCGCAGCGCGTAGGCGAGCACGACGAGCCCGAGAGCGAGCGCCGCGACCGCCGTGCGCGAGTACGTGAAGAGGAGCCCGAGCAGGAGCACGACCATCGCGCCCGAGACGACGCGCGACCGCTGCCACGTCGTCGCGAGCAGCAGCGCGACGAGGAGCATGTACGCCGTCGCGAGCGGGCTCAGGAACGTGGACACGAGCCGGCGCAGCGGCCGCTCGTCGCCGGGGTTGTAGACGAAGTTCTCCGGGAGCCCCGAGAGACCGCGGTACTCGAGGCCGAGCTGCTCGCGGTACCAGCCGGGGACGCCCGACTCGCGCCACCACTGGAGCGATACGGCGTACACGTCGACGAGGCCCCACGCTGCGACGGCGGTCGCGGCTGCGAGGACGACGATGCCGACGCGGCGCAGGTCGTCACGGCCGAAGCCGATGCTGCGGCCGAGGAAGTAGGCGGCGACGGGCGTCAGGTGGTGGCGGACGCCGAAGACGACGCCGCTCGTCGTCGCCTCGCCGCCCAGGACGCTCTGCGGGATCAGCGCGTAGACAACGACGACGGCCGCATAGGCGAGGGCGAGCCAATCCGTCGCGGTCGCCTTGAACGGCAGGCCCTTCTGCCGCCAGAGGACGGACCCGAGCGCCGCGGCGAGGAGCACCTCCTTCCACGCCGACACCGCGTCGAGCGCCGCGCCCCGGACGCCCGCATCCCAGAGCGTCGCCATCGCGACGTTGTGGAGCGGAAGCCCGACGACGAACGCAGAGAGCGCGAGGCGCGGCAGCCGCGCGCTCACACCACCGCCACCAAGGTCAGCCCGAGGTTCACGACCCGGACGTCCTGCGGGAAGAGTCGCCGCAGATCGCCCGGGCCGAGCAGGTGGTTCTCCTTCGCCCACGGCTTGCGGAGCAGGTCGTACGCGCGGTGCGCGACCGGCGCCGGCAGCCAGTGGACGAGCGGGACGCGCGTGTGCACCTCGATCGGGAACCACCTGTTCGGCGTCGTCACGAACACACGGCGCGCGACGCGGAGCGCCTCGTCGACGAACCGCCGCTGTGCCTCGAGGTCGCCGACGTGCTCGATGACGGCGTTCGAGTAGAAGACGTCGAACGCGCCGTCGCCGAACGGCAGGTCGAGCGCGTCGGCCCGCACGTACCGCGTCCGCGGATAGCGCTGGCGGAAGCGCTCGCCCGCGTGCTGGCCGACGGCGGTGATGCGTTCCGGCCACGGGTAGTGCTCCTCGAAGAAGTTCAGCGTCCCGCACGCGCCGTGGTCGGCGGCTCCCCGCTCGCCGAACCCGAAGTCGTCGACGCCGACGTCGAGGATCGTCGTCTCGGGAGTCGGCCCGATCGTCTCCAGAAAGAGATCGAGCTTCCGGCGGCGGGAGCGGAGCGAGACGGCGTCGGCGAGGCGCATCAGGCGCTAACAGTAAGGTCTGGCGTCCGGTGATCCAGGCTTGCGTCCGCCCGCTCGGCCCGTACTCGCTGCGCCTCAGTGCCTGGCGCGACGAGTTCCGGACGCCGCTCCCGGGTGGCGGCGAAGGGGTCGCGTGGCAGCGGCCCGACCGGATGCTCGTCCTGCGCGCGCCCGACGAGCGGGGCATGGAGCTCCTGCGGTTCATGCTCGCCGCCCGACCCGAGGACGACGTCACCGAGTTCGTCCGCGCGTTCCGCCGCGACCGGCTGATCGGCCGCGCGATCGGCGCATTCCCCGGCCTGCGGCCGCTGCGGCTGCCGACGGTGGCGCAGGCGGTGCTCCGCGCCTTCTGCGGGCAGCTGATCGAGGCGAAGGAGGCGCGGCGGCTCGAGCGCCGCATCATCCGGCGCTGCGGCGAGGCGGCCCCGACACGGCGCGCGCTCGCCGCGCTTGCGCCGGCGGAGCTCCGGAAGCTCGGGCTCGCCCAGTCGCGCGCGACGTGCCTCGTGCGCGTCTGCCGCGGCCTCGATCTCGAGCGGCTGCGCGAGCTGCCGGTGGAGGCGGTCGAGCGCCGGCTCCTGCGCGAGCCGGGCCTCGGCCCCTGGTCGCTCGGGACGATCGGGCTCGAGGGCCTCGGCAGCTACCGCTACGCGATCACGCGCGACCTCTCGTTCGTGAAGCTGATGTCGTCGCTCGAGGGGCGGTGGGTGGAGCCGGAGGAGACGGATGCGCTCTTCGAGCCGTACGGCGAGTGGGCGGGGCTCGCGAGCGTCTACCTGCTGCGCGCGTGGACCGCCGGCCTCGTCCCCGGCGCGAACCCGGATCACGCGCGCGCGGTGCGGGTGGCCGCGCGCCGCGCCGCCTAGACTCCGGCCATGGAGAGCCGGAAGGTCGCCGTCCTCGGCGCGGGCAAGATCGGCGAGGCCCTCATCGCGGGTCTGCTCTCGTCCGGCTGGCGCGACGCGGGCGAGATCTCCGCGTCGACGCGGCGGCGCGAGCGCGTCGAGGAGCTGCGCGAACGGCACGGGATCGACGCGTCGCGGTCGAACGCGGAGGCGGCGGCGGGCGCGGCGCTCGTCGTGATCGCGGTGAAGCCGCAGGACATCGAGACGCTCCTCGGTGAGATCGGGCCGCTCGTGCAGCCCGAGCAGACGGTGCTCTCGGTCGCCGCCGCCATCCCGACCGCCGCGATCGAGCGGCATCTGGCACCGGGTGTCCCGGTCGTGCGCGCGATGCCCAACACGCCGTCGACCGTCCACGAGGGCATCGCCGGCGTGTGTGCCGGGGCGCACGCCGCGGACGAGCACCTGGCGCTCGCCGAGGAGGCGCTACGGCATCTCGGCGGCGTGGTCCGCGTCTCCGAGCCGCTGATGGACGCGGTGACGGCCGTGTCGGGCTCCGGCCCGGCGTACTTCGCGCTCCTCGCCGAGGCGATGATCGAAGCGGGCATCCTGCTCGGGCTCTCCCGGGAGATCTCGACGCAGCTCGTCGTGCAGACGATGCTCGGGACTGCGAAGCAGCTCCGCGACGAGCGGATCCACCCCGTGGAGCTGCGCGAGATGGTGACGTCGCCGGGCGGCACCACGATCGCGGCGATTCGCGAGCTCGAGCAGGCGGGCGTCCGCGCCGCGTTCCTGAACGCGATCCAGGCGGCGATGGACCGCTCGCGCGAGCTCGCCGCCGGCTCGTGAGCTTCGACCTACGCGTCGTCGACGACCCGGCCGGCGCCGCGGCGGAGCTCCTCGCGGAGGCGGCGGTGGCGGGGGCGCACGTCGCCCTCTCGGGCGGCGGGACGGTCGGGCGCGCGCACGAGGCGGCGGCGCGGCTCCGGCCCGACTGGCGCGGAGTCCACGTGTGGTGGGGCGACGACCGCGCGGTGCCTCCGGACGACGAGCGTTCGAACTACCGCCTCGCGCGGGAGACGCTGCTCGACACCCTCGCGGCGCCGCCGGAGGTGCACCCGATTCGCGGCGAGCTCGGTGCCGAGGAGGCCGCGCGGCTGTACGACGCGGAGCTCGGGGCCGTCGAGCTCGCGCTCGCACTGAACGGGATCGGAGCCGACGGCCACACGGCGTCGCTCTTCCCGCGATCGCCCGCGCTCGCGGAGACGGAGCGACGGGCAGTCGCAGCGGAGGCCGGGCTGGAGCCGTTCGTGCCGCGGGTGACGATGACGCCGGTCGTCTTCTCACGCGCGGGCGTCCTCCTCTACCTCGTCAGCGGCGAGTCGAAGGCGGAGGCGGTGCGCCGTGCGTTCGCGGAGCCGGCGAGCGCCGAGACGCCCGCGAGCCTCGTCCGCGGCCGCACGACGATCGCCCTCCTCGACGCCGCCGCCGCGTCGCTCCTCTAGCCGAGCGCCGCTAGAGCGTCTCGCGTGGCAGGTCG
>DATMJW010000073.1:0-7755 GCA_035553355.1 Gaiellaceae bacterium | reverse complement strand
GGCGCATAGGCTTCACCGCAGTGGACGTGTCGGCGACCATCGTCACGCTGCGGCTCGCGCAGACGTTCGTGATCGCGCGCGAGAGCCAGGACACCGCGGACGTCGTGCAGGTCGCGCTCCGGCACGGCGAGACGACGGGGTACGGCGAGGCGGCGCCGATCGAGCGCTACGGCGAGTCCGCCGAGGGCGCGCGTACGTACGTGGAGGAGGTCGCGCCGCTCCTCGGCGACGACCCGTTCGCGCTCGAGGAGATCGTGGCGCGGCTGCCGCGGCGGGAGTGGGCGGCGCGCGCGGCGATCGATGCAGCGCTGCACGACCTGCAGGGGAAGCTGCTCGGCGTCCCGGTCTGGCGCCTGCTCGGCCTGCCGCGGACGGGGCCGCCCACGTCGTGGACGGTATGGCTCGGCGATCCGGATGACATGGCGCGCCGCGCGGAGGCAGCTGCGAGCCGGTTCACGCGGCTGAAGCTGAAGCTCGGCGGCGGTGACGGGCTCGACGTGGAGCGCGTGCGCGCCGTCAGGTCGGTGACGGAGCTCCCGCTCCAGGTGGACGTGAACGAGTGGTGGTCGGTGGACGAGGCGCTCGACGCGCTGCCGCAGCTCGCGGGGCTCGGCGTCGCCTACTGCGAGCAGCCGCTGCGCGCGGGCGACGAGGGCGGACGCACGCTGAAGGAACGCTCGCCGGTCCCGATCTACGTCGACGAGGACTGCCACACCCTCGCCGACGTCGCCGCCTGCGCCGAGATCGCGCACGGCATCAACATCAAGCTCGCGAAGTCCGGTGGGATCAGGGAGGCGATCCGGATGACGCACGCGGCGCGCGCGCTCGGCCTCGGCGTGATGCTCGGGTGCATGGTCGAGTCCGGTCTCGGCATCGCGGCGGGCTGCGCCGTCGCGCCCCTCTGCGACCACGTCGACCTCGACGGCAACCTCCTGCTCGCCGACGACCCGGCGCCGGGAGTGACGTTCCGCGACGGCGTCCAGGTGCCGGCGGAGGAGCCCGGGCTCGGCGTCCGTCCCGGCGGCTGACGCGAACCGTTCGGCCACGGCCGGCGAATCCCTCGTCTCGGCAACGACAGATGGAGGGAAGAGCATGACCAGACCGCGTCTCGCCCGCCGGCTCGCGCTGACGGTGGCAGTGGGCACCGCGCTCGTCTCGGCACCCGCGGCACTCGCGAACCACCCGGTGCTCGTGGAGGGCAACTGCAACAACGCCGCCGACCCGATGTTCTCGCCCGTGCCCGCGCCCGGCACGTGCGGCGACTACGACGGCGACGGCCGGATCGGCTCCGCCGAGGACGGCGACGGCGACCGCGTCTTCGGCACGATCAACGGCGGGAACAGCTCGGCCGGCGCCGCCAACAACGGGACGATCACCGTCGTGACGTCAGGCCTCTTCGCGGAGACGGTGACGCTGACGGGCAACGTGACGCTCGAGGCCGCTCCCGGCGTCGAGGCCAACGTGGACGCGGTGAGGCAGGGCGATCCACGCTCGACCGCACGCCAGGCGGCACCCGGGATCATCGTCGACGCGCCGCCGAACCGGCAGGTGATCATCCGGAACATCCAGAGCCGCAACTGGACGACGGGCTTCGAGATCCGCGGTGGGTCGCGCGTGGCGCTCGAGGGCGTCCGCGCGGAGCACAACATCAACTACGGGATCGAGGTGAACGGCGCCGCGTCGGTCTCGATCTCGAACAGCGAGATCCACTCCACCGGGCGTCGCGTGAACCCGATGAGCGGGGACTTCCCGTCGATGGCGAACCAGCCCGCGCCGGGAACGGGGATCGAGTTCGACGGCCGCTCGATCGGCGTCGTCTTCTCGACCCGCGTCACCGGCAGCACCGGGATCGGCATCGACGCCGAGAAGAACGACGTCTGCCTCGCGCTCGTGACCGTGTTCGACAACGCCCGCGGCAACCTCCGCGGCGGCAAGACGTCGAACGACGGCTCGTGCATCGGCTCCAAGAACAACCGTGGGCCGCGACGGTAGAGCAGCATCGCGGCGGCGGGGCCTCCTCGGCCTCGCCGCCGCTCTCGCCGCTGCCGCCTCTCTCGTCGCGGGGTGCGGCGGCGACGACGGCGCGAGCGAGCGCGCGGCGGTCCGCGAGTCGGTCGAGGGGTACTTCGACGCGCTCGCGGCGCGTGAGTTCGACACCGCCTGCGCGCGCACCACACCCCGATTCCGCACCGCGCTCGAGCAGTGGTCGCGGCGCAACCAGCCCGACCTCGCCGTGCGCACCTGCCCTGCGATCGCCGACCGCATCGCCGCCGATGCCGGCGGGCGGCTCGTCGAGTTGCAGCGTCGCGTGCGCGTCCGCTCCGTCGAGGTCGACGGCGAGCGAGCGCGAGCCGTTTTCGGCGCCAATCAGGTCGCGGAGCTGGAGCGGATCGAGGAGCGGTGGCTGATCGACGAGCTCGACTTCACCGGCGCAGCGAGGTGAGCGCGCAGCGATAGGGTCGCGTCGTGGCGCGCCTGCTGATCCTCGCCGAGGGCTTCTCCGGCGACCCGCACTACGGGAAGACGATGCGCGGTGTCCTGCGCTACCGGCGCGAAGACGTCGTCGCGATCCTCGACTCGACGCGGGCGGGGGAGACGCACGACGGCGTCCCGATCCTAGGGACGGTCGCCGGCGCGCTCGCCTTCGGCCCCGACACGGCACTCGTCGGCGTCGCGACGCAAGGCGGTCGGTTCCCGCCCGCGTGGCGCGAGCTCCTGAAGGCGGCGATCGCCGCGGGCCTCCACGTCGAGAACGGCCTGCACCAGTTCATCGCCGACGATCCGGAGCTCGCGCCGCTCGCGGCCGAGCGGGGGGTGGAGCTTCGCGACCTCCGGCGGCCGCCCGAGGACCTCAACACGCCGACGGGCGCGAACTACGAGCTCGACGCGCGGATCGTCCTGACCGTCGGCTCCGACTGCGCCATCGGGAAGATGACGGTGTCGCTCGAGCTCGACCGCGCGGCGCGCGCCCGCGGCCTCGCGTCCGTCTTCGTCCCCACCGGTCAGACCGGGATCGCGATCGCGGGGTGGGGGATCGCGGTCGACGCCGTCGTCGCCGACTTCATCGCCGGCTCGGCCGAGCGGCTCGTCGTCGACGGGCGCGCGCGCGGCGGCGAGCTGCTCTGGGTCGAGGGCCAGGGGGCGATCGTCCACCCCGCGTACTCCGGGGTCACGTACGGCCTCCTGCACGGGAGCGCCCCGCACGCCTTCGTCCTCTGCCACCAGTCCGGGACGAGCGAGATCGAGGGGTACCCCGGGCATCCGCTGCCGCCGCTCTCCGAGCTCGTCCGGCTGCACGAGGCGGTCGCGCTGCCGGCACGCCCGGCGCGCGTGGCGGCGATCGCGCTCAACACGCGCCTCCTCGGCGACGCCGAGGCCCAGGCCGCCGTCCGCGCGGCGGAGGAGGAGACCGGGCTCATCGCGGACGACCCCGTGCGCTTCGGGCCGGACCGCCTGCTCGACGCCGTTCTCGCGCAGGTGCAGTAGCGCGTCGCGCGTTTCGATCGCTCCGACCCTTGAGGTCGTCCGCCGAACCGCCGATAGTGGTCGCGAGACAGGGTTTCCTGCGGAGAAAGGAACAGGGCGAAGTGAAGAAGGTGATTGCGGCGTTCGCCATGCTCGCCGCGCTGACGCTTGCGTCGTCGGCCGGAGCGGTCGACTTCGGCGCCAACGACGACACGGGCAAGTACTCGGCCGACGGCGGCACGACGTTCTTCGGCCAGATGAAGGCTGCGAACCTCAAGCAGAACGTGATGACGGTGCGCTGGACGCCCGGCTCGAGCGAGATCCGCGACCAGGGGTTCCTCGACAACGCGGTGCCGAAGGCGGTCGCGGCGGGGATCACGCCGATGTTCGCGGTGTACCCGTACCCGCCGAGCGCGATCGAGTCGGGCGGCGCGAGCCCCGCGGCGTTCGGCGAGTGGCTGCGCGCCGTCGCGGCGCGGTACCCGCAGGTGCGCACGTACATCGTCGGCAACGAGCCGAACCTGAACACGTTCTGGCGCCCGCAGGGTGACGGTGCCGGCGCCGTCCTCTCCGGTGCGTCCTTCGGCCCGTTCCTCGCGGCAGGCTACGACGCGCTGAAGGCGGTGTCGCCCGGAATCACCGTCCTCGGCGTCGGTTCCTCCCCGCGCGGCGAGCGCGCACCGGGAGCAGCCGGGAAGTCGTCGCCGGTGCACTTCCTCCACTCGCTCGGGCAGTGGTACCGCGCGAGCGGCCGGCCGACGCGGTTGATGGACGGCTTCAGCTTCCACCCGTACCCGAACCCGAGCGACTTCACGGTGCCGTTCTCCTTCACGTACGGCTGGCCGAACGCGAGCGTCCACGAGCTGCCGCGCATCAAGCAGGCGCTCTGGGACGCATTCGGCGGGACGTCGCAGCCGACGACGCTGAACGGGCTCAAGCTCTATCTCGACGAGGTCGGCTGGCAGGTCGCGACCGAAGGGAACGCCGCCTACACCGGCAGCGAGAACGTGAAGGTGACGACGGAGGCGAACCAGGCGCAGATCTACGACGCCCTCATCCGCTACGTCGTCTGCGACCCGGACGTCGCCCAGCTCAACTTCTTCGGCTACTGGGACGAGCGTGACCGGGGCGGCTGGCAGTCAGCGCTGCGGCGCGCCGACGGGAGCGAGCGCGCGTCGAACGCGGCGGTCGCGGCGGCGATCTCCGCCACCGGCGGGTCGTGCCAGGGGCAGCTGCGGACGTGGTCGCCGTTGTCGCGCCCGGACGGTGCAGCGGTGACGTTCTCCGGTGCGCCGAAGTCGAAGGGGAAGGGCAAGGCGCGGAGCTTCGGGTTCGTGGCCACCGCGAGCGAGGACGTCACGGTGAAGGCCGGCGTCGTCCCGGCGTCGACGCCGAAGGACAAGATCGCCGCTCTGCTCGCCGATGCCGGCACGATCGAGGCGAAGCGGAACCCGCCGAAGAGCGTCTCGGCGACCGCGTCCGCGTCGCAGAACGTCGTCGCCGTGCTCCTCAGCGCGAAGCTGAACCCGTCGCGGACGGCGCTCTTCCTCAGCCCGCCGTTCGCGGGCGACACGACCGGCGCACCCGCGAAGGCGAAGCCGAAGGCGAAGGCAAAGAAGAAGTAGCGCGCGCTGCGACACTGGCGGCGTGCTCGTCGCCGTCGTCGCCGACACCCACCTGCCGCGCGGCGCACGCACTCTGCCTCCGGAGTGCGTGCGCCGCCTGCGCGCCGCCGACCTCGTGCTGCACGCGGGCGACCACTCGTCGCTCGCGTCGCTCGAGGAGCTGCGGGCGCTCGGCCCACCGGTGCATGCGGTGCACGGGAACGCGGACGAGCCCGCGCTCCGGGAGCTCCTGCCGAAGGACGTCGTCGTCGAGGCCGGCGGGCTCCGGATCGGGATGACGCACGTCCCGGGGCCGCGGGTCGGGCGGGAGGCGCGGCTCGCCGCGCGCTTCCCCGGCTGCGCCGCCGTCGTCTACGGGCACACCCACGTCCCGCAGCTCGACCGGCACGGGAAGGTGTGGATCCTGAACCCCGGCAGCCCCACCGAGCGACGCCGCTCGCCGGCGCACACGATGCTCGAGCTGCGGGTCGGCGAGGACGGGCTGCGTCCGGAGCTCATCCGCCTCGCATGACTTGACACCGAACAGCTGTTCGTGCATCATGCGCGAACACATGTTCGCTCGCCTTCTCACCGTCACCCTCGCCGTCCTCGTCCTGTGGGCCGTGTTCGCCCGCTCGTCCGACGCATCCGGGCCGGAGCAGACGTACGTGGTGCAGCCGACGGACACGCTCTGGTCGATCGCCGCGGAGCGCTACTCGGACCCGCGCGAGGGCGTCTACGAGCTGCGGAAGCGCAACGGCCTCGACGGCACGCTGATCGTGCCGGGGCAGACGCTCGTCCTCCCGTAGCGCCGGAGGCACCGCCGCAGCGCCGTAGAATCCGGCGCCATGGACCTCGACGTCGTCTTCGTCGGGACGTCGGGCTCGATGCCGACGGCGCAGCGCGCGCCGAGCGCCCTCCTCGTCCGCCGCGGCGGCGACAGGCTCCTCTTCGACTGCGGCGAGGGGACGCAGCGGCAGCTCCTCCGCTCGGACGTCGGCCTCGTCGACATCCCCGAGATCTACGTGACGCACTTCCACGCCGACCACATCCTCGGGCTGCCGGGAATGCTGAAGACGTTCGCGCTGCGGGGACGCGAGCTCCCTCTCTCCCTGTACGGGCCGCGCGGGCTCTCGGAACTGATGGCGTCGCTGCGCCGCGTGTTCGGGAAGCTCACCTACCCGTACGAGATCGTCGAGCTCGCACCGGACCACGTGCTCCCGCGCGACGGCTACGAGATCCGGACGTTCCGCGTCCGTCACGGGGCGGCCGCCCTCGGGTACGCGATCGCCGAGCACGATCGCCCAGGGCGGTTCGACGTGGAGACCGCCGACGGCCTCGGCGTCCCGCCGCCGGCGCGCGGGCGGCTCCAGCGCGGCGAGCCGGTGACGCTGCCCGACGGCCGCGTCGTCTCGCCGGACGCGGTGCTCGGGCCCGCGCGGGCGGGGCGGAAGCTCGTGCTCACCGGCGACACGGCGCCGGTGCAGTCGGTCGTCGACGCCGCCGCGGGCGCGGACGTCCTCGTGCACGAGGCGACGTTCTGCGCCGACGAGACCCAGCGTGCGCGCGAGACCGAGCACTCGACGGCCGCCGACGCGGCCGAGATCGCGCGCGCGGCCGGCGTGAAGCTCCTCGCCCTCACGCACATCTCGAACCGCTACTCCGGCGGCGACGTCGAGCGCGAGGCGCGCGAGGTCTTCGCCGACACCGTTGTCCCGCGCGACTTCGACGTCGTCGAGATCCCGTTCCCGGAGCGGGGCCGTCCCGAGCTCGTGAAGAGCGGCGCACGCAGGCCGCGAACGGAGGTAACCTCGCCCGCATGACGCCGATGGTCCAGGTCGCCGTCGCCGGGGACGTCACGGAGGGCGAGGAGCTCCAGGCCATCCTCGCGTCGGCGGGCATCGCCTCCGAGCTTCGCCCGGACGGGGAGGCCGACGCGCTGCAGGTGCTGGTCCCCGAGTCGTCGCTCGACGCCGCGAAGGACGCGATCGAGGCGATGACCGAGCCGGACGACGTGCTCGCAGACGCCTAGCTCGTAGCCCGGCAAGCGGCCGGGTCGCGCCGTCCGACCCGATCGCCTACACTGCGGCCGACCCTTTAACCCGGTCCAGCGAGGCCGGAAAGGAGCGGAATGAGCACGCACGTCCCTGCCACGTCGGCCCCTGTGGCCACGGCCGAGCGCCGCCCTGCGGCGAAAGTCCTGCTCGACGGCGACGCCCTGGCGCGCACGCTGTCGCGGATCGCGCACGAGATCATCGAGCGCAACGACGACCTCGACCGCGTCGCGCTCGTTGGGATCCGCACGCGCGGCGTCCCGCTCGCGGAGCGCCTGGCCGAGCTCGTCGAGGAGCGGAGCGGAAGCGAGGTCGCGCTCGGCGCCGTCGACATCACGTTCCACCGCGACGACCGTCCCGCCGCCGACCAGCCGGTGGTGACCGCGACCGACCTCGACTTCGACCTCGCCGGCGCGACCTGCGTCCTCGTCGACGACGTCCTCTACACCGGCCGCACGATCCGCGCGGCGATCGAGACGCTCTTCGAGCACGGACGGCCCGCGCGCGTCCAGCTCGCGGTCCTCGTCGACCGCGGCCACCGCGAGCTCCCGATCCGGCCGGACTACGTCGGGAAGAACCTGCCGACATCGCGCTCCGAGCGCATCCAGGTGCAGCTCGAGGAGACGGACGGC
>DATMJW010000072.1:0-5110 GCA_035553355.1 Gaiellaceae bacterium | reverse complement strand
CCGTCCGCGGCGGTCGGCGGCGGTCTTCATGGGCGACTCGGGGAGCCAGGTGCTCGGCTTCGTGCTCGCGTGCCTCGCGCTCCTGACGAGCTGGAAGGTGGCGGGGACGAGCCTGACGACGATCCTGCTGCCGCTGCTCGTGCTCGCCATCCCGATCCTGGACACGGCTCTCGTGACCGTCACCCGCTTGCTGGAGGGGCGGCCGGTCTCCCAGGGCGGCCGTGACCACAGCTCGCACAGGCTCGTCTACTACGGGCTGTCGGAACGGAAGGCGGTGGGGCTGCTCGCCGGCGTGGCCGCTACGGTCGGTGCGACCGGCATCGCGTACAACGTGCTCAACAACCCGCGGGTGACGGTGCTCGGGGTCCTCCTGACGTTCGTGCTGCTCGTGCAGTTCGCGAGCGCACTTGCGGATCTCGAGGAGCAGAGCCGTCGCGGCGAGTCGCCAGGTGACGTCCCGCTGCGCGCGCTGTTCTTCCAGCCGCGGCGCCTCGTCGAGATCGTCGTCGACTCGGCGATCATCTGCGTCTCGTTCCTCGTCGCATACCTGCTCCACGTCGGCGGCCTCGGCGACGCCGCGCAGCGGGGCTCCTTCCTCGCCGCGCTCCCGCTTCTCCTCGGTGCCCGCTACGTCGCCTACGTCGCCGCCGGCGTCTACCGCCGCGTGTGGAGGTTCGCCGGCACCCGCGATGCCGTCGCGCTCGCAGCTGCGACCATCGCGTCCGAACTCGGCGCGCTCCTCCTGCTGTGGGCCTGGCGCGGCTTCCAGGGGCTCCCGCCGGCAGTGTTCTTCGTCGACGCGTTGTTCTGTCTGTTCCTGGTCGGGGCCTCGCGGCTACTTCTCCGCGTCGCTCGCCGGCGCGCCTCCACCGCCGCGCGCCGCGTCCTCGTCGTCGGTGCGGGACGCGCCGGCCGCGGCATCGCGCGGGAACTCGGAGAGGCGACGGACGTACGCGTCATCGGGTACCTCGACGACAACCCGCAGGTCCGCCGCCGCCGCGTCGGCGTCGCGACCGTCATCGGCGCACTCGACAACGCCGACGCCATCCTCGACAGCCGACGCGTCGACGAAGTGATCGTCACGATCCCTGACGCGCCGGAAGACCGCTTGAACCACGTTCTCGAGGCGTGTGCCGCTGCAGGCGTGCCGTGCCGGATCGCCAGGAGAGAGCTTGCGCCGCCGCCCGTGACACCGGCACGCGCAGAAGTCTCCCGACAGCTGTGACGCAACGCGCCTCTGAGCACAATCGGCTCAGCGGCCGTGGCGCGGCGTTCGTACTCGCCGTCGCGTACCTCGGGCTGAGCGCGCTCTACGCGTGGCAGGCAGCAGGGCGGCTGTCTCCGACCATCTTCGTCGACGAGATCCAACTGGCGCAGATCTCGCGCTCGATCGCCGAGACCGGCGCACCGGGAAGACGAGGCGAGCCGTACGGATTCGAGAGCCTCTACGCGTACGTCCTCGCGCCGACGTGGTGGATCGACGACTCGAAGGCCGCATGGGAGGCAGTGAAGCTCGTGGGCGTTCTCGCGATGACGGCGGCGCTGTTCCCGGCCTACGCACTCGCGCGTTTCGTCGCTTCGCGCCCATGGGCAGTCGCAGCGGGTATCGCCAGCGTGGCCGCGCCGCCACTCGCGTACGCGCCCTATCTGATGCAGGAGCCGCTCGCGTATCCGGTGGCGACGCTCGGCCTCTGGCTCGTCGCGCGCTACGTCGCGCACCCGACACGATGGACGTTCGCCGTCGCTGCAGTCACCGCAGCCGTCGGATGGGTCGTGCGGGGCGAGCTGGCGCTCATCGCGCTCGTCCTCCTCGTCGGCGTCCTCTTCCACGTGTGGCGAAGCCGTCCGCTGCGAAGGTGGCGCACCGAGTGGACGCGCGGCGACTGGGTCGGACTGTCCGTCTTGGCCGTCGGCGGAGCCGTCGTCCTCAGCGCGGCCGCCGGGCATCGATCGGAGGTGTGGTACGTCGCGACGGGGTTCCTGAAGCAGCGCGTCGTCGAACATGCGACGTGGGCATTGGGTGCCGTCGCCATCGGCATCGGCGTGCTGCCGCTCGTGTGCGCGCTCGCGGTTCTGGCGTCTCCGCACCTGCGGCGCAACGCGCGTGATCGCGCGTTCGTCGTGACGGGGGCGACCGCTCTTGTCGCCTTCACGGCGTACGCAGGCGTGAAGGGCGCGTACCTGTCGACGGTGCTCGGTCCACTCGTGCTCGAGCGCAACGTCATCTACACGGTGCCGGTGCTCTTCGCGGCGACCGCCGCCGCTCTGTCACGTGCGGCGTATGCCCGGCGCGCGCTGGCCGTCGCAGGTCTCCTCACACTGGGGCTGATCGCGAACGCCGAGCTCCACCTCGACAAGTACCCGTACTTCGAAGCGCCCGGGCTAGCCGTCGGCGCGCTCGCGAACCGCAACTGGGCTATGGACGCCGACGCGGTACGCGGCGTTCTGTACGGCGTGCTCCTTGCGGTGGTCGTCCTGCTGGCCGCGCGGAAGCTCGTTCGGCCGCGTGTCGCCGCCAATGTGATGGGCGCGACAGTTCTGGTGGTCGTCGGTTCGTGGTCCCTGACGTCGGAGGTGTACGCCGCTCGCGGATTGAACGAGTTCTCGAAGCGGCTCGACGAAGCGACGATCAAGCCCGTCGACTGGGTCGACCGCGCCACCGGCGGCGAGGAAGCGCTCTACCTCGGTCGCCTCGAGCGCGACCCGAACGAGGTCTGGCTGCTCGAGTTCTGGAACCGGTCGATCCGGCACGTCTGGAGTGTCGACGGCTCGGCTCCGCCCCCGACGCTGACGCCGGATCTCGGCACGACCGACGGCACACTCGCGCCGGATCCTGGAGTGCGCTGGGTCGTCGCGCGCGAAGGAGTCGACGTGGCAGGCGAACCGGTCAGTGGCCCGCATCGCGGTTTGACGCTGTACCGTCTGGACGGGCCGTTGCGCCTGCGGAACGCGAGCACGGGTGTCGAGCCCGACGGGTGGATGGGCAACCGCGCAGCCTTCTCGTACTATACCGCCGACGACGGCGCCGATCGCGGATTCGCGCGAATCGTCCTTTCGCGGCAAGGTGCGTGCGGCGACGTGTTCCCGACGTCGACCGCCCACGTTCGGGTCGGGCCGCTTGCGATCGGGAGCGACAAGCAGCCGGCGATAGGAAGAGTCGAAGCGCAGCAACGGGTGATCCTCCGTCCGTGTGCCATCCAAACCGTTGTCCTCCGGGCTCGAGTGCCGTTTCACGTCGTGGTCACGGTCGAGCCGACGTTCGTTCCGCGCGAGCTCGACCCGTCGAGCCCCGACCCGCGCGAGCTCGGCGCTCAGGTCGGGTTCGGCTTCATCCCGATCGGCTAGCGGAGCGCGAGCAGCCGCTCCGGATGCTTCCTGACGAAGCGGAGCATCCCGCGCAGGTGCCACAGGGTGTGGCGGCTGAGGAACCGCTTGTCGATCACTGCGGCGTAGGCGTGGTGCACGACGGCAGCGGGGACGAGCCACCGCTCCCACCCCGCCTTCGCCGCGCGATAGGCGACGTCGATGTCCTCGACGTAATGGCGGTAGCCGGCGTCCCAGCCGCCTACCTCGTCGAGCATCGAGCGGCGCATCAGAAGACAGGCGCCGCCGAGCAGCCAGTCGCCCTGTACCGGCTCCGTCGGCCGCGTCCCGTAATGCGCCACCTGGTGCTCGTACGGCGCCCGGACGAGTCGCAGCGGCGTGCGGCGCCAGATCGTCCCGACGACCGTCGGGAAGCGGCGCAGCGAGGGCTGCCACGTCCCGTCGGGCCAGAAGACGAGTGGCCCGACGAGCCCTGCGCGCGGATGGGCGTCGGCGAACGCGACGAGTTCTCCGATCGCACCGGCCTCGGGCACGGCATCGGGGTTCGAGACGACGACGTACTCGCCGGTCGTCGCCGCGACGCCGGCGTTCACGTTCGCCGCGAACGTCTTCGGCGACGCGTTCTCGACGACGCGCGTCCCCTCCGGCACGGCGCCGACGCTCCCCCGCAGGTTCGCGATCACGACGAGGTCGTCGACCTGGGGCGCGAGCGCCGGCAGCGACTCCTCGAGCTCGCGCGCGTGCCCGTGCGAGACGACGACGGCCGAGACGGTCACGCGAGCGCCTCGCGGTAGACCTCGAGCGTGCGCTCGGCGGTCGCACGCCAGCTGAAGGCGGCCGCGCGTTCGAAGCCGGCCGCGCGCAGCCGCTCTCGCGCCGCGATCGCTCTCCGGATCGCGTCCGCGAGCCCCGCCTCGTCGGCGAAGACCGCCGCCTCGCCGGCGACCTCACGCAGCGCGGGCTCGTCGAGTGCAACGACTGGGGTGCCGCACGCCATCGCCTCGACGACGGGCAGCCCGAACCCCTCGAACCGCGACGCCTGCACGAGGCACGCGGCGTCGCGGTACAGCTGCACGAGCTCCGTCTGCGGGACGTAGCCGCGGAGGTCGGCGCCGCGCCGGCGCAGTTCGGACGCGAGCGCCTCGTCGCGCACCGGCCCGACGACGACGAGCGGAAGATTCGCCGCGCGCGCCGCAGTCGCAGCGGCGAGCTGCCCCTTCTTCGGCTCGACTGCACCGACGGCGAGGACGTAGTCGCCGCGCGCCGACCCGTCGCCCAGCGTGAACGCGGGGTCGACTCCATTCGGCGTCACGACGACGCGGTCGGCCGGCAGCCGGTACAGCTCGACGAGGTCGCGCTTCGTGCGCTCCGAGACCGTGAGCACGCGCGCCGCCCGCCGCGCCGCCCGCGGCACCACGGCGCGGAAGACGAGCCTGTCCTTGCGCGGCATCAGCGAACCGTCGCGCTCGAACGAGAGGTCGTGGATCGTCACGATCGCCGGGCACCGGGAGCGGAGCGGCACCGCGTACTGCGTGTGCACGAGCGCCGCCCCGACCCGCCGCAGCAGCCGCGGAAGCGTCACGAGCATCCGCAACTCCTGCACGGGCGTCGTCAGCGAGAGCGGCTCGACACCGGGTGGCACCAACTCCGGGTGGCGCGTCACGGCCGCGATCCGAAGCCCCGCCGCCGGCGCCACGCGCCCCAGCTCGCGCAGCAGGTTGAGGACGTAGGTCTCGTCGCCGGTACGGCGGCGGCCGAGGACGTCTGCATCGACCACGACGAGGCT
>DATMJW010000071.1:0-3686 GCA_035553355.1 Gaiellaceae bacterium | reverse complement strand
TCGCTGCACGCGGGATCCGAGCGTGCGGTCGAGCGCCAGCGCGAGCGCGGGAAGCTGCTCGCGCGCGAGCGGCTCGAGCGGCTCCTCGACCCGGGCTCCTTCGTCGAGCTCGACCGCTACGTCCGGCACCGGAACCCGGACTTCGACTCGATGAAGAACCGTCCCTACGGCGACGCGGTCGTGACCGGGTACGGGACGATCTTCGGCCGCAAGGTCTTCGTCTTCTCGCAGGACTTCACGGTCTTCGGCGGGTCGCTCTCCGAGGTCTTCGCCGAGAAGATCTGCAAGGTGATGGATCTCGCCGTGAAGTTCGGCTGCCCGGTGATCGGGATCAACGACTCGGGCGGGGCGCGCATCCAGGAGGGCGTGGTCTCCCTCGCGGGCTACGCCGAGATCTTCTGGCGGAACGTGCAGGCATCGGGCGTGGTGCCGCAGATCAGCCTCGTGATGGGGCCGTGCGCGGGTGGCGCCGTCTACTCGCCGGCGATCACCGACTTCATCCTCATGACCGAGGAGAGCTCGTACATGTTCATCACGGGGCCCGACGTGGTGAAGACGGTGACGGGCGAGGAGGTCTCGTTCGAGGAGCTCGGCGGCGCCGCCACCCACGCGGCGAAGTCCGGGGTGGCGCACTTCACCTCGCCCGACGAGGAGGCGTGCCTCGAGGACGCGCGCTACCTGCTCTCGTTCCTGCCGCAGAACAACCTCGAGCGGCCGCCCTTCACGCCTCCCGCCGACCCGGTCGACCGGGAGGCGCCCGAGCTCGACACGTTCATCCCGGACAGCCCGAACAAGCCGTACGACATGAAGCAGGTGATCGAGAAGGTCGTGGACGGCGGCGAGTTCCTCGAGGTGCAGGAGCGGTGGGCGGAGAACATCGTCTGCGGGTTCGCACGCCTCGGCGGCCACGCCGTCGGCGTCGTCGGCAACCAGCCGGCGGCGCTCGCGGGCGTGCTCGACATCGACGCGTCGGTGAAGGCGGCGCGGTTCGTGCGGACGTGCGACGCGTTCAACGTCCCGCTCGTCACCTTCGTCGACGTCCCCGGCTTCCTCCCCGGGACGGCGCAGGAGTGGGGCGGGATCATCCGGCACGGCGCGAAGCTCCTGTACGCGTACGCCGAGGCGACCGTCCCGAAGCTGACCGTGATCACGCGGAAGGCGTACGGCGGCGCCTACGACGTGATGAGCTCGAAGCACATCCGCGCCGACTTCAACGTCGCCTGGCCCACGGCCGAGGTCGCCGTGATGGGGCCCGAAGGCGCCGTCAACATCGTCTTCCGCAAGGAGCTCGAGGCGGCGGACGACCCGGCCGCGCGCCGCGCCGAGCTGATCGCCGAGTACAAGGAGCGCTTCGCGAACCCGTACCACGCGGCCGAACGCGGCTACGTCGACGACGTCGTGGAGCCGCGGCGGACGCGGCCGGTGCTCGTCTCGGCCCTCGAGACGGCGCTGACCAAGCGCGAGCCGACGCCGAAGCGCAAGCACGGGAACATCCCGCTCTAGCCGCCGCGTCCGCTTCGACGGACGGGGCGGCACAGCATCAGGTGAAGGCGTACTCGATCGAGTCGGCCACCGGCTCGTAGCCGATCGCCGCGTAGATCTTGTTCGAGGTCGGGTTCGCGAGGTCGGTGTAGAGGAAGCAGAAGGCGCGGCCACGATCGAGCTGCTCCTGCGAGACGTGCGCCGTGAGCGCGCTCGCGTAGCCGCGGCCACGCGCCTCCGGAGGCGTGTAGACGGGGCCGATCCGGATCCCCGACGGCGTCGGCGCGCCCCACCCGACCGCGGAGACCGGCCGCCCCTCGTCCTCCCACAGCGCGATACCGGCGTCGCGGGCGCCGAGGCGGTGGTCGACGTTCCGTGCGACGCCGTCCGGGTCCGGATCCTCGTCGCCGATCGCCTCGACCACGAACTCGCGCCACCACCGGAGGAGCAGCTCGCGGTCGGCGACCGTCGCCGGCCGCGCCCGCCCCGGCGGCCGCGGCGGCGCGATCACGGCGCGGAGCGCGAAGATCCGCTGCCGCACCCGCGCGACGGCGTCGCGGCCGGCGGCCGTGACGAAGGCGTCGACCTCGGGTACCGCGCCGACGACGCCCGGCAGCTCCTCTTCGATCGACCGGGCGAGCAGCGCGACCGCCCGGTCAGGCCCGCGACCGAGGACGAGGTTGTGCGGCCGTGTGCGCAGCGCTGCGGCGACGGCGGCGCCGTCCGCCTCGACGAGCCAGAGGCCGAAGTCGGGGTAGTACTCCGGGTGGTCGCGGAGCGTTCCCGCGAGGCCGAGGATCAGGTTGTGTCGCGCCTCGTCGGCGAGGAGCAGCGGTCGGGCACGGTCGAGCCACTCCTCGACGCTGCGCGGGCGAACGACCTCCATTGGCGCGGACTCTAGGGTGCGGCCCGTGGCGCCGTGATAGCGTCTAGGCAATGCCTAGGCAGGACTACTCCGCCGCCGAGGCTGCGCGCGCGCTCGGGATCAGCGTCGACACGCTCCGCCGCTGGGACCGGGCGGGGAAGATCCGCGTCGAGCGCGACGCCGCGAACCGGCGGGTCGTTCCCGCCGCCGAGGTCGAGCGGCTGCGCGGGCGAGCGGACGGTGCGAGCGTCTCGGCGCGGAACCGCTTTCGCGGGGTCGTGCGCTCCGTCGAGGTGGACGGCCTCCTCGCGCGCGTCGAGATCGACGTCACCGAGCCTGCGCGGGTCGTCGCGATCATCACCCGCGAGTCGGCGGAGGAGCTGCGGCTGCGGCCGGGCGCGAGCGCCGCCGGCGTCGTGAAGGCGACCTCCGTGATGGTCGAGCCGTGACCACGTGGGCGGCCGCCGCCGCGCTCGTCGCGTCCGCGGCGCTCGCAGCCTGTGGCGGGGGCGGGGGAGACGAAAGGGTCGAGGTCTTCGCCGCCTCGTCGCTGCGAGGCGCGCTCGACGGCTTCGGCGGCGGCGGCGTTCGGTACACGTTCGCCGGCTCGGACGAGCTCGCCGCGCAGATCCGGGACGGCGCGCGCGCCGACCTCTTCCTCAGCGCCAGCCGCGGCCCGATCGACGGGCTGCGCGAGCACGGGCTCGTCGAGGAGCCGGTCGTCTTCGCGTCGAACCGCCTCGTCGTCGTCGTCCCGCGTGCGAACCCCGGCCGCGTGCGCGCGTTCGCCGACCTCGCGCGGCCCGGGCTCAAGGTCGTGCTCGCGGCCGAGGGCGTGCCGATCGGCGACTACGCACGCGAGGCGCTCACAGCCGCGGGCGTCGACCTCGGCGACAACGTCGTCAGCCTCGAGCAGGACGCGAAGGGGGTGCTCGGCAAGGTGGCGCTCGGCGAGGCGGACGCGGGAGTCGTGTACGCGACCGACGCGGACGCCGGTGACGTCGAAGCGGTCGCGATTCCGGAGGCGGTGCAGCCGCGGATCGCGTACTACGCCGCCCTCACCGACCGCGGCGGCGCGGCTGCGGCGGGGGTTCTCGCCGCGCTGCGGGGCGAGGAGGGGGAGCGAGCTCTCGCCGCGGCCGGGTTCCTGCCGCCGCCGTGAGCGCCTTCCGGCTCGCACTCCTGCTCGCGCTCGCGCTCGCAGCCGCGTTCCTGGCGCTCCCGGTCGTCGCGATCTTCCTGCGCGTGCCGCCCGGCGAGCTCCTCGCGCAGCGACGATGCCGCGAAGACGTCGATGGTGTGGTCGCCGCGATCGTCGCCTCCGCAGCCGGCGGCGACG
>DATMJW010000070.1:0-2193 GCA_035553355.1 Gaiellaceae bacterium | reverse complement strand
CCAGCACCGGCAGCACCGTCGCGCCTTCGGTGATCGGCCGGCGGGGGTTCACCCACGCGACCGGGCGCGACGTGTCGCTCGGACGGGACATGGCGGTCTGGCCGGCCCGGGCGACCGCGAGCTCGTGCGAGCGCGGGACGGCTGCGGTGGCAGGAGCGCCGCCCGCCCCCGCCGCTAGGGCGGAAGCGAGCGACAGCGAAGCGAGCCGTCCGCGCACGCTACCCGGTGAACCCGGAGGGATTCTTCGCCGGGAGCGCCGGCCCGCGCGCGCTCGCGCGGCGCGCCGCCACGGCTGCCGTGCGCGCCGCCGCGGCCTTCGCGAGCGCAGCGGCCCGCTTCGCCTTGGCGGCAGCGGCCTTGGCCGTAGCCGCCTCGCGCTTCGCGACCGCGACGGCCGCAGCGACCTTCGCCGCGTCGGCCGCCTTGGCCGCGCTCACGGCCGTGGCGGCCGCAGCAGCAGCTTTCGCCTGCGCCTCGGCTGCACGCTCGGCCTCGACCCGCGCCTTGTCTGCTGCGACGCGCGCGGACTCGGCCGTGGCGGCGGCGGTCGCCTTCGCTTCGGCCTCGGCTGCAGCCTTGTTCGCTGCCGCCGATGCCTGAGCAGCCGCCGTGGCAGCGGCCGACGCAGCGGCGGCGGCAGCAGTGGCGGAGTCCACGTCTGCCTGCTTGATGCAGGCGGACGGCCGGTTCACGACGTCGTGGATGAAGGTGACGTCCGCGTTCCGCGCGAGGACTCTGCCCTCGACCGTGATGTTGTCGGTGAGCGTGATCTGCGTGAGCGCGAGGATCGTTCCCGCGAACGTGAACCCCGTGTTCTGGAGGAACGCGGAGTTGACCTTCCAGAAGACGTTGCACGGCTGCGCGCTGTTCGTGAGGACGACGCGCGACGTCGGCGCGACGGTCAGGTCGCCGGAGGCGGCGGCTTGGAAGATGAAGACGGCATCGGCGTTGCCGCCGCCGTTCAGGGTGAGCGGCACCGGGCCGCTGATCAGGATGGAGCCCGTCGAGTTGTAGACACCGGGTGTCAGCGTCTGCCCCGCGAGGTTCATCCCGGTGATGCTCCCGGTCGGCGTCTGCGCCTCTGCGTTGAGGTAGGCGGCGAGCAGGCTCGCCTGGGCGTTCGCGAGCTCGCTCGAGCCGGCGCCGTAGCGCGCGTAGCCTGGATGCGTGACGCCGACGTCGATCGAGGTCGAGGAGCCGACGTTGCCGGTGACGACGGTGTCGAGACCGGCGTTCGTCATCGCGGCCGACGAGAGCGCGCCGAAGGTGGCGGCGTTCGCGAGCGGGACGGGAGCCTGGGCGGCCGCTGCCGTCCCTGCGAACACCACCAGGAGCACGGCGACACAGCTGGCGAAGACGGCAGGCGTGCGGGCGGGAGAGTTCTTCAACTGGTTCCTTCCTCGAGGAGCTTCGTCGCCGGCAACGCCGATCGACCTGCTCCGGCCTACTCACCTGAGGACGGAACGTCGCGCGGCTGGCCCGCGCGGAGGTTCGTTCGCGACGGGCGACTCGTGAGCCGTCGCAAACGACAGTATAACAGGTTCTAACGCGTTTTTAGCCACCTTTAACTGGCTTCGGGACGAACCGGCGTAGCGCCTGTGCAGCAGCGGGCTCCGCGACCGCGATGCCGCCCATGATCAGCGCCGCGCCCACCCACCCCGCAGTGCCGAGGCGGTCGCCCGCGAGCCAGTAGCCGAAGATCGCCGCCCACACGGGCTCGAGCGCGAAGGCGAGCGCCGTCCGCGTCGCGCTCGTCCGCCGCTGCGCCCACGTCTGGACGAGGAAGCCGAGCGCGCTCGCGAAGATCCCGGTGACGAGGAGCGCACCCCACACGACCCACCCGCGCGGCAGCTCGACCTGCCCGAGGGCGACGGCGACGACCGTGAACCCGCCGAACGCGGCGAGCATCTCCACGAACGTGAACGCGACGGGGTCGTAGCGCGGGGCGTACCGCTCCATCAGCGCGATCTGGAGCGAGAAGGCGACGGCGCCGAGCAGCACGAGCAGGTCGCCCGCGCCGGACGCGCCGCCGACGCCGGAGAGGAGCGCGAGGCCAGCGGTCGAGAGGGCGACACCCGCCCACACGACGCGCCCGAGGCGGATCCGGAGGATCGCGACCGCCGCGAGCGGCGTGAAGACGACGTAGAGCCCGGTGATGAAGCCGGCGTTCGACACCGTCGTCCGCTCGAGCCC
>DATMJW010000069.1:0-15803 GCA_035553355.1 Gaiellaceae bacterium | reverse complement strand
CTCCTGCCGCAGCTCCTGCAGCGACTCGTTCCGCGTGTGCTCCTGGAAGAGGCGCACCGCGAGCAGGCTCGCGACGAGGAATGCGAGCGCGATCGCCGCCAGGAACAGTGCCGGCAGGCGGAAGCGGAGTGACCGGTGCATGCCTACGCCGCTGGCGCGGGGGCCCGCTCGGAGCCGACCTTGTAGCCGACGCCCCACACGGTGACGATCGGCGACGCGTCGCCGAGCTTGCGGCGCAGCTGGCGGACGTGCACGTCGACCGTGCGCGTGTCGCCCGCGAAGGTGTAGCCCCAGACGCGCTCGAGCAGCTGGTCGCGCGTGAGCACGAGCCCGCGGTGGTCGAGGAGCTCCCAGAGCAGGTCGAACTCCTTCGGCGCGAGCTGGATCTCCTGCTCACCGACCCGAACCTCGCGGCGGCCGGCGTTGATCACGAGGTCGCCGTGGCGGAGCTCCTGCTCCTCCGCGTCACGCCGCCGCTCCGGTGCGGCGCGGCGCAGCACCGACTTCACGCGCGCGACGAGCTCGCGCGGGTTGAACGGCTTCGTGAGGTAGTCGTCGGCCCCGACCTCGAGCCCGATGATCTTGTCGACGTCCTCGTCGCGCGCCGTCAGCATCAGGATCGGCACGTCGGACGTCTTCCGGACGCGGCGGCAGATCTCGATCCCGTCCAGGTCGGGCAGCATCAGGTCGAGGATGATCAGCGCCGGCGTCTCGGCCGCCACGTGCGTCAGCGCAGCGCTTCCGGTCGCGACCGTGCGGACGTCGTAGCCGGCGTTCTTCAGGTAGAGCGCGACGAACGACGCGATCGACGCCTCGTCCTCGACGACGAGGATCGTCTGCGGGCCTCCGGCCATCACGGGGTGCGGTCGGCGCGACGCTCGGGGCCGTCGCCGAGACGGAACCGCTTCTCGACGTCCGGGAGCGCCTTGCACTTGACCCGCGGCAGCTTGCAGTCGTCCCCGTCGAGCGAGTACGTCCCGGCGTTCCGCTTCGACGGATCAGCCTCGAGCACGACGAAGCCGTCGCCCGCCGCGGAGAGGTCGATACCGTCGGCCATCACGAGGACGCGGAAGCGCCCGCCGACGATGCGGAACCGGACCTTCGTGCCGTGGTAGGCACGCGCGCCGTTCTTCAGCTCGGTGCTCCCGTTCTCGCCGAAGACGACGGGCGCGAACGCATCCTCGGGGGTGAGGTCGAGGATCGTGACGACGCCGCCGTCGAACCGGCCGATCACGCCGCCCCGCGCCTCGATCAGCACCTTGCCCGAGCCGGAGTCGATCGAGAGCGTTCCGTCGCCGGTACCGCGCGCGGGCGCCGCGGCGGCGGCCGCAGGCAGGCCGAGGAGGCACACGAGTGCGAGGAGGACGATCTTCCGCATAGCTACCGCAGCAGTATCCAGCGTCTGGGTGAGTTGAGGGTGAGGCCCGTGTAAGAGAAGTGTAAGCCGCCTCAGGGTAGACGCCAGAGCCGAAGACCGCTGCTCGCGGAGAGCAGCAGGTGCAGGAGCGTTCCCCGCGCCGGCCGCTGCGGCGCGCGTTACGTTCAGGCGATGGCCACGATCGCGGTCGCCGTGTTCCTCGTCGCGCTCGCGGTGATCGCCCTCGAGTGGGCGCACCGGACGAAGGTCGCCCTCGCGGGAGCCGCGGCCGTGGTGCTCGTCGGGGTGCTCGACGAGGAGGCGGCGATCGAGGCGGTCGACTGGAGCACGCTCGGGCTCCTCGTCGGGATGATGATCATCGTCGGCCTCACCGAGCGAACCGGCGTCTTCACCTACATCGCGCTACGGGTCGCCCAGCTCTCGCGCGGGCAGCCGATCCGCCTCGTCTTCCTGCTCGCGGGCGTCACGGGGCTGATGTCGGCGTTCCTCGACAACCTGACGGCGATCCTCCTCGTCGTCCCGATCACGCTCCTGCTCGCCGACCTGCTGCGGGTCTCGCCGATCCCGCTCGTCCTCGTCGAGGTGCTGGCGTCGAACATCGGCGGGACGGCGACGCTGATCGGCGACCCACCGAACATCATGATCGGGACGGCCGTTCCCGAGCTCACCTTCCTCGACTTCATCGTCAACCTCGCCCCGGTCGCATTCGTGACGCTCCTGACCGTCACCGCCGGGCTCGCGCTCGCGTTCCGGAGGCAGCTCGTCGTCGATCCCGAGCGGACGGGCGAGGTCGCGAAGCTCGACGCCGCGGCCGACATGCGCGAGGCGCCGTACGTCAAGCGCTCGCTCGCGGTCCTCCTCGCGACGATCGTGGGGTTCTTCCTGCACGCACCGCTCCACATCGAGCCGGCCGTCGTCGCCCTCGTCGGCGCGACGGTGATGCTCCTCGTCGCCGCCGACGACGTCGAGAACGCGCTCGAGCGCGTGGAGTGGTCGACGATCTTCTTCTTCATCGGGCTCTTCGTCATGGTCGGGGCGCTCGAGCGCCGCGGCGTGATCGACCGCGTGGCCGAGGGCTTCGCGGACGTCACCGGAGGCTCCCGTGTGCTCGAGGCGCTCGTGATCCTGTGGGGCGCCGCGGCGGGGTCGGCCGTGGTGGACAACATCCCGTTCACGGCCGCGATGATCCCCGTCGTCGAGACGCTCCAGGAGGACGGCTTCGACGACGCGACGTGGTGGGCGCTCGCGCTCGGGGCCTGCTTCGGCGGGAACGCGACGATCATCGCCGCCGCCGCGAACGTGGCCGCGAGCGGCGTCCTCGAACGGAGCGGCCGCCCGATCTCCTTCCTCCGCTTCCTCGCTGTCGGGGTGCCGGCGACCGCGGTCTCGCTCCTCATCGCGACCGCGTATCTGTTGATCTTCCAGCTCTAGATGCAGACGATCGCCGACCTCCCGCTCGTCCGCGCGTCCGTCGACGCCTCCTCCACGTTCGACGACGCCGCGCGCGTGCTCAACGAGAACCGCCTCGCCTCGGTCGCGGTCGTCGACGGCGACAGGGTGATCGGCCTCTTCACCGACGAGGAGCTGCTCCTCGGGATCTCGCCGCGGTACCTCGACGACCTCCGGCACACCGCGTTCATCGAGATCGAGCTGCCGTCGCTGCGCGAGCGCGCCGCGGAGGTGCGCCTCGAGCCCGTGACGCAGCACATGCGGAAACCGGTGACGGTCCAGCGTGACGCGAGCCCCATCCACGCTGCGGAACGGTTCGTGCACAGCGACGAGGCGGCGATCGCCGTCGTCGACGAGCGCGGGCGCTTCCAGGGGATGCTCGAGCGCACGCAGTTCGCGCACGCGATGCTGCGCCGGCTGACGTCGTGATCCTCGCCGCCTCGGCGGAGAGCGACGTCGCAGGCGCGCTCGTCGATCTCTTCGTCGTCCTCCTCGCCGCGAAGATCGGGGACGAGATCTTCAAGCGGATCGGGCAGCCGACGATCGTCGGCGAGATCCTCGCCGGAGTCGTGATCGGCGGGTCGGTGCTCGGGCTCGTCGAGCCCACGCCGACGCTCGAGCTCTTCGCCGAGCTCGGCGTCGTCTTCCTCCTCTTCTGGGTCGGGCTCGAGACGCGACTCTCGGAGCTCGCGGTCGTCGGCCGGGTCGCGGCGCTCGTCGGGACGCTCGGCTTCGTGCTGCCGCTCGCGGGCGGCGTCGCCCTCGGCGAGGCGCTCGGCGAGCCGCTCTCGCGGAGCGTCTTCCTCGGAGCCGCCCTCGTCGCGACGAGCGTCGGGATCACCTCCGCCGTCCTGCTCGACCTCGACCTCCTCCGCACGCGCGCGAGCCGCGTCATCCTCGGCGCCGCGGTCGTCGACGACATCCTCGCGATGATCCTGCTGGCGGTCGCGGTGGGGATCGCCGCCGACGGCGGCGTCGACGCGACCGGCATCGTCGTCGCGATCGCGCTCGCGCTCGCGTTCGTCGGCTTCTTCGGCCTCGGCGGCACGCGGCTGCTGCGCTCGCGGCCGCAGCTCCTGCACGAGCCGCGCTTCTCCGAGTCGCCGCTCCTGCCCGCGGTCCTCCTCTGCCTCGGCCTCGCCGCGTTCGCCGCCGAGATCGGTCTCGCCGCGATCATCGGCGCCTTCCTCGCCGGGATGATGGTCGCGGAGACGAAGGAGCAGCACCCGATCGAGGACGAGGTGGAGCCGCTCTACGCGTTCTTCCCGCCCTTCTTCTTCGCGTTCATCGGGATGCAGATCGAGCTCCGCGCGTTCCTCGATGGGGGGACGCTCGCGCTCCTCGGCGGGATCACGCTGCTCGCGATCGCGACGAAGTTCGTGGGTGCGTGGGTCGGCGCACGGTCGCTCGGCGGTGCCGAGGCGCGCTTCGTCGGCGTCGGGATGGTTCCGCGCGGCGAGGTCGGGATCATCGTCGCCGGCATCGGCCGCGTGACCGGCGCGATCGACGACGAGCTCTTCGCCGTCATCGTCGGGATGTCGATCGCGACGACGCTGCTCGTGCCGCCGCTCCTGCGCCTTCTCGCACCGACGGGGCCGCCGGTGCCGGCGCCACCGGAGCCTCAGTCGTAGCGGTAGAAGCCGCGGCCGCTCTTCCGTCCGAGCAGCCCCGCGTTCCGCATCGCGACGAGTCGCGGCGGCGGGGCCATCCGCGGCTCCCGCGTCTTCTCGTACAAGGCCTCCGACGCGTGCACGTGCACGTCGATCCCGACGAGGTCGACGAGCGTGCACGGCCCCATCGGCCAGCCGGCTCCGTTCTTCATCCCGGTGTCGAGGTCCTCGGGGCTGACGCGTGCCTCGTCGAGCACGCGGATGCAGTCGTTCAGGAGCGGGATGAGGACGCGGTTGACGACGAACCCGGGCGTGTCGTGGCAGCGGATCGGTGTCTTCCCGATCCGGGTGCCGAAGGCGTACGCCGTCTCGAACGCCTCGTCGCCCGTGAGCTCGGCGCGAACGATCTCGACGAGCGGCATCAGCGGCGCCGGGTTGAAGAAGTGCATCCCGACGACCCGCTCGGGCCGCTCGGTCGCGGCGGCGATCTCGGTGACGGAGAGCGCGCTCGTGTTCGTCGCGAGCACCGCGTCCGGCCGCGTGATCCGGTCGAGCTCGGCGAAGAGCTCCTGCTTCGGCCCGAGCTCCTCCACGATCGCCTCGATCACGAGGTCGCACTCCGCGAAGTCCGCGACCTCCGTCGTCAGGGTCAGGAGCTCCATCGCAGCGTCCCGCCGCTCCTGCTCGAGCTTCCCCTTCTCGACCTTCCGCGTCAGGAAGTGGCCGATCCGGTCGCGGGCCCTCTCGCCGAGCTCGAGGTTGAGCTCGCGCCCGACCGTCGGCACGCCCGCCTCGATGCACAGCTGCGCGATCCCGGCGCCCATCGCGCCGAGCCCGACCACGCCGACCTTCCGCACCTCCTGCACGGCGGCGATCCTAACCTCGCCGCGGCGCCGGAGCCTGCGCTACCGCCAGCGGAGCTCGGAGCGCGTGTCGCGGGAGTCGGCGCCGAACGCGACGGCGAGCGGCCCGAGCACGAGGAGGAAGATGAGGACGATGCCTGCCATGGCCGAAGCATCCTCTGCAGGGACTATTAGCGCAAGTCGGGTTGTGCTTGAATACGATCATGTCGTCTAATGAGGTTCACGAGAGCGCGTGGCTCGGGGTCGAGCTCCGCCACCTCGCGGCGCTCGACGCCGTCGCCCGCACCGGCTCGTTCGGGCGCGCGGCCGACGCGCTCGGGTACACGCAGTCGGCGGTCAGCCAGCAGATCGCGACGCTCGAGCGCATCGTCGGCGAGCGGCTGCTGGAGCGGCCCGGCGGCCCGCGCGCGGTCACGCTCACGGAGGCGGGCGCGCTCCTCCTCCGCCACGCGGAGGCGATCGTCGCGCGCCTGCGCGCAGCCGAGGCGGACATGGCCGCGCTGCGCCAGGGACAGGCGGGGACGCTCCGCGTCGGGACGTTCCAGAGCGTCGGCTCGCGCATCCTCCCGGCGGTCCTGCGCCGCTTTCGCGCGGCGTGGCCGCTCGTCGAGATCCAGCTCGCGGAGTCTCCCTCGGACGACGAGCTGCTCACCCACGTCGAGCGGGGGGAGCTCGACCTCGCCTTCGCGATGCAGCCGCTCCCGGAGGGGCCGTTCGCCGTCGCAGAGCTCCTTCGCGACCCGTACGTCCTCGTCGTCCCGTCCGAGCACGAGCTCGCACACGCGAGCCGCGCGTCGCTCGCCGAGCTCGACGACCTGCCGCTGATCGGCAACCGTGCCTGCCGCTCCACCTCGCTCGCGGAGAGCGAGCTCGCCGCGCGCGGCGTGCGCGCCGGAGTCGGCTTCCGCTCCGACGACAACGGGACGGTGCAGGCGCTCGTCGGCTCCGGCTTCGGCGCGGCTCTCGTCCCGCTCCTGACCGTCGGCGCGGACGACGAGCGGGTGGCGGTGCTCGAGCTCGACCCGCCCATCCCCGAGCGGACGATCGTCGTCGCGTGGCACCGCGACCGCCACCGCTCGCCGGCCGCCCGCGCCTTCCTCGAGCTCGCGTGCGAGGTCGGCGCCGAGGTGCAGGCGGAGCTCGTCGCGGTGCGCGTCTAGACGCGCTCGACGACGGCCGCGATCGCCTGGCCGAAGCCGATGCACATGCACACGATCCCGTAGCGCTCGCCGCGGCGCTCGAGCTCGTTCAGCAGCGTCGCCGTCACGCGGGCACCCGTCGCGCCGAGCGGGTGGCCGAGCGAGATCCCGCCGCCGTTCGGGTTGATGTCCGCCAGCCGGTCGCGGAGCCCCGTGTCGTGGACGAACTGGAGCACGACCGAGGCGAACGCCTCGTTGACCTCGATCACGGCGACGTCGTCCCACCGCAGTCCCGCGCGCTCGAGCGCCCGCCGGCAGGCCTCCGGGTTGCCGTGGAGCATCCGATGCGGGTCGACGCCCGACAGCCCGAACGACACGAAGCGGGCGCGGGGCTCGAGGCCGAGGCGCGCTGCGGCGCGCTCGCTCGTCACGAGCATCGCAGCGGCCCCGTCGACGATCTGGCTCGAGTTCCCCGCGGTGACGACGCCGTCCTCGAGGAACGCCGGTGGCAGCGCCGCGAGCTTCTCGGCGGACGTGTCGCGCCGCGGCGCCTCGTCGGTCGCGACGAGGACGGCCGCGCCGGCGGCACCCGTCTCGACCGGAACGATCTCGTTCTCGAAGCGCCCGTCGTCCGTCGCCGCGACGGCGCGCCGGTGCGACTCGAGCGAGTACGCGTCGAGCGCCTCCCGCGAGAGCCCCCACTCCGCCGCCAGCACCTCCGCCGAGATCCCCTGCGGGACGATCCGCCAGCGCTCGTGCAGGCGGTCGGAGAGGTCGCCGCCGTTCGACCCCATCGGGACCCGGCTCATGCTCTCGACGCCGGCCGCGACGACCACGTCGAGCTCGCCGGCGCGGACGGCGGTCGCTGCGTTGAACGCCGCCTGGAGCGACGACCCGCACTGGCGGTCGACGGTGGTGCCGCACACGGTCTCGGGCCATCCCGCGACGAGCGGCGCCATCCTGCCGATGTTCCACCCCTGTTCGCCGATCTGCGTCACGCAGCCCATCTGCACGTCCTCGACGACGGCCGGGTCGAGGTCGTGCCGGGCGAGCAGCCCGTCCAGGACCTGTGCGGCGAGCTCGTCCGCCCGCACCCCCGCGAGGGCGCCGTTCCGTTTGCCGATCGGGCTACGGACGGCGTCGACGATCAGTGCTGCCGAGGCCACCACTTGAGCATAGACTCGCGCCATGGTCGCGACCGCAACGGAGAGGAAGCTTCTCGTTGCGGGCGAGTGGATCGAGACGGGCGAGTGGATCGAGGTCCGCTCCCCCTACTCCGGCGACCTCGTCGCGCGTGTCGCCAAGGGCGGCGCGCCGGAGACACGGCGCGCGCTCGACGCTGCGGAGAGGGCGATGGCGGAGCCGCTCCCCGCGCACAAGCGCGCGGAGATCCTCGTCCGCGTCGCCGGCTACCTCGGCCGGCGGCACGAGGAGGTGGCTCGGACGGTCTGCGCCGAGGCCGGGAAGCCGCTGAAGACGGCGCGGATCGAGGTGTCGCGCGCCATGTCGACGTTCACGATGGCCGCGGTCGAGGCGCGCAAGCTCGCAGGCGAGACCGTTCCCATGGACGCATCTCAGGCCGGCACCGGGAAGCTCGCCTTCACGCTCCGGCTCCCGATCGGGATCGTCGGTGCGATCTCGCCGTTCAACTTCCCGCTCAACCTCGTGGCGCACAAGATCGCGCCCGCACTCGCGGCGGGGTGCGCCGTCGTCCTGAAGCCGGCGTCCCAGACGCCGCTCTCGGCGCTCCTGCTCGCCGAGCTCGAGACGGAGGCGGGGCTGCCGCCCGGCTGGCTGAACGTCGTCGTCGGCCCGGCAGCCGAGATCGGCGACGTCCTCGTCGAGGACGAGCGCGTCAAGCTGATCACCTTCACCGGCTCCGGCCCGATCGGCTGGAAGCTCGCGGAGCGCGCCCCGCGCAAGCGGGTGAACCTCGAGCTCGGGAACGCGACCCCGGTGATCGTGGAGGCGGACGCAGACCTGGAGGACGCGGCGAAGCGCCTCGCCGCGCACGCGTTCGCGTTCGCGGGCCAGAGCTGCATCTCGGTGCAGCGCATCTACGTGGCGGAAGCGGCCTACGAGGACTTCGTCGCCCGCTTCGTGCCGGAGGTCGAAGCGCTGAAGGTGGGCGACCCCGCCGACGAGGAGACGGACGTCGGCCCGGTGATCGACCGCGAGAACCGTGACCGCGTGCTCGAGTGGGTCGAGGAGGCGCGCGCCGCGGGCGCCGAGATCCTCACCGGCGGCGAGCTCGAAGGGGACATCCTCCGGCCGACGGTGATCGCGCGGCCGGCGCCCGAGCTCCGCGTCTCGTGCGAGGAGGTCTTCGGCCCCGTGTGCACGGTGACGCCGTACCGGACGCTCGACGAGGCGATCGAGCTCGCGAACGCGACCCGCTACGGCCTCCAGGCCGGCATCTTCACCGCCTCGCTGAAGTCGGCACTCGCGGCCGCGCGCAGGCTCGAGTTCGGCGGCGTCACCATCAACGAGGCCCCCACGTTCCGCGCTGACCAGATGCCCTACGGCGGCGTCAAGGACTCGGGGAACACCCGCGAGGGCCCCGCGTACGCGGTCCGGGAGATGACCGAGGACCGGCTCGTCGTCGTCGAGCTCTAGCCGGTGTTTACCTCAGCGCCGAGCGGGGACCTCTCCAGCATGATCGGAGCTGCCATCGCACTCATCGTGATCGGCCTCATCCTCGGCTTCCTCATCCCGCCGTTCGGGTTCGTGGCCGCTGCAGTCGGTGTCGTGCTGTTGCTGCTCTACGCGATCGGCATCGGCCGCGCCACCGCGCGGACGATGCGCTGACCCGTCGGAGGCCGCTGCTAGAGTCGCGCAAGCTCGATGGCGCGCCTATCGCTGGTCCCACGCCTGCTCCGGCAGCAGCCTCCCGCGAGCGGTGACGGGGCCGCTGCCCCTCCCGCCGGCACCGTCACTCCGGCCCCTCGTCGCCGCCCCGCTCCGCCCGCCGGCGAGCTGCGCCGCGAGCGCCGCGCGCTCCTGCGACTGCGGGAGGAGCGGCTGCGCGACCTCGGCGGCCTTGCGCTCGAGATGTACCGCCGCGACCGCTTCCGCGAGGATCTCGTGCTCGAGCGCTGCGCGGAGCTGATCGCGCTCGAGGCGCGGATCCACGAGCTCGAGGCGCTGCTCGGCTCGGCGAGCGCCCTCCGGCGCACGACGCCGGCCGCACGCTGCGAGTGCGGCGCGCCGCTCCTCTGGCGAGCGCGCTTCTGCGCGAACTGCGGCCGTCCGGCGCCGCAGGCGAACGCATGAGCGACTCCCTCGTCGAGGAGACCGGGCAGGAGCCCCGGCTCGCGTGCCCTCGCTGCGACGCCCGCGTCGAGCGGGCGCAGGAGTACTGCCTCGAGTGCGGGCTGCGGCTGCCGCACGACGACCCGACCGTCCTCGAGCGCACGACGGTGGCGACGGAGGCGCCCGCGTGGGCGCGCGGCTGGCTGGTGCCGGCGCTCTTCGGGCTCGTGGTCGCCGTCGCCGGCACCGGCGTCGCGATCGCGATCTCGAACGCATCCGGCGAGGAGGCCGCGGTCTCGACGGCGACCGGCGGCAACCTCACCCTCACCGAGACGGGCGAGACGCTCACACCGCCCGAGCCGACGGCACCGGGCACGACGGGCGCGACCGCGCCTCCCGCCACGACGGCCCGCCCGCCGGCCACGACCGCCCGGCCGCCGGCGACGACGGCACCGCCCGCCGTGCTCGCCTGGCCCCGCGACCGTCGCGGCTGGACGATCGTCCTCCTCTCGCTGCCGCAGGACGGCGGGCGTGCGCGCGCCGAGGCGCGCGCGGCCGAGGCGCGCAGGCGCGGCCTCCGCAACGTCGGCGTCCTCAACTCGTCGAACTTCGCGAGCCTCCACCCCGGCTACTACGTCGTCTTCACCGGCGTCTTCGACTCGCAGGCGGAGGCCGCGAGCGCCCTCCCGCCGGCAAGGGCGGCCTTCGCGACCGCGTACCAGCGCGAGATCGTGCCGTAAACCGAGGTGGCGCGCGCGCGTGTAGGGAGCGCCGGTTCCGGGCACCGCCGAGAGCGGGCGGAGGCGCCCTGTTTCCGCTGCGGCAAACGAAAGTTAAGGACTTTGTAACACGCTCGTGCGGCCCGTATACTCGATCGAGGAACCCGCGCCGCTCGCGCCTTTTTCGCATGTCCATCGCATCTGACCAGGGAGCTATGACCGCCCAGATGGAAGCCCAGCAGCAGCAGCTTCAGGCCTGCATGTATCAGTACTCGCGAGCGATCTACCGCTCCATCAAGGACCTGATCGACCCGTACGCAGATGGGCGGACGCAGCTCGCGTCGCGGCGCGCGGTGCTCGAGCAGTGCGAGCAGACGATGGAACGGCTCGCCACCGATCCGCACTACTTCGCGAAGCCCGACCGGGCGCTCTTCCAGGACATCCGGCGCTACTTCCCGATCACGGCGCAGGCGCAGGTGGCATGGGCCGTCACCGAGGGCGTCGGTGCGGCGATCACCTTCATCGAGGAGCAGCTCCAGGCGGGCGCGCTCGACGGCGGGATCGCGCGCTGCCGGGCGACCACGCGGAAGGGGAAGCCGTGCCAGCGCACGCCGCTCCCCGAGCGCGACTACTGCCCGTCGCACCAGCACCTCGAGCGCTCGACGCTCGCCGCCTGACGCGGGCACCACGGCCCGCCGCCGAGGCGATAGTCTCGGCCCGATGTCGCACGACACCGACAAGCTGATCCGTCAGCTCTCGCTCGTCGCCTTCCTGATGGCGGAGCGGCGGCCGCTGACGGCACGCGACGTCAAGGGGAACGTCGAGGGCTACTCGGAGATGTCCGACGAGGCCTTCGCACGGCGCTTCTACTCGGACCGCGCGGAGCTGATCGCGCTCGGCGTGCCGCTCCACTCCCAGCGCGACGAGTTCACGGGCGAGGAGCTCTACACGCTCCGGTCCGAGAACTACTTCCTGGAGAAGCTCGAGCTCGACGACGACGAGCTCGCGGCGCTCCAGACCGCGCTCTACCTGCTCGAGGGGACGTTCGCGTACGCCGAGCCGCTGCGGCTCGCGCTCCAGAACCTCGCGCTCGGCCGTCCCGGCTTCGACCAGGCGCCGACGGACACGGCGGCGGCGGTGCAGGTTCGGGATCCCGACTACTCGCCCGAGATCGCAGGCCGCCTCTCGAAGCTCGAGTCGGCGATCTCGAAGCAGCGCACCGTCAAGTTCAGCTACTGGTCACCCGCCCGCGACCGCACCGACGAGCGGACGCTGAACCCGTACGCGCTCCGGCGCGACCGCGGCACGTGGTACGTCGTCGGGCACGACCTCGAGCGCGACGCGATCCGGACCTTCCGGATCTCGCGCATCCGGAGCGACATCCGCTTCGCGACGCGTCGCGAGCGCGACTTCCGCCTCCCGGAGGACTTCGACGTCGAGCAGCATCGGGTCGGGGAGGACTGGCAGCACGGGCCGGTCCAGGGAACCGCGCGGATCGCGGTCGAGGGAGACACCGCGTGGTGGGTGCACCGGACGCTCGACGCCGCCGGGACGCTCGACGAGGGCGTGTTCGAGACGCCGTACGCGGCGCTCGAGCCGCTGGCGGGCTGGGTCTTGCGCCAGAACGGTCGCGCAGTGCCGCTCGAACCGGAGGAGCTGCGCGTCGCCTGCGCCGAGGCGCTCGAGCGCATCCGGGAGGCACATGCCGGGCCTCCGCCGACGCCGGCGCGCGAGCGGAAGGCGGAGCCGGCCGCTGTCGCGGGGCGTCCTGCGCCGCCCGTCGCGCCCGAGCGGTTCGGCGTCCTCCAGGCGCTCCTCGCGTACCTGCTCGCGGCATGCGGTGACGGCCGCGACGCGGAGATCCCCGCTGCGGAGCTCGCGGAGCGCTTCTCGATCCCGCCCGACGAGCTGCAGGAGCACCTGTCGCTCCTCAACCTGGTCAACTTCGGCGGCGGCTGCTACACGGTCTACGCGGAGCTCGAGGACGGCGTCGTGCGCGTCGACAAGGAGCTCTACGGCGACGTCTTCCGTCAGGCGCCGCGGCTGACGCCGCTCGAGGCGCGCGCGATCAGGCTCGCGCTCGACATCGTCGGCCCGACGATTGCCGCCCGCGCGCACACGCCGCTCGACCGCGTCCGGAAGAAGCTCGAGGACACCTTCGGCCAGTTCGACGCCGGTCCGGCCGGGGAGACGGAGCAGCAGACGGCGGAGGAGCGGCTCGTGCGGACGCTGAGCGAAGCGATGGAGACGCACCGCGTCGTCGAGATCGAGTACCTCAAGGAGCCGTCGAAAGAGGTCTCGCGCCGACGCGTCGAGCCGTACAGCTTCGAGCGCGTCCTCCCCCACTGGCTCGTCCACACGTGGGACGCGACGGCCGGCGGGCCGCGCAGCTACCGGCTCGACCGGATGCGCTCGGCGGAGCTCACGGACGAGGCATTCGAGCCGCGCGAGAGCTACGACCCCCACTTCCTCGAGTCCGCGTCGCCGGTCCGCATCCTCTACTCGAAGGGGATCGCGCGCTGGAAGGTCGAGCGCGGCGCGACGCCGCTCGTCGACAAGACGGCGCTCGCGACGGTGAGGGCCGGGACGCCGGAGTGGCTGCTCGGCGAGGTGCTCGCGGACCGAGGCGAGGCCGTCGTGCTCGAACCGCAGGACGTGCGCGCAGCCGTCGCCGGTCGCGCGGCCGAGCTCCTGAAGGAGCTCAAGCTGACGCGCGTCCGCGCCGCCCGCTAGCGCTCCACCGGCAGCGTCAGCGTGAACGTGGCTCCCGAGCCCGGCGTCGACTCGACGTCGAGGCGCCCGCCGTGCGCCTCTGCGAACGAGCGCGCGATGTAGAGCCCGAGACCGGTCCCCGGCTTCGCGCCGCCCCCCGAGCGCCCGAACTTCTCGAAGATCAGCCGCTGGTGCTCGTGCGGGATCCCTGGGCCGCGGTCGGTCACGCGCACCTCGACCTGGCCGTTGCGCGCGCTCGCCGCGACCTCGACCTCACCGCCCGCGTCCGAGTACTTGATCGCGTTCGAGAGGAGGTTGTCGAGGAGCTGCCGGAGGCGCTCGCGATCCCCCCGGACGTGGGGCAGCGTCGGCGGGACGTGCAGCCGCAGCCGGACGTCGTCCTGACCGGCGTCGGCCGTCGTGACCGCCTCGCGGACGACGTGTGCGAGATCCACGTCCGCGAAGGCGTAGCCGAACGTGCCCGCGTCGATCCGCGACGTGTCGAGCACGTCGCCGATCAGCGCCGCGAGGCGGCTCGTCTCGTCGCCGATCACCGCGAGGAACGCCTCGCGCTGCTCCGGCCGCAGCTCCCGCCAGCGCTGCTGGAGCGTCCGCGCCGAGCCGATCACCGCCGCCATCGGGCTCCGCAGCTCGTGCGAGACGAGCGAGACGAAGTCGGCGCGCAGGGCCGACAGGCGCCGCAGCTCCTCGACGGTCGCGCGCTCGGCCTCGTAGGTGCGGATGTTCTGCACCGCGGTCGCGACGAGCCGTCCGAGGAGCCCGATCAACTCGATCTCCTCCGGCCGGAACGCCGCCGGCTCGCGCCGCACGACGCTGAGCGCGCCGATCTGCCGACCGCCGAGCTGGAGCGGCGCGACGACCCGCGAGCGCAGGCCGAGCTCCACCATCTGCTCCTCCTCGACGAAGCCGCGATCGATCATGTCCGCCCGGTAGACCGGTTGCCCCGTGGCCGCCGTCTCCTCCAGGATCGAGCCGGCGACGCGGGCGCGCGTCCCGACCGGGAGGAAGGAGTCCGCCGCGACGCCTGCGACCGCCATCACGCGGAGCTCGCCGTCCTCCTCGAGGACGATCACCGTCCGGTCGAACGGGACGAGCGTCCGTAGCTCGCGGATGAACGCGCTGAACGCGGCGTCAAGCTCGAGCGACGACGCGAGGGCCCGCGCGCAGCGGTTCGCCGCCTCGAAGACGTCCACGCGCCGCCCGAGCTCGTCGCGGAGCCGCTCCGCCTCGTCGGCGCGCGCCCGCGCGCGCCGCGCCTCCGCGCGGAGCTGCGTCACGAGCCAGCCGATCGTGAGCGCCGTCAGCAGGAGGATCCCGAACGGGTAGGCGACGCGATAGGGATCAAACGCCGGCGGTCCGAACTCCTCGGCGCGCCACCACTCGGCGACCGCGAGGATGGGGAGCGCGAGCAGGCCCGCGACGAGCGCGCCGAGGAACCGGAACCGCAGCGCCGCCTCGACGAGCGGGAAGACGAGCGCGTACCGCGTCGGGCTCCCCCACTCGTAGGAGAAGACGAGCGCGAACGCAGCCACGACCGCGAAGTCGGCCAGGAGGGTCAGCAGCCGGAGCAGCGTGCTGCGCACCCTGCGGAGGGCGAGCACGAGGAAGAGGAGCGCGAGCCCGACCGCGAGCGCCACGAGCGCCCACGCCCACTGCGTGTACCCGTCCGGGAATCGGTCGGTCAGAAAGACCACCTTCACGGCGAAGAACGCGACGACGAGCAGGCGGAAGAGCGCGATCCACCTGTCGGTCGTCAGCCGTGCCGCCACCTCACGCACCTCGCGCGTCCAGCCGTCGAAGTGCCCAGCGCGCGTGCTCGCGCACGAGCTCGTCCTCGTCGTCGGCGAGCCGCGCGACCGCCGCGCGCTCCCGCGGCCCGCCCACGTTGCCGGCCGCGACGACCGCGTTCCGGCGCAGGAGGCGCCCGTCGTTCCGCGGCACGTAGAGGCGGTCGAAGCGCGCCGCGAGCTCGCGCTCGTCCGACTCGAGCCACTCGACGAGCGAGACGACCGCGTCGGCGTCCACGGGGAGGTCCGCATCGGCATGACGCTTCTCGACGCCGCGGTTCCAGGGGCAGACGTCCTGGCAGATGTCGCAGCCGTACACCATCGCCCCGAGCGGCTCCCGGTACGCGACCGGGATCGGCTCGCGAGACTGCGTCCAGTACGAGAGGCACTTCGTCGCGTCGAGCGTCCCCGGCTCGTCGAGCGCGCCCGTCGGACAGGCGTCGATGCAGCGCGTGCAGGAGCCGCAGCCGGCGAGGACGCGCGGCGTCGTCTCGAGCTCGAGGTCGGTGACGAGCGTGCCGAGGACGACCCACGACCCGTGCCGGCGCGTGATCACGAGCGTGTTCTTCCCGTAGAAGCCGACGCCGGAGCGGACGGCCGCCTCCCGGTCGACGTGCTGGTTCGCGTCGACGAGGACGCGGTAGGAGCCGCCGCCGGCGGCCGCCGTCACGCGCCGTCCGAGCTCGTCGAGCTTCTCGCGCAGGTCCGCGTAGCGGTCGGTCCACGTGTAGCGCGCGAGCCTCCCCTCGCCGGGGCCCGGGTCGGCCCCCGGGACGTAGTACGAGAGCGCTGCGGAGACCACGGTGCGCGCGCCGTCGAGCAGCGTCTCGGGGTGGCACGACACCTCGGGCCGCGCCATCGTGAAGCGCATGT
>DATMJW010000068.1:0-6907 GCA_035553355.1 Gaiellaceae bacterium | reverse complement strand
CCCGGCGTCGCCGCGCGCGCGTCGTAGGCGAGATCGCTGACCGTGACGGCTTCGCCGCCGCGCCCGCCGGCGACCGCGTCCGGCGCGAGCGCGCCGATGAGGCGCTCGAGCTCCATCACGCCGAGAGGCTACCGCGGCCCGCAGGGCAGACTTTGTGTTGTTTCAACACAAGGACTGCGCTGCCGGCTCGCTGCGACCGCGCTGTATAGACGACGCTTGTGTTGAAACAACACAAGCGTCAGAGGACCAGGGTCTCCGGGAAGAGGACGTCGCCGGCGAAGCGCTCGAGCCGGTACGGCGACAGGTCGAACGGCGGCGTCTCGCCGAGGACTTCGGCCGCCACTGCTGCGCCGACCGCAGGTGCCTGCATGAAGCCGTGCCCGGAGAAGCCACACGCTGCATAGACGCCGTCGCCGACCCAGCCGATGATCGGGTGCGCGTCCGGGGTCATGTCGTACACCCCCGCCCACGCCCGCACGAGCGCCGCCCCGGCGGCGGGCGGGTAGCGCCACGCGAGCCGCTCCCTCCACTCCGCGACCAGATCGTCCCGAACCTCGACCGGCCCCTCCCACCGCGCCTCCGGCTCGCCCATCGCCAAGCGGGCCTGGTCCGCGCCGACGCGCCGGAAGTGGAACCCGTTCTCCTCGATCGTCATCGGCAGGTCGCGCGGCAGCCCCTCGATCGGCCCGACGTCCGCGAGCTGGCGGACGAGCGGCCGGATCGGGAGCTCGACGCCGCGGGCCGCTGCCACGCCCACCGAACCCGCGCCGCAGCAGACGACGAGGACGTCGGCCGCGAGCGACAGCGCATCCGTCCGCTCGCACACCTCCACGCCGAGGGCCGCCGCCCGCTGCACGAGCTCCCTCGTCACCCCTGCGGGATCGGCGACACCGTCCTCGCGGCAGATCACGGCGCCGACCACGTCGTCGACGCGCAGGCCGCGCACGAACGCGGGGTCGACCCGCTCCACGGGGACGCCGAGCGCCGCCTGCACCGCGCGCCGTTCCTCGAGCGCGGCGAGGCCGCTCTCGCTCGTCGCGAGGAAGAGGTAGCCGACCTGCTCGAACAGCGGCTCGCCGAGCTCGCGGAAGAGCCGGACGCTCGCCTGCGCGAGCTGCACCTCGGCGGCGGTCGTGAACTGCTGGCGCACACCACCCATGGCTCGCCCCGTCGCTCCCCCGGCGACCTTCCCCGCCTCTGAGAGGACGACGTCGTCGGCGCCCGCGAGCGCGAGGTGGTACGCGACCGAGGCGCCGACGGCGCCCGCACCCGCTACGACGACTCGCGCCACGCGCGGAGCTCCGCCCGCTCCTCGTCCGTCAGCTGCCGAAGCGGCGGCCGCACCTCCTCCCGCACGGGAAGCCCCGTCTCCGCGAGGAGGAACTTGAGGGCGGCGTGCCGCGGGAACCGCTCCACCGCCGCACGCAACTCACCGAGCCGCAGCGCGCCCTCGGCCGTCGGCCGCGCGACGACCTCCGCGACCGCCCGCGGGAACGCGGCCGCGAGCCCGGAAACCGCACCCGCAGCACCGCCGGCGATCCCGTCGTGGATGAGCGCCTCCGGGCCGACGAACACGTCGAGACCCTCGATCAGGTACGGCGCGAAGCGGTCGAACGGCGTATCGGAGACCTTCAGCCCGGCGAGGTTCGGCGCCCGCTCGCGCAGCGCGGCGAGGACAGAGAGCGGCACCGCGTAGCCGCTCGCGCGCTCGAACTCGTACACGTAGAACGGCACCGGTGCGCACGCCGCCGCCGCCGCCGCGAAGTGCTCGACGAGGGCGCGCTCGTCGAGCTGGAAGTACGGCGGCCCGATCACCGCGACGGCGTCCGCGCCGGCCTCCGCCGCGTGCGCCGCGAGGGCAACGGTGTCCGCGGTCGTCTGCGCTCCGCAATGTGCCGCCACCTGGAGACGCCCCCGCGCAGCGCCGACGTAGAGCTCGAGCACGCGCCGCCGCTCCGGGACGTCGAACAGGATCCCCTCGCCGGTCGTCCCGAGCGCGAGCAGCCCGTTCAGCCCGCCGGCGGCGAGGAAGCCGACGTACGGCGTGAACGCCTCCTCGTCGATGCGGCCGTCCACGAGCGGCGTGACGGCCGCGGCGAGCGCTCCGCGCAACATGACACCGACTCTATGCTCCGCGCGATGACGGCGCTCCGCATCGACCGCGACGGCGACGTGCTGCGGGTCACGCTCGCGCGCCCCGAGACGCGGAACGCCTTCGACGCCGCGCTCATTGCGGAGCTCTCCGAGGCGTTCGTCGGCGTCGGCAAGGCGCGCGCGGTCGTCCTCGCCGGCGACGGCCCGAGCTTCTGCGCCGGAGCGGACGTCGAGTGGATGCGCTCGTCCGTCGACCTCGACTACGACGCGAACGTCGCCGACGCGACGGCGCTGCGGCGAATGCTCGAGGCGATCGACGGCTGCCCCGCGCCCGTGATCGCGCGCGTGCAGGGACACGCGCTCGGCGGCGGCGCAGGGCTCGTCGCGTGCGCCGACATCGCAGTCGCGGAACGCCGCGCCCAGTTCGCGTTCTCCGAGGTCAAGCTGGGGATCGTCCCCGCGGTGATCTCGCCGTTCGCGCTCGCGAAGATCGGTGCGAGCGCCGCGCGCCGGTACTTCGTCACGGGTGAGCGCTTCGACGCCGAGACCGCGCTGCGGATCGGGCTCGTGCACGAGGTCGCGGACGATCTCGACGCCGCCGTCGAGCGGATCCTCGGCGAGCTGCGGAGCGCGGGTCCGAAAGCGGCTCGCCACGCGAAGCGCCTCGTCGCCGACCGCCCCGACGGCGCGGAGACCGCCCGCCGCATCGCGGAGCGACGGACGAGCGACGAGGGCCAGGAGGGCCTGCGCGCGTTCCTCGAGCGCCGCCCGCCGAGCTGGCGCGGCTAGCGGACGACGAGCACGGGGCTCACGGTGCGCGTCGGCGTGTGCATCACGCGCAGCCTCGACCCCTTCCCGGCGCGGACGTAGCGATAGAAGAAGCCGCGTGCGGTCGTGCGGTAGGCGCCGTTGACGGTGCGCCAGGCGCCCTTTCGGAACTGCTGCAGGACGTAGAGCTGCCGTCCGTCGCCCGGCCTGACATGGCCCCAGACCGCGGTCGTCGCGCCGAGGCGGTAGGCCTGCGCCGTCGCGACCTGGAACGCGTTTCGCGCCGGCTTCGCGGCGCCGCGGACGGAGACGAGTCCGCTCTGCCAGCGGTCGAGCTGCGGCTCGTCGCGGTAGAGGTACTGGATCAGCATGTCGACGTTCGGCGTCTTGAAGGCCCGCCAGGACGCCTCGCCGACGAAACGCGCTTGCGCCGCGAGCGAGACGCCGAGGAACCGGTCCGGCGGATTCGTCTGATAGCCGTACTCCGTCAGCCAGATCCGCTTTCCGGCACCCCAGGCCTGACGAACCTCGCGCAGAAGGCGGTCGAGCGTCGCCATCGTGATGGTCTCGCAGTGCGCGCAGCCGCCGGCCGACGGCGTCTCGCCACGCCGGAGCGGATACGGGTGGTGCGCGTACGCGTCGAGCCGCGCGCCTGCAGCGCGCATGCCCCGGATCCACGCGACCGGCGAGACGCCGCCGATCGAGCCGCGGGGCGCCGTCGCACCGCCGCCGATCCGCGTGCCGCGGCTGGCGCGCTTGATCGCCACGTACGCGGGGTTCAGGAGCCTCGAGACGTACGTGCGCGGTGTCGTCGGCCGGAGCCAGCGCCGCTGGTTCGGCTCGTTCCAGATCAACCAGTCCTTGACCCACGGATAGCGTCGCGCGGTCGTCGCGGCGAAGGCGCCGAAGGTGGAGCCACTCGTGGGCGCCCAGTTGGACGAGCGGCCTCCGTTCGCCCACCGCGGCGTCCCGTAGAGCGTGATCACGGGGCGGATCCCGGCGTCGCGAAGCGCGCTGAGCACGTGATCCGTACGCGCCCACGCGAAGCGTCCGCGGCGCGGCTCGACCTGGCTCCAGTCGATCGTGAAGCGCACGATGTCGACGCCGAGCCGGTCGAGCGTCGCCACGCGCTCCTCGACCGCGCCCTCGCCGTACAGCAGCCACGCATCGTCCTGGATCCCGTACTGGACGCGCGACGAGGCCATGGCGTCGCCGGCGCCGAGAAGAGTCCCGAGCACGGTGACCAAGAGGACGAACCGCCGCATCCGACGACGGTAGCCACCTGCGCGTGAGCGGCGTGTAAGGCCGGGTTAACGAACTTTGAGCGTGATCGCAGCGCCCGCGGCCTGCGGCGCGGCGAGCCGGTAGCTCGTCGTGCGCCGGGGCTTCACCGTCGTCGCGAACCGCCCGTCGGGCCTCGGCTTGAGCGGCCGGACGGTCGTCCACGCGCCGCCGTTCACCTGCTGCTCGAGCCTGACGTCGGTGAGGCCGCGGACGAAGCCGGTGAGCGTGATCGGCTGCGCCGCGATCGCGCGACGGAGGTGCGGGTCGAGTCGCAGCACGCGCACCGTGAACCACGTCGAGCGCAGGCCGAGCTGCGCGCGGAAGTCCTGCGCGAGCACCGTCTTCCGACCAGCGCGCGTCGTGATGCCGACGTGCGAGACGCGGCCCGACGGCTTCCGGTCGACGATCAGGTCGCGGACGAGTCCTGCACCGAGGGCCTTGGCCACTTCGGCGGGCGTGAACCGGAAGGGCCCCCACGTGTGGTGCTTCGACGCACGGTCGTACGGATCCGGCACCGAGACGAGGTACGGCAGCGGGTTGGCACGCGGCCAGACGTCGGCGATCGGCGCCGTCTTTCCGCCGGACGTCGAGTGGTAAAACGTCGTCGCGATCCGGCCGTTCCACATCAGGACCTTCCCCGCCGTCGCCCCCACCGCGAGGTTGGTCGAGGTCGCCTCCGCGCGGATGCCGCCGTACACCTGGCTCCGGACATCCGAGTAGAGATCGAAGAGCGCCGTCGGCTTCAGCGTCGCGAGCGCGTACGACCGCGCGACGACCGCCTGTGCGCGCAGCGCCTCCGGGTGCCAGTCGTCGGGCATCTCCCACGGGACGACGCCGCGCAGGTAGCGGTCGAGCGGGAGCCGGTTGACGACCGTGAGCTTCCCACGGTCACCGTGCACGAGGAGCGCACCGCGGTAGGCGTTCTCGCCGAGGCGGAGCGGCGCCGCACCCGGCTCGAAGCGGAGCGGCAGCTTGAGCCCCTTCAGCCGCTTCGCCTTCTGCGCGCCCGGTGCCAGGACGTACGGGCCGGCCGGGAGCCGCCGCACGGTGCCACGACGGTCGACTGCGCGGAACGGCTTCGAGCTCGAGATCCGGACCCGCCCCTGCAGCTCGGCGAGGAGGACGCGCACCTGCCGCGGCGGCACGGTGCGAAGCTCGGTGCCGCGGTAGTAGTGCGCGAGGATGCGGCCGTGCGACCAGCCGTTCTCCGCGTACCCCTTCGCGCCGTATTGGCTCATGCCGATGCCGTGACCCCAGCCGCGGCCGTCGATCACGAAGAGCGTTCCTGCCGCCGCCGGTGCGGCGAGCGCGAGGAACGCGACGAGGAGCACGAGGACCCGCCGCATCGGCGCGCCAGGGTAGCAGGGGTTTTACGATCCGTCCGATGGCCGTGCGGAAGCTCCTGGTCGCGAACCGCGGTGAGATCGCGGTGCGCATCTTTCGCACGTGCCGCGAGCTCGGGGTGGGGACGGTCGCGGTGGCCGCGCCCGACGACGCCGGGGCGCTGCACACGCGGACGGCCGACGAGACGGTGCCGATCTCGTCCTATCTCGACGCGGCCGAGCACGTGCGCGCCGCGCGCGAGGCCGGCGCCGACGCGATCCATCCGGGGTACGGGTTCCTCTCCGAGAACGCGGACTTCGCCGAGGCGGTCGGCGCGGCGGGACTGACGTGGGTCGGGCCACCGCCGGAGGCGCTGCGCGCGGGGGGCGACAAGCTCGCGGCGAAGCGGATCGCGGCCGAGGCGGGCGTCCCGGTCGTCCCGACCGGGGCTCCCGAGGAGCTCGGGTTCCCGCTGCTCGTCAAGGCTGCGGCGGGCGGCGGAGGCCGCGGCATGCGGGTCGTGCGGCGGCCGGACGAGCTCGAGGAGGCGCTCGCGGCCGCACGGCGCGAGGCGGAGGCGGCGTTCGGCGACGGCACCGTCTTCTGCGAGCGCTACGTCGAGCGGCCGCGTCACGTCGAGATCCAGCTGCTCGCCGACACCCACGGGACGGTCGTCGCTCTCGGCGAGCGCGACTGCTCGATTCAGCGGCGCCACCAGAAGGTGCTCGAGGAGTCGCCGTCGCCGGCGCTCGACCCGGCGCTCCGTGCGGCCATGTCGGCTGCGGCCGTGCGCTTCGCGCGCGCGATCGGCTACGTGAGCGCAGGAACGGCGGAGTTCATGCTCGACGGCCGCGACTTCTGGTTCCTCGAGCTGAACGGCCGCATCCAGGTGGAGCACCCGGTCACCGAGCTCGTGACCGGGATCGACCTCGTCGCGGAGCAGATCCGGATCGCTGGCGGCTCCCGCGCTTGTGTTGAAACAACACAAACTCCCGTCGGCCACGCCGTCGAGGTGAGGCTGTACGCGGAGGACCCGCGAACGTTCCTTCCACAGGCCGGGCGCGTCGAGCGACTGCGGCTCCCGGAGGGCGTCCGCGTCGACGCGGGCGTCGAGGCCGGCGACGAGGTGGGGACGTCGTACGACCCGATGATCGCGAAGCTGATCGCGCACGGCGCCACTCGCGACGAGGCGCTGTCACGGCTGGCGGCGGCCCTCGAGCAGACGGAGGTAGGCGGGCTCACGACGAACCTCCCGTTTCTGCGCTGGCTCGTCGCCCACCCCGTTCTGCGGGCCGGGGACGCGACGACGGCGTTCCTCGTCGAGCACCCGCCGCTCTCGGAGCCGCCGCCTCGCGCCGCAGGCGCGCCGTGGCGTGGCGGCTGGCGCCTCAACCTCCCCGTGGCGGCGCCGGCTCCACCCCCGGTCGTCGACGACGCC
>DATMJW010000067.1:0-22150 GCA_035553355.1 Gaiellaceae bacterium | reverse complement strand
CCGCCTCCTGACCCGAAGCACCGACGAAAGGAGCAAGAAGTGCAGCGCAGGACGAAAGGGAAGCTCGCAGCAGGGATCGGAGCGCTCGTCGCCGCCGGCGCCCACGACGGCGACGAGCGCTCCGATCCCTGCTGCGAGCTTCCCTTTCGTCCTGCGCTGCACTTCTTGCTCCTTTCGTCGGTGCTTCGGGTCAGGAGGCGGGCCGGGTTCCCAGCTCGACCGTCACGGACCGGCTCTCGCCGTCCCGCTCGACGGTCAGCCGGAGCCGATCGCCCGGCCGCTTCGCGGCGATCGCCCGCCGCAGGTCGTCGGCGTCCCCGACCGCGGCTCCGCCGACCGCGGTGACGACGTCTCCGGCCTCGAGGCCGGCCTCGTCGGCCGCCGTGCCTCGGCGGACCTCCGCGATACGGGCGCCGCCGTCGCCGCCGCCGTCGAGCGAGACGCCGAGGTACGCGTGCTGCACCTCGCCGTCGGCGATGAGCGCCGCGGCGATCCGTTCGACGGTGTCCGCCGGGACGGCGAAGCCGACGCCGTCGTTGCCGCCCGACTCGCTCTCGATCTGCGAGTTCACGCCGATCACCCGGCCGTCGAGGTCGAGCAGCGGCCCGCCGGAGTTGCCGTGGTTGATCGCGGCGTCGGTCTGGATCGCGTCGTCGATCGCGAACCCGTTCGGCGAGCTGATCTCGCGCCCGAGGGCGCTCACGATCCCGCTCGTCACCGTCTGCTCGAGGCCGAACGGGCTGCCGATCGCGACGACCTCGTCGCCGACACGGACGTCGTCGGAGTCCGCGAGCTCGAGCGAGACGAGGTCGGCGTCGGCGGGATCGACCTTCACGACCGCCAGATCCGTCGACGCATCGGTCCCGACGACGGTAGCCGCGGCGTCGGTGCCGTCGGCGAACGTGACCGTCACCGTCCGCGCGTCGCCGACGACGTGCTGGTTCGTGACGATATGGCCGTCCGCGTCGAGCACGAAGCCCGACCCCTGGCTCGTGCCGCCGCCGGCCGGTGACAGCGGCGACGCCGGCTCCGCCGGCACCGTGATCGTCACGACCGACGGCGACACGCGTGCGACGACCGTCGCGATCGACGGCGAGCCGTTCGCGACGGGGTCGCCCGCGCCGACGGTCACCTCGCGGACGGCCGTCCCGCCGCCCGAGTCGAGGAGCGCGTAGGCGCCGACGCCTCCGGCGGCGCCGACCAATGCCGCGGCCGCGGCGAGCGCCGCCGCCGCCGCCCGCGGGTGCTTCCCGTGATTCATCGTCTCCGTCCTCTCGTCGAAGTCCACGAGAGCAGGAGACCAGCGGCGCCTGAAGGCGGCCTGAGACGGAGCTAAAAGTCGCCTAAGACTTCGTCGGCGCGAGCCGCAGGCGCATCCTCGTGCCGCCGTCCCCGGGCCGCTCGACGGCGACGGTCCCCCCGTGGGCTTCCGCCACCTGGTGCACGATCGCAAGCCCGAGGCCGGACCCCGGCAGCCCTCTCGCGCCCTCCGAGCGGTAGAACCGGTCGAAGACGAACGGTACGTCGGTGTCGGCGATGCCCGGCCCGCGGTCGCGGACGACCACCTCGCCGTCGCGCGTCGCGATCTCGACCACACCGCCCGGCGGGCTCCACTTCGCCGCGTTGTCGAGCAGGTTCGAGATCGCGCGCTCGATCGACGCGGGAACGCCGCGCACGGTCGTCTCGTGCAGGTCGGCGCGGATCTCGACGCCGGGCCGGTTGCGCCGCGTGCGCTCGACCGCGGCCGCGGCGACCACGTCGAGCCGGACGTCCTCCGGCTCCGCCGGCGCCTCGTCGCCGCGCGCGAGCTCGACGAGCTCGGCGATCAGCGCGGTCATCTCCGACAGCTGCTCCGTCACGTCGCGCAGCAGCTTCGCCCGCTCGCCGTCCGGCAGCGCGTCGCCGCGCGTGAGCACCTCGATGTTCGTGCGGAGGCTCGTCAGCGGCGTGCGCAGCTCGTGCGACGCGTCCGAGACGAGACGCCGTTGCGCCTGTGCGGAGTCCTCGAGCGCCGCGAGCATCGTGTTGAACGTCCCGGCGAGCCGGGAGAGCTCGTCGCGCCCGCTGTCGTCGATCCGCCGCGAGAGGTCGCGCGTCTCGCTCACCTCCTCGGCCGCCACCGTGAGCCGTCGCACCGGCGCGAGCACGCCGCGTGCGACCGCGAGGCCGAGCGCTCCCGCGAGCCCGACGCCGCCGAGCGCGATCAGGAGGAGCAGCCTGCGGATCCGCCGCAGCGCGTCGTCCACCTCGTCGAGCGGCCGCGCGATCTGGAGGGCGTACCCCGGCTCCGACGTCGGCAGCGTGTACACGCGGACGTGCCGCCCGCCGAGGTCGAGATCCGAGAAGTAGGCGCCGTCGTCGCGGCGTGCGACCGCGCGCGCCCGGTCGGTGACCGGAAGCTCGACCTGCGCGTCGGGCGGGGTGATCGCCTCGCCGGCGGCCGTCGCGAGCTGCGTGAACCCCGACGCGGCGCCGAGCGGGTCCCGCGGCCCGCCGAGGAACTGCTCGCCGCTGATCGCGTCCTCGATCACGCCGACGCGGATCGTGTGGACGCGCTCGCGCAGCGCCTCGTCGACCTGGCCGTAGAGCTCCTTCCGGACGAGGACGTACGTGAGCGCGGACGCGCCGGCGACGGCGACCGCCACCGCCGCGGCGACGGTCAGCGTCAGCCGCGTCCGGACGGTCATGCCTCGCGCAGCGCGTACCCGACGCCGCGGATCGTCTGGATCAGGCGTGGCTTCCCGCCGACCTCGGTCTTCCGTCGCAGGTACCCGATGTAGACGTCGAGCGAGTTCGAGCCGAACCCGAAGTCGTAGCCCCACACGCGCTCGAAGATCACCGAGCGCGTGAGCACCTGCCGGGGGTTGAGCAGGAAGAGCTCGAGGAGCGAGAACTCCGTCCGCGTCAGCTCGATCCGCTCCCCGCCGCGCGTCACCTCGCGCGTCGCCGGGTTGAGCTCGAGGTCGGCGAAGCGGAGCGTCTCCGCCGCGCCGGGAAGGCGCCGCAGCAGGGCGCGCAGGCGCGCGAGCAGCTCCTCGAGCGCGAACGGCTTCACGAGGTAGTCGTCGGCGCCCGCGTCGAGCCCCGCCACCCGATCGGAGACCTCGTCGCGCGCGGTGAGCATCAGGATGGGGAGCTCACTGCCGGCGGCGCGGAGCCTGCGCGACACCTGGAGCCCGTCCACGCGCGGCATCGCGACGTCGAGCACGACTGCGTCCGGCGCCACGGGGTCGCGCTCGAGCCGCTCGAGCGCCTCGCCGCCGTCGGCGGCCAGCTCGACGTCGTATCCCTCGAGCTGCAGGGCGCGCCGGAGCGACTCGCGCACCGCCTCGTCGTCGTCGACAACCATCACCCGCACGCGCCCATTGTGCGGCGCGGCATCTAAGAGCGGCGTAAGAGTCGCCGCGGCGTTCCCTCGTTCGAGGGATGTTCCCTCGAACGAGGGGCGACCCTCGTCCGAGGGATGGACGCGGGCGCCGATGCGCCTACAACGAGAGCAGGGAGAGGGGTTGCGGTCAGCTGCGGCGCCCGCCTCGCCACCGAGGCGGGCGCGCACGACCGGCAGGACCGAGGCGAGGCGGGCGCCCTGGTGCGGCTAGGGCGCGCGGCCTCGCCCGGTGTCGTCCGCGCTCACGCCTCGAGGTCGGCGCCCTCGAACGCCCGCATCCGCTCGCGGTAGTCGTCGGGGATCGCCGCCGCACGCCGTTCGTCGAGGTCGACGAGGACGAGCGTCTGCGTCGCCGTCACCATCAGCGCGTCGTCGTGGAGCCGGTAGGCGGCGCACTCGTAGGTGACGCTCGTGCGGCCGATGCGCGCCAGGCGCACGAAGATCTCGAGCAGGTCGTCGAAGCGCGCGGGCGCGTGGTACTCGACCGTCGAGGCACGCATCACGAAGTCCCGGCCCTCGATCCACGGGCCGGACATCCCGAGGTGCCGGTGGTACTCCGTCCGCGCGTGGTCGAAGTAGGGGAGGTAGCGGCCGTAGTAGACGATCCCCTGCGCGTCGGTGTCCGAGAACCAGACGCGTGCCGTCGCGGAGTACTTGAAGGGCGGCTTGCGATCGCTGAGGCGCCCGAACTCCACGGTCGCGATCGTACTCGCGCACAATGCGCGCGTGAGCGTGATCGAGGCACCCGTGCGGGTCGAGGAGCCGCTCGACGTCGAGGATCGCGAGCACGACCGGCCGTGGATCGTGATCGTCTGGAACGACCCGATCAATCTCATGACCTACGTCTCGTACGTCTTCCAGAAGCTCTTCGGGTACTCGCACGAGAAGGCCGAGCAGCTGATGCTGCAGGTGCACCACGAGGGAAAGGCGGTCGTCGCGTCCGGGACGCGGGAGAAGGCGGAGTACGACGTGGCGCGGCTGCAGGCGCACGGGCTGTGGGCGACCCTGCGGCAGGACTAGGTGCGGCTGCGGCGCGAGGACGACGGGTACCGGCTCGATCTCGGCCGGGAAGAGCGCGCGCTCCTGCGGCGGCTCGCGGCCGAGCTGCGCGACGGCGTCGAGGAGCAGGCGGGCGACCCGTCGCTCCAGCGTCTCTTCCCGGCCGCCTACGAGGACGACGACGACGCCGCGGAGTTCGACCGGCTCGTGCGCCCGACGCTCGTCGAGGCGAAGCGCGAGGCGCTCGCGACGCTCGAGCGGACGGCGTCGGCCGACCGGTTGACACCCGGCGAGCTGGAGGCGTGGGTCGCCGCGCTGAACGACCTGCGGCTCGTCCTCGGGACGCGGCTCGACGTGACCGAGGAGATGGACGAGCGGCGGTGGCGCGAGCCGGGCGTCGCCCTCTACGGGTGGCTGACGTGGGTGCAGGGGACGGCGATCGAGGCGCTCGCCGCCGAGCTCTGAGCTAGCGCCGGATCAGCTCCAGCACCTCGTCGCGCTTCTCCTCCATCAGCTCCTGCGAGCGCGCCTCGAGGTTCAGCCGCAGCAACGGCTCGGTGTTCGACGGACGGACGTTGAAGTGCCAGTCGTCCGCGTCGACCGACACTCCGTCGAGATGCGAGATGCGCGCCTCGGCCGCGTAGCGCTCCTCCAGCTCGCGCAGCTTCGCCGGGACGTCCGCGACCGGCGTGTTGATCTCCCCCGTGATGAAGAAGCGCTCCCGGTACGGCGCGAGGATCTCAGAGAGCTTGCAGCCGCGCTTCGAGATCAGCTCGAGCACGAGCAGGAACGGCACCACGCCCGAGTCCGCCTGCGAGAAATCGCGGAAGTAGTAGTGGGCGGAGACCTCGCCGCCGAAGACGGCACTCTCCTCGCGCATGCGGTGCTTGATGTACGCGTGCCCGACGCGGTTGACGAGTGGGACGCCGCCGGCGCGCTCGATCGTCTCGGCGACGGCCCAGCTCGCGCGGACGTCGTAGATCACCTTGCCGCCGGGCTCCTTCTCGAGCACCGCCTCCGCGAGCAACGCCGTCACGAAGTCGCCGGGGACGAACTCGCCCGTGTCGTCGACGAAGAAGCACCGGTCGGCGTCGCCGTCGTACGCCACGCCGAGGTCGGCGGCCTCCTCGCGCGTCTTGCGGACGATGAACTCGCGGTTCTCGGGCAGAAGCGGGTTCGGCTCGTGGTTCGGGAAGGTGCCGTCCGGCTCGAAGTAGCAGCGGACGGCGTCGATCGGGAGCCGCTCCAGCACGGGGGGGAGCATCGCGCCGGCCATGCCGTTCGCCGCGTCGATCACGACGCGGAGCGGCCGGATCGCGGACACGTCCACGAACGACAGCACCTTGTTGACGAACTGCGGGTAGACGTCGAGCCGCGAGACGTCGCCGCGCCGCTCGACTTTGTGTTGTTTCAACACAATCTCCTGCGCGCGGTCGCGCACGTCGAGGAGGCCGGACTCGCCGCCGACCGGCAGGGCGCCCGCGCGCACGATCTTCATCCCCGTGTACTCCTTCGGGTTGTGCGAGGCGGTGACGGCGATGCCGCCGTCGAGACCGAGCTCGCCGACCGCGAAGTAGACCATCTCGGTGCCGACCATCCCGAGGTCGACGACGTCCGCTCCCGCGTCGGCGGCGCCGTCGATCGCCGCGGCCGCCATCGCCGGAGACGAGACGCGCATGTCGCGCCCGACGGCGATCCGCGCCGCGCCGAAGTGCTCCGCGTATGCCCGCCCGATCGCGTAGGCGCCCTCCTCGTCGAGCTCCGTCGGGTGGATCCCGCGGACGTCGTACGCCTTGAAGACGCCGGGCTCGAGCACGCGGCGATGGTATGGGAACCGCCTCCGCGCCGCGGAGGGAGCCGCAGCCTCGTAACTACACTCACGACGTGGAGAGGAAGCTGGCGACCGTCCTCTTCGTCGACCTCGTCGGCTCCACCGAGCTCGTGGCGACGCGCGACCCCGAGATCGTGCGGCGCCGCGTGACGGCGTTCTTCGACCACGTCGCGAACTGCGTCACGCGCCACGGCGGCATCGTCGAGAAGTTCGCCGGCGACGCCGTCATGGCGGCGTTCGGGATCCCGCAGGCGCACGAGGACGACGCCGAGCGCGCGATCCGCGCGGCACTCGCGGTCATGGATTCCGTGCACGGGCTCGGCCTCGAGGCGCGGATCGGGATCGAGGCGGGCGAGGTCGTCGCCGACGAGTCGGAGTCCACGTTCGCAACAGGGGAGGCGGTCAACGTCGCCGCGCGGCTCCAGCAGGCCGCGGGCCCCGGCGAGATCCTGCTCGGCCCGTTCGCGCAGCGGCTTGCGGCCACGTGCGCCGAGTCCGAGGAGCGCGGGACGCTCGACCTGAGGGGGCTGGGGACGCCCGTCGTCGTGCACCGGCTCGTCGGCGTGCGCGAGGACACGCGCCGCGCCCCGTCGGTCGCCGCCCCGTTCGTCGGCCGCGAGGTCGAGCTCGAGCTGCTCGGGATCAGCTTCCAGCGCGCCGTCCGCGACCGGCGGGCGCACCTCTTCACGATCTACGGCGAGCCGGGCGTGGGGAAGAGCCGCCTCGCCCGCGAGTTCCTCGCCGGCGCCGAGGGCGCGACCGTCCTCACCGGCCGCTCGCTCCCCTACGGCGAGGGCGTCACGTACTGGCCGCTCGCGGAGATGGTGAAGGTCGCCGCGGGGATCGCCGACGACGACCCGGTGCAGCAGGCCGTCGAGAAGCTCCGCGCCTGCTGCGGCGACGACGCGGTCGCCGATCTGCTTGCGCTCGCGGCCGGCGTGCTCGAGGCGGTCGAGACCGAGCGCAGCCAGCAGGAGATCGCGTGGGCGGCGCGCGAGTGGGCGGCGGAGCTCGCGTCCGCGCAGCCGCTCGTCCTCGTCTTCGAGGACATCCACTGGGCGGAGGAGCCGCTGCTCGACCTCGTCGAGCTCCTCGCCGAGCGCGTCAAGGACGCGCCGCTCCTGATCGTGTGCCTCGCGCGGCCGGAGCTCCTCGACCTGCGGCCGGGCTGGGGCGGCGGCCGCGTGCGCGCGACCGCGATCGAGCTGGAGCCGCTCGGGCAGCGCGACAGCGAGGCGCTCCTCGACGCGCTCCTCGCCGAGCACGAGCTCCCGCAGGACGAGCGACGCGCGATCCTCGAGAAGACGGAGGGGAATCCGCTCTTCGTGGAGGAGACGACGCGGATGCTCCTCGAGGGCGGGAGCGCCCGCCGGATCCCGGACACGCTGCAGGCGCTGATCGCCGCCCGCATCGACCGGCTCCCGCGCGACGAGAAGATCCTCCTCGGACGAGCGTCGGTGGTCGGGCGGATCTTCTGGCGTGGTGCGCTGGACAGTCTTGCTCCCGAGCTCGGCGACTGCGAGCGCGTTCTCGACGACCTGCTCGACCGCGAGTTCGTCACCCGCGAGAGCCGCTCGACGATCTCGGGCGAGCGCGCGTACCGCTTCAAGCACGTCCTGATCCGCGATGTGGCGTACTCGGCGCTGACGAAGGGCGCACGCGCCGAGCTGCACCAGCAGGTGGCGTCGTGGCTCGCCGACCGTGCGGGCGACGAGCTCGTCGAGATCCGCGCTTACCACCTCGACCAGGCGACGACGCTGCTCGACGAGCTCGACGGCGTCGTCGCGCCGGAGCTCGCGGCCGAGGCCGCGCGGACGCTCGAGCTCGCGGGTCGCCGTGCGATGGCACGCGAGGCGAACCGGGCTGCGCGGCGGCTGCTCCTGCGCGCGGCGGAGCTCGAGCCCACCCTCGGCCGCCGCTACCTCGCCGCCAAGGCGGCCGGCAAGATCGCCGACCTGCCCGCCCTCGCGGCCGAGATGGACGCGGTCTTCGCCGCGGCCGCAGAGGCCGGCGACACGCGCCTCCAGGGCCTCGCGCTCGCCGCGCTCGCCGACGTCGCGCTCCTCCGGGACGGCGACCTCCCGCGCGGCCGCGAGCTCGTCGAGCAGGCGCTCGTCCTGCTCGACGGCGCGGCGCCGGAGGACCGCTACGAGGCCCTCAGTGCGCGCGGCCGGATCGGCTGGTGGCTCGGCGACCTCGCCGACGACGAGGTCTGGATCGCACGGGCGCTCGAGGTGGCGCGCCAGATCGGACGGCGCGACCTCGAGGCGAACGCGACCGAGGAGCTCGCGAGCATCGCGTACGCTCGCCTCGACCTGGAGCCGGCGACGCGCCTGACGGAAGAAGCGCTCGCGCTCGCCGAGGAGAGCGGCAACATCAGCGTGATCGCGTGGGCGCTGACGATGCGCGCGCGGATCGAGCAGCTGCGCGGTCGCGTCGACGAGGCCGCCGTCACGCTCGATCGCGCCGAGGAGCTCTTCTCGCAGTCCGGCAGCGCCTGGGCGCTCGCGCGCGCCCACAACGTGCGCGCATGGGTGGAGTGGCGGCGCGGCGACGTCGCGGCGGCCGAGCGGCGCTTCCGCGACGGCATCCGGATCCTGAAGCCGCTCGAGGACCGCGGCACGCTGTGCGAGTGCCAGCGCGGCCTTGCGCAGGTACTCGTCGCGAAGGGGAAGCTGGACGAGGCGGAGCGCCACGCGCTCGAGGCGCGGCGCACCGTCGGGCCGCACGACAACGTCTCGCGTGCGACGACGCGGATGGCGCTCGGCCTCGTCCGCGCGGCGCAGGGGCGCGACGGCGAGGCGGAGGAGCTGCTGCGCGAGGCGGTCGAGGTGCTGGAGGGGACGGAGCTGCACCTGACGCGGCGCGAGGTGCTCGACGCGCTCGTCCAGTTCCTGCAGTCGCGCGGCCGGCACGCGGACGCGGAGCCGTGGCAGGCGGCGCTCGCCGCGTACGCGCCGGCGCTCGCCTCCGCCTAGGCGCGGCCGGTCAGGGCGGCGCGGATCGCGAGCGTCGACGCTTCGTCCGGCGACTCCGAGATCACGGTCGCCGGGCGCTCGAACCGTTCGAGCGCGGCCGCGAGCGGATCGGCGCGGAGCGTCCCTTCGCCGTAGCGCAGGTGCTTCGTCTCGTTGCGGTTCGCGTACGCGATGTCCGAGAAGTGGATGTGGAAGGGCGCGCCCTCGTCGAGGACGGCGTCCGCCGCCTCGAGCGCGGCGGCGAACGGCTCGACGTCGCCGAACGCACCGTCCGAGGTCGCGTGCATGTGCGCGAAGTCGAGCACCGGCCGGACGAAGTCGACGCGCGCCGCGAGCTCGACCACGTCGTCGACCGATCCGAGCTCGCGGACGCGGCCCATCACCTCGATCCCGAACGGCACCAGCCGCTCCTTCGCGACGAGGCGCTCGCGGAGCGCGTCGAGGGAGGCGGCGACGTCTGCGAGCGCCTGCTCCCGCTCCCGCCCGAGCCAGAACCCGGGGTGGATGACCACGACCTCCGCACCGGCCGCGGTCGCGATGCCGGCGCAGCGGTCTAGAGCACCGAGCGCCATCCTCGACTTCTTCGGGTCGGGGTGGCCCGGGAACGCGAAGAGCGGCGCGTGGACCGAGAGCGCGATGTCCGCCTCGCGCGCGAGCTCGCCGAGACGCTCCGCGAACCCGTAGTCGAGCCAGAAGCCGCTCTCGAGGCCGATCTCGCAGGCGTCGTAGCCGCGCGCGGCCAGCAGTTCCACGGCCAGCTCGGGGGACTCGCGCGAAGGGCAGTCGGCCGGCCCGACGCGGATCCGTCCCATGGCGCCACGCTACCGCACCGGCCGGTCCGGACGTGGCCGGTGCTTAGAGCACCGGCCGTGGCCGTTTCGGCCGCGGCGGCCGTGTCGTCCGATGGGGGTCCTACCCTTTTCGGCATGGCACAGGCCCCGTCGCGAATCGACCTTCTCGAGCTCGACATCGACCTCCGGCTCGCCGATCTGTGGCGCGAGGCCGCCGACGTGTCCGAGTGGAGCCTCGAGGTCGTCGCCGCCTTCATGCGCGCCGCCTACGGCAAGGGCTACTGCGACGCGCTCACGGAGGACTCGCCCGGATCGCTCTGCCACGACCACGGGTACCGCGTGCCGGCTCGCCGCGAGACGGCGCCCGAGACGGCCTAGCGCAGCTACGATCACCTGCGATGGCTCGTCCTGCCGGCCCGGGGAAGGGCGCGTCGCGCAGCCCTGCGCGCCTCGTCATCGCACTGTCGGTCGCGGCGGTGCTCGCCGTCTTCCTGCTCTACACGTCGATCGCCGGCGGCGGCACCCCGATGATCCAGCCGAGCGAGCTCGCCGGCCGCAGCGACCGGGTCACGCTCGCGGGTCACGTCGTCGGCGCCCCCCGCGGTGACGCCTACGCCGACGGCCTGCGGTTCGAGCTGCGGAACATCAAGGACGACGACGGCACCCGCGTCGAGGTCCTCTACACGGGCTCCGTCCCGGACCTCTTCCGCAGCGGCCGGGACGTCGTGGTCGACGGGCAGCTGAAGGACGGCGTCTTCGTCGCCGTGCCGGGCACGCTGATCACGAAGTGCCCGTCGAAGTACGCGCCGGAGAGCTAGATGCCCGAGCTCGGCCGCGCCGCGCTCGTCGCCACGCTCGGGCTCGCGCTCTACGCGGGGCTCGCGGGCGCCTACGCCGCCCGCTACCGCCGGCGGCGGCTCGCGCTCTCCGCGCAGAACGCGCTCGTCGCCTCGTTCGCGACGACGCTCGTCGCCTCGGCGGTGCTGCTCGCGGCGCTCGTCCGCCGCGACTTCTCGTTCGTCTACGCGTGGGCGCACACGAGTCGTGAGCTGCCCCTCGGCTACAGGATCTCGGCGTTCTGGGGCGGCCAGGAGGGCTCGCTCCTCCTCTGGCTCCTGATCCTGACCGGGTACGCGGCGGCCGCCGTCCTCCTCAACCGGCGGAGCGCCCGCGACCTCGTCGCGTGGGTCGTCCCGGTCCTCGCAGGCGTCGCGGTCTTCTTCTCGTTCCTCGTCGTCGCGATCGCGTCGCCGTTCGCGACGCAGGTCGCGCCGCTCGACGGCCGCGGGCTCAACCCGAGCCTGCAGAACCCGTACATGATGTCCCACCCGCCGCTCCTCTACCTCGGCTACGTCGGGCTCACCGTTCCCTTCGCCTTCGCGATCGGATCGCTGCTCGCCCGGCGCACCGACGAGCGGTGGATCGTCGCCACCCGCCGGTGGACGCTCGTCGCGTGGACGTCGCTCGGGGTGGGGCAGCTGCTCGGCTCGCACTGGGCGTACGAGGAGATCGGCTGGGGCGGGTACTACGCCTGGGATCCCGTCGAGAACGCCGCGCTGATGCCGTGGCTCGCTGCCACGGCGTACCTGCACTCCGTGATGATCCAGGAGAAGCGCGGGATGCTGAAGGTGTGGAACGTCCTCCTCGTGCTGCTCGCGTTCGGGCTCTCGCTCTTCGGCACCTTCCTCACGCGCTCGGGAATCGTGAGCTCGATCCACTCGTTCACGGAGGGCGCGATCGGGCCGTGGTTCCTCGGCTTCATCTGTGTCGTCGTGTTCGGGTCGCTCGCGCTCGTCCACGCGCGGCTGCCGCTGCTGCGCGCGAAGACGCGGCTCGAGTCGCTCGTCTCGCGGGAGGCGACGTTCCTCTACAACAACCTCCTCCTCGTCGCGCTCACGCTGACGATCCTGTGGGGCGTCGCGTACCCGATCCTGCACGAGCTCGTCTACGGCGAGCAGCGCATCGTCGGGCAGGGGTACTACAACTTCTTCCTCCGGATCTTCGGGCTGCCGCTGCTGCTCCTGATGGGGATCGGCCCGCTCGTCGCGTGGCGGCGGGCGTCGCTGCGCGGCCTCGCGTCGACGTTCGCGTGGCCGCTCGGGGCAGCCGTCGTCACCGGCATCGCGCTCCTGCCGCTCGGAGCCGGCTCCTCGATCCCCGGGCTGATCGCCTACAGCTTCTCGGCGTTCGTCCTCGCGTCGATCGTGCTCGAGTTCGTGCGCGGGACGCGCGCGCGCCGATCGCTCGCCGGCGGCTCGTGGCCGGGTGCCTTCGCCGGGCTCGTGGCGCGCAACCGGCGCCGCTACGGCGGCTACGTCGTCCACGCGGCCGTCGTCCTCCTCGCCGTCGGCGTCGCCGGCTCGAGCGCCTACGACACCGTCGTCGAGGGGCGCCTCGCGCGCGGCGACTCGCTCGCCGTCGGCGACTACCGCCTCACCTACGAGCGCCTGGAGGAGCGTGAGCTCGCGAACGCGACCGCGGTACGCGCGATCGTGGACGTCGAGCGAGACGGCGCGGCGCTCGGAACCGTCGAGGCGGGCAAGAACGCGTACGCGGCGGAGCGACAGGTGACGAACGAGGTCGGGATCCGCAGCGACCTCGTGACGGCCGAAGACCTGTTCGTCGTCGCCGAGCAGGTGAACCCCGACGGCAGCGTCTACTTCCGCGTCTTCGTCAAGCCGCTCGTGAACCTGATCTGGCTCGCCGGGCTCGTGTTCGTGCTCGGCTCCGCGGTCGCGCTCTGGCCCGACGCGCGTGAGCAGCGGCGGCTCGCGACCCGCTACGCCCGCGCCGGGCTGCCGGCGGAGTCGTGACGCTCGCGCTCGTCCTCGGCGCGCTCCTCGCGGCGGCCTGCGTCGTCGCCGTCGCGCTGCCGTTCCTGCGCGAGCCGGACGCGGCCGACGACGCGCTCGAGGCGCCGGGGGAGCTCGAGCGCCGCCAGCTCGAGCTCGCCGAGGTGCGCGACCGCGCGCTCGCCGCGTTGAAGGAGCTCGAGTTCGACCATCGCGCCGGGACGATCACCGACGAGGACTACCGTGCTCTCGTGGGGCCGCTGCGCCGGGAGGCGGCGGAGGCGCTGCGCGCGCTCGAGCCGCGGGCGGGAGAGCAGGCGCAGCGGCCGTCGCGCGCGCGTGTTTCGAACGCCGACCGGGGGTAGAGAGGCGGCATCGAGCCGCAGCCCCCGCAGCCGCCGCAGACCCCCGAGCCGTACCCGCCGCCCGGCGAGCTCGATCCGCCGCAGCCGCCGCAGATCCCGGAGCCGTACCCGCCGCCCGGCGAGCTCGATCCGCCGCAGCCGCCCGCGGTGCCAGAGCCCGGGCCGCTCTAGCAGCCGCGCAGGTCGCGAGCTCACTCGCGTCGTCACCGAAATCTGCCGAAAAGCGCGCTAGACTCGCGGTGCGGCCGCCTCGGGAGGAGACGGTCGCGACCCCGACGAATACGCCCCTCGTGCCTCGCCGCCTCACGTTCCTGCTCGCCTGCGCCCTCGGCGTGCTCATGCTCGCCGCTGCGGCTGCGGGTCAGGACGCGCACCGCGAGAAGCGCATCATCGACGCGCGCATCGACAACCTCGAGGAGAAGATCGACGCCGCGCGCTCGAAGGAGGGCGTCCTCAGCGCACAGATCGAGCAGGTGACCGCGAAGATCCGCGCGCTCGAGGACGACGTCGCCGCCGCCGAGAGCCGCCTCGACTCGCTCGAGAGCGTGCTCGCGCTGCACCAGCGCAAGCTCGACCGCCTGAACGAGCTCTACCGGCTGCAGACGAAGCGGCTCCTCTTCCTGCAGGGCCAGCACAAGGTGGCGCAGGAGCGCCTGAACAAGCGTCTGGTCGAGATCTACACGGCCGACCGGCTCGAGACGCTCACCGTGGTCCTCTCCGCCGCGAACTTCAGCGACATGCTCGACCAGCTCGAGTACCTGAACGACATCGGCCGCCAGGACGAGCGGGTCGCCCAGGAGGTCGCGCAGGCGAAGAGCGAGATGCAGGAGACCCGGAACGCGACGCGCAAGACGCGGCGGCAGGTCGCGGAGACGACGCGCGCCGTCGCCGCCCGCACCGCCGAGCAGCGCGCGGTCCGCGACCGTCTCGCGTGGAGCCAGCGCGAGCTCGCGACGGCGCGGCGCGACAAGGAGCAGGCGCTCGAGTCGACGCAGATCGCGAAGGAGGACTACCTGCGCGAGGTCGAGGGGCTGCTCGCGCAGAGCTCGGCGCTCGCCGCGAAGATCCAGGCCGCGCAGGCAGCGGCGGCCGCGGCCGCAGCTGCGGCGCCGGCCTCGGCGCCAGCGCCCGCCGCCGCGCGCTCGTCATCGGGCTTCATCTGGCCGGTGCAGGGCGTCCTCACGAGCCCGTTCGGGTGGCGGTGGGGCCGCATGCACGAGGGCATCGACATCGCCGTCGGGAACGGCACCCCCGTCGTCGCGTCCGCCTCCGGCACCGTCATCGTCGCCGGCTGGATGGGTGGCTACGGCAACCTCGTCGTCGTCGACCACGGGAACGGGGTCTCGACCGCGTACGCACACAACACGAGCGTCGTCGTCGGCATCGGGCAGACCGTTGCCCAGGGCCAGCTCGTGGCCTACAGCGGGAACACGGGCAACTCGACCGGCCCCCACGTGCACTTCGAGGTGCGCGTGAACGGCGCTGCGGTCGATCCGCTGGGATACCTGTAGCGGCCGTATCCCGACAGGGCTCTCCTTCGTTTATGATTTGCAAGTAGGAAAGAGGGCCTACACCCGGCTGCTCTTTCCCTCGTCTCCCGACGACGAACCGGCCGCCCGCTCCACGGCGGCCGGTTCTGTGTCCGGAGCCGGCGCCTAGGCGGCCGCGGCTTCGGGCTCGTCGTCCCGGAAGCGGTCGCCGGTGAGGGACGGCGCCAGCTCCTGTGCCTCGACGACGTGCAGGTCGGGGAGCGCGCGCCAGCGCTCGTCCAGCCCGAGGCCGTACCCCGCGAAGAGCTCGTCCGGCACGGTGAAGCCGATCTGCGTGAGCGGGACGTCGACGAGCCGCCGGTACGGCCGGTCGAGCAGCGTCACCGCGGCAACGGATCGCGGCTGCCGCAGGGAGAGCGTGCGGACGAGGAAGTTGAGCGTGAGGCCGGTGTCGACGACGTCCTCGACGACGACGACGTCGCGCCCGCCGACGGCGGCGTCGAGGTCCTTGACCACGCGGACGGAGCCGCCGTCGCCGCTGTACGCGGCGAGCTCGACGAAGTCGAGCCGGTGCGGCACCGGCAGCGCTCTCGAGAGATCGGCGAGGAAGACGGCGCTCGACTTGAGCGGCGCCACGAGCAGCGGCTCGCGGCCGGCGTAGTCGGCGGCGAGCGCGGCCCCGAGCTCCCGGACCCGCTGCGCGATCTCCCCGCGCGTGAGGTAGACGTCGCCGATCGGCTGTCCCGCGGCGCGCAGGCGCTCGACGAGGCCGTCGCCTGCGCCGGCCACTACGACGCGAGCCTCAGGCGCAGTCGCTGCGCGAGCCGCTCGATGTCCCGGCGGTAGAAGAGCTTCACGCGAACGTCGGGGTACAGGCGCCGGATCTCGCGCAGCTTCCGGTTCTTGCGCGTCACGAGCGACTGCCGCATCACGGTGACCTCGACGTACAGGTCCTGCTCCGGGAGGTAGAAGTCGGGCGTGAACGCGCTCGTCACGCGGCCTTCGGCGTCGCGGTCGAGCACGAAGGTCGTCGGCTCGTAGTCCCACGGGACGCCGTAGAAGTCGAGCATCTTCGCGCACTCGAGCTCGACGTCGTTCGCGAACTTCGGCGGCTTCACGCCGGTATACGCCCTGAACGCGGGCTCGTCTCCGGGCACGACTCGAGGGTAGCGCCCGTCCCGGACGGCTCCTCGGCCGCGCTCGTATGCTTCGCCCCATGGCCGACGAGGGAGACCGCTGCTTCACGATCGCGCACCTCTCGGACCTCCACTGCGGCGGTCAGTACTTCGTGCCGGGGCTGCTCGAGCGTGCGATCGCGGAGATCAACGACCTGGAGCCCGACATCGTGGTCTGCTCCGGCGACCTGACGACGTTCGGGTTCAAGCACGAGTACCAGCAGGCGAAGGCCTACCTCGACCGGATCACGTGCGAGTCGCTCGTCGTGATCCCGGGGAACCACGACTCGCGGAACGTCGGCTACGTCCACTTCGAGGAGCTCTTCGGCGACCGGAACTCGGTGCTGCGCGTGGACGACGTCACCGTGGTCGCCGTCGACTCGACCGAGCCGGATCTCGACCACGGCCAGATCGGCCGCGGCCGCTACCGCTGGATCGAGGAGCAGTTCGCGCACCCGGCGCGGCTCCGCGTCTTCGTCTGCCACCACCACCTGTTGCCCGTCCCGGGGACGGGGCGCGAGCGGAACGTGATCTACGACGCGGGCGACGCGATCGAGTGCCTGCAGCGCGCGGGGGTGCACCTCGTGCTCTCGGGCCACAAGCACGTCCCGTACGCGTGGCGGCTCGAGAACCTGTTCGTCGTCAACACGGGCACCGTGTCGTCGCTGCGCCTCCGGGGGAACACGCGCCCCTGTTACAACGTCGTCGAGGTCGAGGGCGACCACGTCAGCATCTGGCGGAAGCACCCCTTCCACGGCCAGGAGCGCATCATCCAGTTCTCGATCGACACCTTCGCGTACGAGAAGTACACGGGCCGGATCGAGGACGAGGTGACGACGCGCTCGTGACGCAGCGCGCGCTCGCGCTCATCGACGGCGAGCACTACGCGCCGGTGGTGCGTGCCGCGCTCGCGGAGCTCCCCTACGACGTCGTCGCGGCACATCTCGTCGGGGGCACCGAGAAGCTGCGGGGCGGGGAGGACTACGGCGTCCCCGTCACGACCTCGCTCGAGGCGGCGCTCGTCGAGCACGAGCCCGAGGTCGTCGTCGACCTCTCCGACGAGCCGGTGCTCGGGCCGCGCGAGCGCTTCGCGCTCGCGAGCCGGGTGCTCGCGCACGGCCTGCCCTACGTCGGCGCCGACTTCCGTTTCGAGCCGCCGCCGCTCGCGCCGTTCGAGCTGCCCTCGCTCGGGATCGTGGGGACGGGCAAGCGCGTGGGGAAGACGGCGGTCACGGCGCACGCGGCGCGACTCCTCTCGCGCGACCGCAAGGTCGTCGTCGTCTCGATGGGCAGGGGCGGCCCGCCGGAGCCGGAGGTCGCCGACGTGCGCCCGACCGTGGACTCGCTGCTCGCGCTCTCCCGCGCCGGCCGCCACGCCGCATCCGACTACCTCGAGACGGCGGCGCTCGCCGGGGTCACGACCGTCGGCTGCCGACGCTGCGGCGGCGGCCTCGCCGGTGCGGTCTTCGCGGCGAACGTGCATGCGGGCGCGCGCGTCGCGGCCGGTCTCGACCCCGACCTCGTCGTCTTCGACGGGAGCGGCGCCGCGCTCCCGCCCGTCGCGACGCGCCGCCGTGTCCTCGTCGCGAACGCCCAGCAGGACGCGGAGGTCGTGACCGGCTACCTGAACGCCTACCGGCATCTCGTCTCCGACCTCGTCGTCCTGACGATGGCGGAGCAGGGGTCCGGCTGGGAGGAGCTCCGAGACCGGGTCGCCGCGATCGCGCGACGCGTCGTCGGGGTCCGGCTACGGCCACGCCCCGTCGAGCCCGTCGCCGGCCGGACGATCGCCTTCTTCTCGGCGGCGCCGGAGTCGGCACATGCCGGCTTCGCGCGCCACCTCGAGGAGGAGCACGGTGCGACGGTCGCGCACGTGAGCGGCAGCCTCTCGGACCGGCAGCGGCTGCGCGAGGAGCTCGAACGCGTGCAGGCGGAGGTGTTCGTCGTCGAGCTGAAGGCGGCGGCGATCGACGTCGTCGCCGCCGCCGCGCGCGAGAGGGGGGTCGAGGTCGTCCTGGCCGGCAGCGACGTCGTCTCCGCTCCCGGAGAGCCCGACCTCGACGACGAGCTCCTCCGGCTCGCGGCGGAGGCCGGATCGTGACGGAGCGCCGACAGGGAGCGGTCGATTTCCTCGGCGCCGAGGCGCCGTTCTCGAAGGGCCTGCTCGCGCGCGCGCTCACGAGCGTCGGCGTCGCCGGCGACCGCGCCTACGACGTGGCGCGCCGCGCGGAGGCCGATCTCGCGGAGCGCGACGGAGAGTCACTCGACCTCGACCGGCTCACGAGCCTGGCGATCGACGTGCTCGGCGAGGAGGAAGGGCGGCGCGCGGTGCGGCGGCTGCGCAGGCTGCGCGACCTCCAGGACCTCGACCTCCCGGTGATCCTCCTGATCGGCGGCGGCACCGGCACCGGCAAGTCGACGGTCGCGACCGAGGTCGCCTACCGGCTGGGGATCACGCGCGTGACGTCGACCGATTTCGTCCGCCAGACGATGCGAGCGTTCTTCTCGCAGGAGTTCATGCCGACGATCCACTTCTCGAGCTTCGAGGCGGCGCTCGGGCTCTCGAAGGCCGAGGAGGAGGAGTCGGGTGACGCGGCGCTTCTCGGCTTCCTCGACCAGACGCGGAACGTCCTCGTCGGCGTCGAGGCCGCGCTCCAGCGCGCGCTCGACGAGGGGTGGTCGATGGTGCTCGAGGGCGTCCACCTCGTGCCCGGGATGCTCGCGACCGACCTCGAGCGGGCGGTCGTCGTGCAGTGCGTGCTCGCGATCCACGACGAGGAGATCCACCGCACCCACTTCTTCATCCGCGACGCCGCCTCGGACGGGGCGCGCGCCGGCGACAAGTACCTTTCGGGGCTGCCGGAGATCCGGATGATCCAGAACTACATCGTGGAGCGGGCGAGGAGGGCGGACGTGCCGGTGATCGAGAACGAGAGCGTGACCGACGCGATCGCAGCGGTGATCGAGCTCGTGCTCGAGCAGGCCGAGCGGCACGCGCACGCGCGGCGCGGGGTTCGAGGGTGAGCGAGGAGCAGCGGCCCGGCTGTCCCTGCGCGCTCTTCGCGCGCGCCACCGAATGGGCCGCGCTCGCCGGCGCGCGGTGGCTCGGCCGCGCGGACCAGCACGCAGCCGAGGACGCCGCCGAGGGTGCGATGCTCGCCGGGCTCGCGGGGCTGCCGATCGACGGCACGATCGTGATCGGCGCCGACGAGGGGGAGGGGCTCGAGATCGGCTCGCAGCTCGGTCAGGGCGGTGAGCAGTTCGACCTCGCCGTCGACCCGCTCGAGGGCCGCGGGGTCGTCGCGCGCGGCGGCAACGGCGCGATATCCATGATCGCCGTCGGCCCGCCGGGGTCGCTGCTCCGGCTCCCGGACATGTACATGCGGCGGATGGCGGTCGGGCCGCGCGCCAAGGGGCGCATCGACCTGACGAAGCCGGTCACCGAGAACGTCAACGCGATCGCCGACAGCTTCGGCCGGCAGGTCAACGACATCACGACGATCGTCCTCGACCGGCCGCGCCACCACGACCTGATCGAGGAGATCCGCGGCTCCGGCGCACGGATCAAGCTGATCCAGGACGGGGACGTCACCGCGTCGATCTCGGCCGCGATCCGCGGGACGAACGACCACCTCGCGATCGGCATCGGCGGGACGCGCCAGGCGATCCTCTCTGCCGCAGCGCTGCGCTGCCTCGGCGGCGAGCTCCAGGCGCAGCTCTGGCCGACGAGCCGGCGCGAGATCGAGGCGGCGAAGGAGCAGGGGATCGACGACGTCAACCGCGTCTTCACCTCCGACGACCTCGTCACCGGAGAGGTGATCGTCGTCGCGACGGGCGTCTCGAACGGCGACCTCCTGCGCGGTGTCCGCTTCCTCGCCGACTCCGCGCAGACGCACTCCCTCGTCATGTGCATGCGCTGCAACTGGGTTCGCTTCACGGAGAGCATCCACTTCTTCGCGCGCGAGCGCCGCGAGGAAGTGCGCCTGCTCGGGTAGCCTGGAACGGATGCCCACGAAAGAGGAGATCGTCGAGGCGCTGCACACGGTCGAGGATCCCGAGCTCGGGATGGACATCGTGGAGCTCGGCCTCTTCTACGACGCCGAGATCGACGGCCCCAAGGTGAAGATCATCCACTCCCTGACCTCGATGGGGTGCCCGGCCGGGCCGATGATCCAGGAGGGCATCCACGACGCCGCGATGACGGTCGAGGGCGTCGAGGAGGTCGAGGTCGAGCTCACGTTCGAGCCGCCGTGGACGCCGGACCTGATGTCCGAAGACGCCAAGTTCATCCTCGGCTTCGGGTAACCATTTGAGCCTCCACCCGCTCGTCGAGCCCTACGCGAGCGGGTTTCTCGACGTCGGCGACGGCCACCGGGTCTACTGGGAGGAATGCGGCCGTCCCGACGGGAAGCCCGCCGTCGCGGTTCACGGCGGCCCGGGGTCGGGTTGCACCCCCGTCTGGCGGACGTTCTTCGACCCCGACCGCTACCGGATGGTGCTCTTCGACCAGCGGAGCTCCGGCCGCTCGACGCCGCACGCGTCCGAGCCCGGGGTCGACCTCTCGACGAACACGACGCACCACCTCCTCGCGGACATGGAGCGGCTGCGCGAGGAGCGCCGGATCGAGCGGTGGCTCGTCCTCGGCGGGTCGTGGGGCTCCACGCTCGGTCTCGCCTATGCCGTGCGTCACCCGGAGCGGGTCAGCGAGCTCGTCCTCTTTGCGGTCACGACGGGGCGGCACGCCGAGATGGACTGGCTCTTCCGCGGCGGGCTCGCGCGCTTCTTCCCGATGCAGTGGCAGGCGCTCGTCGACGCGCTGCCGGAGGAGCTTCGCGGCGAGGACGTGCCGGCGGCGTACAGCCGGCTCCTCCACCACACGGATCCGGAGGTGAGGCGACGCGCCGCGTACGCGTGGTGCCTGTGGGAGTCGGCGACGCCCGGGTGGCCGCCGCGGGAGGGACTCGCCCGCGACTTCGAGGACGAGGCGTACGCGCTCGCGTTCAGCCGGCTCGTGACGCACTACATCGCGGCGAACTGCTGGCTCGAGGACGGCGAGCTGCTGCGGCAGGCGCACGTGCTCGCGGAGACGCCGGGTGCCCTCCTCAACGGCCGCTACGACTTCCAGGCGCCGGTCGAATACGCGTGGACGCTCCACCGGGCGTGGCCGCGCTCGGACCTCGTGATCGTCGACGACGCCGGCCACGGCGGCAACCGCCTCTTCGGCGAGGTCGCGCGCGTCCTCGACGGCTTCGCCCGCTAGCCGGGGATCGAGAGCACGATCTTCCCGAGCTGCTCGCCGCGCTCCATCCGCTCGTGCGCGGCACGGATCTCGGAGAGCGGGAGCACGGAGTCGACGTGCACGCGCACGCGCCCGGTGCGCACGAGCTCGTACGCGCCGAGGAAGTCGTCGCGCGTCCCCATGGTGGAGCCGAGCAGCGTGAGCTGCTTCCACCAGAACCGGTGCAGCGCGGCGGGCGGGTTCGGGCCGCTCGTCGCACCGCACACGGTCACGCGCCCGCCGGGCTTCACTGCCGCGAGCGACCGCGCCCACGTCGCCTCGCCGACGGTCTCGACGACGACGTCGATCCCACCGACCTCCTTCGCCGCCGCGACGACGTCGCCCGTCGCGTGGTCGACCGCGAGATCGGCTCCCCACTCGCGCGCGCGCTCGAGCTTCTCCTCGGAGCCGGAGGTGACGAGCGTGCGCGCGCCGAGCGCACGCGCGATCTCGAACGCCGCCGTCGCGACGCCGCCGCCGATACCCCAGACGAGCACCCACTCCCCGGGCTGCACCGCCGCGCGCGTCACCAGCATCCGGTACGCCGTCTCGTAGACGAGCGGGAAGGCGGCGGCGGTCTCGAACGAGAGCTCGTCGGGCAGCGGGAAGACGTTCTCCTCGGGCACGGCGACGAGCTCGGCGTGCGTCCCGTCGGTGTGCTCGCCGACGACGGTGATCGTCGCGCCGTGCTCGAGGCCCGGGTTGATCACCACCCGCTCGCCCGTGTCGACGCGAACGCCGGCGCCGTCGGCGCCGAGGATCCGCGGCTTCGGCACCGACGGCATCCCCTTCCGCATCCAGACGTCGAGATGGTTGAGCGACGCCGCACGCAGCTCGACGAGCACCTCTCCCGGGCGCGGCGCGGGATCGGGCGCGTCCTCGTAGCGCAGCACCTCGGGACCGCCGTCCTCGTGGATACGCACCGCTTTCACGGGCACAATCCTCGCATGGCGCCGCGCGTGACCGTCTCGGAGCTCGCACGTCACGCGGCTGCCGTCGGGCTCGACGCCGTCGGCGCCGCACCGGCGACCGCCTACGAGGAGACCGAGCGGCACATCCTGGA
>DATMJW010000066.1:0-5702 GCA_035553355.1 Gaiellaceae bacterium | reverse complement strand
CCCAAGGGCGCAAGGGCTGATGTCCGCACCGGACGCGCGGGGCGCCGTCGTCGACGGGTCCGCCCCCGGCGAGCCGGTCCACGTGCTCGGCCTCGACATCGGCGGGACGAAGCTCGCGGCGGGCGTCGTCGACTCGACGGGTCGCGTCCACTCGTTCCTCGTCGAGGCGACGCGCGCCGAGGAGGGGCCGGAGAGCGGGCTCGAACGGCTCTTCGAGCTCGGGCGTGCCGCAGTCGACGAGGCGGCGCTCGACTGGGACAGCATCACGGCGGTCGGCATCGGCTCCGGCGGCCCGCTCGACGCGCAGGCCGGCGTCATCGTGGGCCCGCCCCACCTTCCCGGCTGGCGCGACGTCCCCGTCTCCTCCTGGGCGGAAGCGGCGTACGGGCTGCCGGTCGCCCTCGAGAACGACGCGACGGCCGCGGCGGCCGGCGAGCACCGCTACGGCGCCGGGGCCGGGACGAGCCATCTCGTCTACCTCACGATCTCGACCGGCGTCGGCGGCGGCATCGTCATCGACGGCCGTCTCTACCGCGGCGCGACCGGCAACGGAGGCGAGCTCGGGCACGTGACCGTGGACTGCTCGGGGAGGCCGTGCCGGGGTTGCGGCCGCAAGGGGTGCCTCGAGGCGTACGTCTCCGGCACGTCGATCTCGGAGCGCGCGCGCGAAGCCGGGCTGGGCGAGGTGACCGCGAGCGAGGTGGCGGCCGCGGCCGCCGCCGGCGACGCGGCCGCCGCGGAGGTCTGGGACGCGACGACGGAGGCGCTCGCGTGCGGCCTCACGTCGATCGTGAACCTCTTCGAGCCCCAGCTCGTCGTCCTCGGGGGAGGCGTCGTCAGCGGCACCGGCGAGCAGCTCCTCGGCCCGGTGCGCGAGCGCGTGCGGGACGAGGCGATGGGTCCTGCGGGCGGCGCGGCGCGCATCGTCGCAGCGGCGCTGGGGCCGCAGGTCGGGGTCGTCGGTGCGGCCGCGATCGCCCTCGACCGCGTGCCCGCTGCCCGGCGCTAGCGGGCTCGCTCCGCCGCTCGCACGTCCGCTCGCCGGGTCGTACGGGGCGACTGGCAACGTTGCCAGTCCTGCGTGTTAGGGTCGGGCGGTTCGGCGACGCGCTCCCTCGGCATGGCCTACGACACCTCCTCTTCGACGACCGGCGCGGCCCGCGCGCTCGCGGAGCACCTCGCGCTCGCGAGGGACGTGGAGGCGCTCCTCCCTGCGACCGAAGCCGTCGGTGCGCTCCTCGTCGAGACGCTCGCTCGCGGCGGCCGGCTCTACACCTTCGGGAACGGCGGCAGCTCGCTCGACGCGCAGCACTTCGCGGAGGAGCTCGTCGGCCGCTACAAGCGCGAGCGGCGTCCGCTGCCGGCGCAGTCGCTCTCCGTCGATCCGGCGGCGCTCACGTGCATCGCGAACGACTACTCCTTCGACGAGGTGTTCGAGCGGCAGGTGCGCGCGTTCGTCCGCCCGGGGGACGTCGTGCTCGCGTTCACGACGAGCGGCCGCTCCGCCAACGTCGTGCGCGGCCTCGCTGCGGCGCGCGACGCGCGAGCGACGACCGTCCTCCTGGGCGGCGGCGACGGCGGCCCGGCGGCGGAGCACGCCGACCACGCGCTCGTGGTGCCTTCCTCCGCGACCGCGCGCGTACAGGAGATGCACGTCCTCCTCCTCCACGTCCTGATCGAGCACGTGGACGCGTGGGCAGCGGGAGAGACGTCGTGAGCCGCGAGCGCCTCCACATGATCGGCAACGCGCACATCGACCCGGTGTGGCTCTGGCAGTGGCCGGAGGGGTACCAGGAGGTGCGCGCGACCTTTCAGTCGGCCGTCGACCGGCTGGACGAGTACCCGGAGTTCGTCTTCACCTGCGACTCGTCGCTCTTCTTCGCCTGGGTGGAGGAGAGCGACCCGCCGCTCTTCGAGCGGATCCGCGAGCACGTCGCGAACGGCCGCTTCCAGATCGTCGGCGGCTGGTGGATCGAGCCGGACTGCAACATCCCGGCCGGCGAGTCGTTCGTGCGGCAGGCGCTCTACGGGCAGCGCTACCTGCACGAGAAGTTCGGCGTCGTCGCGACCACCGGCGCGAACCTCGACTCGTTCGGCCACAACGCGACGATCCCGCAGATCCTCGCGAAGAGCGGCTGCGACTCGTACGTCTTCCTGCGGCCGGGCCCGAAGGAGAAGCCGGACCTCCCCGCGCCGCTCTTCCGGTGGGCCTCGCCCGACGGCTCGAGCGTCGTCGCCTACCGGATCCCGCACGAGTACTGTGCGCCGAAGGACGACATCGGCGAGCACGTCGAGAAGGCGATCGCAACCCTCCCCGACGACGACACCGAGTACGCCGTCTTCTACGGGGTCGGGAACCACGGCGGCGGGCCGACGATCGCGAACCTCGAGCAGATCCGGTCGCTGAACGCGCGCGCGGACGTGCCGCGGCTCGAGCCGAGCTCGCTGCGCCGCTTCTTCGACGGCGCCGCGGCGAACGGCGACCTCCCGCTCGTGCCGGGCGAGCTCCAGCACCACAGCCCCGGCTGCTACACGACGCACTCGGGCATCAAGCGGTGGAACCGCCGCGCCGAGAACCTCCTCCTGCGCGCGGAGAAGTGGAGCGCGATCGCCGCCGAGCTGGGCGCTCAGCCGTACCCAGCGGCACAGCTGCGCGAGGCGTGGCAGCTCGTCCTCTTCAACCAGTTCCACGACACCCTCGCCGGGACGTCGATCGAGCCTGCCTACGACGACGCCCGCGACCAGCTCGGACACGCCTCCTCGATCGCGGCGAACGCCTTCAACGCGGCGACGCAGTCGCTGGCGCGCCAGATCGCGATCGAGCAGGAGGAGGAGATGCGCCCGGTCGTCGTCTTCAACCCGCACCCGTGGACGTTGCGCGCCGACGCCGAGGTCGAATACACGTGGCTCCGCACGGCCGGCGCGCACGTCGTCGACGACGAGGGCGAGGCCGTCCCGATGCAGCTCACGCGGCCACTCACGACGATGTCGAGCGCGCGCGGCCGGCTCGTGTTCCCCGTCGAGGTGCCGCCGCTCGGGTACCGGACCTACCGCGTCCGGCTCGGTGCCGTCGAGGGGGAGCCGCTCCGCGCGACGGAGACGACGCTCGAGAACGACCACCTCCTGCTCGAGCTCGACCCGACGACCGGGCGCATCGCGAGGCTCGTGCAGAAGGCGACGGGAGCCGACGTGGCCGCTGCCGACAAGGCGCACGCCATCGTGGTCGACGACCCCTCGGACACCTGGGGGCACGACGTCGACGCGTACGACCACGAGCTCGGCGAGTTCAGGTGCACCTCGGTGCGGCTGCTCGAGACGGGGCCCGTGCGCGCGATCCTGCGCGTCGAGAGCCGCTGGGGCTCGTCGACGCTTCGGGAGGACTACGTGCTCGGCGCGGACGTGCCGTACGTGGACGTCCGCGTCGCGCTCGACTGGCACGAGCAGCTGAAGCTGCTGAAGCTCCGCTACCCGACGTCGATCGACGCAGCCACGGCGACGTTCGAGACGCCGTACGGCCACATCGAGCGGCCGACGACCGGGAACGAGGAGCCGGGTCAGTCGTGGGTCGACGTGTCGGGGGACGGCCGGGGGCTGACGGTGATCAACGACGCGAAGTACGGCTACGACGTCCGCGGCGGCGGCGTAGGCTCGACGGAGCCGCCCAGGAGCGGAGGTGCCGGCTCTGCCGGCGCCGGAGCGGGCGCAGACATCGGGATCAGCGCCGTCCGCAGCCCGGTGTGGGCCTGGCACGACCCGCGCGAGCTCGAGGAGGGCGGCGACTTCGAGTACATGGACCAGGGTCGCCAGAACTTCCTCGTCCGGCTCGTCCCCCACGCCGGCGACTGGCGCGCGGCCGACGTCGTCCGCCGCGCAGCGGAGCTCAACCAGCCGCCGTTCGCGCTGATCGAGACGTTCCACGACGGCCCGCTGCCGCAGCGGCGCGCGTTCGCGAGCGACGGCGGCGGCGACGTCGTCGTGACGGCGCTGAAGGAGGCGGAGGACGGCGACGGCTGGGTCGTCCGCGCCTACGAGTCGGCGGGCCGCGCCGCGACCGCGGCGCTCGAGGTCCTCGGCCGGTCGTGGAGCGCGGAGTTCGCGCCGCACGAGATCAAGACCTTCCTCCTCCCCGCCGACGGCGACCCACGCGAGGTGAACCTGCTCGAGTGGCAGTAGAGCCCGCCGCAACCGATCCCGGCGGCGACGACTGGCAGCTGAAGGCGTGCCTCGGCGACGAGTGGCGCTGGCACCTGACGAAGCCGTGGGACGCGCCCGGCTGGCTTCCGGCGCGCGTGCCCGGCAGCGTCCTCGACGACCTCATGCGAGCCGGTGAGGTGCCCGACCTCTACCACGAGCGGAACTCGCTCCTCGCGGAGTGGGTGCCGGAGCGCGCCTGGCTCTACCGCCGGCGCGTGAGCGGCGGCCGCGTCCGCTTCGAGGGCGTCGACCACGAGGCGTGGGTCTTCGTCGACGGCGAGGAGGTGGGGCGGCACGAGGGCGCCTTCACGCCGTTCGAGGTCGACGTGCCGGAGGGAGAGCACACCCTCGCGGTCGTCGTCCACCCGGCGCCCGAGAGCGAGCCGCAGGTCGGCCACACCAGCAAGGTGCGCGTGCACAAGCCGCGCATGAACTACGGCTGGGACTTCTGCCCGCGGATGATCCACCAGGGCATCTGGCGGCCGGTCCTCCTCGACCCGCCGCCGGAGACGTTCCCGCACGTGCGCCTCGCGGACGGCGTCGGGACGGTCGAGGTCGACGGCGAGGTCGTCCTCCGGGTGGACGAGCCGGAGCTCTGGTGGCCGAACGGGATGGGGGAGCAGCGCCTGTACGAGGTGCGCGACCTCGGCATCCGCGTCGGCTTCCGGACGATCGAGTTGCGTCCCACGGAGGACGCGCCCGACGGCGCGCTGCCGTACCTGCTCGTCGTGAACGGCGTCCCGATGCAGGTGAACGGCTGGAACTGGGTGCCGCTCGACGCTCTCTACGGCGTGCCCCGCCCCGAGAAGCTCCAGTCCCTGCTCGAGCTCGCACGCCGCGCGAACGTGAACACCCTGCGCGTCTGGGGCGGCGGCCTGATCGAGACGTCGGAGTTCTACGAGGGCTGCGACCGGCTCGGGATCCTCGTCTGGCAGGAGTTCGTGCAGTCGAGCTCGGGGATCGAGAACGCGCCGTCGCCCGACCCCGAGTGGGTGGAGCTGCTGCGCGCGGAGGCGCGGGAGATCGTGCCGCGACGCCGCCGCCACCCGTCGCTCGCGATCTGGTGCGGCGGCAACGAGCTCTGGGCCGACGACACCTCGCCCGCGATCGCCGCGCTGAAGGAGGTCGTCGAGGAGCTCGACCCCGGCCGTGGGTGGTACCCGACGTCGCCGACCGGCCCGAACCACGACCACGACGTCCACGGCCCGTGGGAGCACCAGGGTCTGCGGAAGCACTACGAGCACTACGACACGCGCACGTCGCTCCTCCACAGCGAGTTCGGCGTGCAGGGCATGACCAACCGGCGCGCCCTCGACGCCCTGGTCTCGCCCGAGAGGAGGTGGCCGGCGGACCGCTCGAACCCGGTGTACGAGCACCTCGGCGCGTGGTGGAACAACGCGGAGTTCGTGCAGCGTGCGTTCGGCGGCCGGATCGAGGACGTCGAGACGATGCGGCGCGCGTCGCAGTGGCTCCAGTACGACGGCCTCCGCTACGCGGTCGAGGCGCAG
>DATMJW010000065.1:0-5979 GCA_035553355.1 Gaiellaceae bacterium | reverse complement strand
CCGTGCTCGCGCTCCCGCGGCGAAGCCCACTCCACCCGGAACTCGCGCGTGCGCTCGCGGCGGCCGACGCCCTGCACGTGCTCGAGACCGACTTGACACCCGTTCCCGTGCGGCCGACGGCTGCGCGCGTGCGCAGTGGCTGCTACCGCTCGCGGGAAGGGGACCCGATCGATGTGCGCATCTCGGCACAGGCGGGCAGCATCCCGCTCAGCTTCCTGCACGAGCTCGGGCACCTCGTCGACCACCAGCTCCACCCGGAGGCTCGCCGCTTCGCCTCCACCGGGCACCCGGTCCTCCGCCGCTGGCGCGCCGCGATCCGCGGCCTTCCCTCGCGCGCGCCGCGTCACGCGGGGCCGTCGCACCGGCGCTACTTCGACTCCTTCAAGGAGCTGTGGGCGCGCAGCTACGCGCAAACCGTGCTGCGGCTCGCGCCGGACCCGCGCCTGCGCGACCACCTCGCGGAGCTCCAGCGGGCCGGCGATCCGTGCGTCTGGGCCGAGGACGCGTTCGCACCGGTCGCCGCCGAGGTCGCGGACGCGCTCGCCCGCCTAGGCATCCTCCGCCTGCGGCCCGCGGTCTGACGCGACGAGCAAACCCACGGCCAGCCCGATCTCGAAGAGCCGCGTGACGAAGGCCGCGGCCTCCGGACCGCGCTCCTCGAGCTCCATCGACTCCACCAGCGACTCGGCGTAGAGCGTCTCGATCTCGGCGACGCTCGTGAGGTCGCACGCGTCGGCGATCACCGCGTGCCGTCCGCGTCGCTGCACCTCCTCCACCGCGCGGGCGACCGCCGCCGGCTCGACAGGCTCGGGCGCTCCCGGCAGGTGCAGGCCGATGAGGAACCCCGCGGCGAACGCCTCGCTCCCGTACGCGACGACGCGCCCCTCGGGAGCAGACCCCTCCTGCGCGAGGATCGCCGCGGACGCGTCGACGGCGATCCAGGTCAGCCGCTCCCACCGAAGCCCGAGCCGCCTCACGAGCGCCTCCGGCGACGGCTCCGCCCCGACCGCCGCCACCGCCCGCTCGAAGTCGGCCGCGCCGTAGTCGGCCGTCACGGACGCTCGCGTGCGCGGCGCTCCGCGGCGGCGACGCGGTCGATTGTGCGGCGGAGCCATCCCTTCGCCTCGAACCGGTCGTGGATCGTGTCCTCGAACACGCGGGCGCGGGCGAGCAGGATCGCCTTCAGCTCCTCGCGCGAGCCGGCGTCGAGCCCGTCCGAGTACTGCCGCACCGCGTCCGCGAACGCCTGCCCGTCGAACTCGGCGGCGAGCTCGTCGACGCGCCGCTCGAGCTCGGCCCGCGACGCCACGGCTACGCGCCCTTCTGCGCCTCGAGCTGCCGCGCCTCGCCGCTGCCGTCCCCGACGGCGGGGTGCGCGTCGAACGCAAACTTGAGGACCGGCTGCTTCGCCGCCCTGACCTCGTCGAGACGGCGCACGGGCCGGTCGTGCGGGGCGTCCTTCAGGAGCTCTGGGCTCTCCGCTGCCTCGCTCGCGATCGCGAGCATCGCGTCGGCGAACGCGTCGAGCCGCTCCTTCGGCTCCGTCTCCGTCGGCTCGATCATCAGTGCCTCGGGCACCACGAGCGGGAAGTAGATCGTCGGCGGGTGGAACCCGTAGTCCATCAGCCGCTTCGCGACGTCGAGCGCCGTCGCGCCGTGCTCGCGCTTCAGGTTGCGGGCGCTGAGCACGAACTCGTGCATGCACAGCCGGTCGTACGGCAGCTCGTACGCGTCGCGCAGGCGCGCGAGCAGGTAGTTCGCGTTCAGCACGGCCGTCTCGCTCATGCGGCGGAGCTCGGGGCCGTACATCCGGATGAAGGCGTAGGAGCGGACGAAGACGCCGAAGGGGCCGGTGAAGCCGCGGACCTTGCCGATCGACTTGGGCCGGTCGAAGTCGAGGCGGAAACCGTCGTCGTCGCGGACGACCGCGGGGACCGGCAGGTACGGCTCGAGCGTGTCGCGGACGACGACGGGGCCGCCGCCGGGACCGCCGCCGCCGTGCGGCTGCGAGAACGTCTTGTGCAGGTTGATGTGCACGATGTCGAAGCCCATGTCGCCGGGTCGCGAGATCCCGCAGACCGCGTTCAGGTTGGCGCCGTCGTAGTAGAGGAGCGAGCCCGCGTCGTGGAAGATCGACGCGACCTCCGCGATGTTCTCGTCGAAGAGGCCGAGCGTCGACGGGTTCGTCAGCATCAACCCGGCCGTCCGCTCGTTCACCTTCGCGCGCAGGTCGTCCAGATCGAGATTGCCGCGCGCGTCCGTCTCGACCTTCTCCAGCCTGTACCCCGCCATCGTCACGCTCGCCGGATTGGTGCCGTGCGCGGTGTCCGCGGTGATGATCGTGTCGCGCGTCTCACCCTCGCCGCGGTCGTCGAAGTACGCGCGCATCAGCATCAGGCCCGTCAGCTCGCCCTGCGACCCCGCCGCCGGCTGCAGCGAGCACGCGTGGAGACCCGACACCTCCTGCAGGATCTCCTGCAGCCGCCACATCAGCTCGAGCGCGCCCTGCGCGCCCTCCTCCTCCTGCAGCGGGTGCAGGTGCGCGAACCCGGGGAGGCTCGCGAGCCGCTCGTTGACGCGCGGGTTGTGCTTCATCGTGCAGGAGCCGAGTGGGTAGAAGCCGTTGTCGACGCCGAAGTTCCGCGTCGAGAGCTCGGTGAAGTGCCGGACGATCTCCGGCTCGGCGAGCTCCGGCAGCCGGGGCGGCTCCGCGCGGCGGAGCTCCGCCGGCACCTCGACCGGCGGCACCTCGTAGCGCGGCAGCGTGCCCGCCCGCCGCCCGGGCTGCGAGCGCTCGAAGATCAGCTTCATGCGCCGACCTCGTCGAGCACCCGCGCGAGGCGGTCGATGTCCTCCGGGCTGCGCTTCTCGGTCACGGCGACGAGCAGCACGTCGTCCATGCCCTCGTAGTCGCGGCCGAGGGCGTACCCCGGGTGGACGCCGTGCTCGCGCGCTCGCCGCACCACGTCGCGGGCGTCGCCGCGCACGCGGATCGCGAACTCCTTGAACGTCGCCGCGTCGGCGAACACGAGCTCGCGCCCGAGCCGCTCCTTCGCGTAGCCGCCGAGCGCCATGCACGTCTCGCCGAGCTCGCGCAGCCCCTGCGGGCCGAGCCAGGAGAGGTGGGCGAGCCCAGCGAGCGCGAGCAGAGTCTGGTTCGTCGTGATGTTCGAGGTCGCCTTCTCGCGGCGGATGTGCTGCTCGCGCGTCTGCAGCGTCAGCACGAACCCGCGCTCCCCGTTCACGTCGCGCGTCTCGCCGATGATCCGGCCCGGGAGGCGTCGCACGTGGTCGGCCTTCGCCGCGAGAAAGCCGTAGTGCGGCCCGCCGAACGCCTGCGGGTTCCCGGCGCTCTGGCCCTCGCCCACGGCGAGAGCGCACCCGTAGTTCCCCGGCGCCTCGAGGACACCGAGCGACACGGGGTCGACGTGCGCGATCGCGAGCGCGCCCGCTCCGTTCGCCGCCGCCGCGAGGTCCGGCGCCGGCTCGAGGCAGCCGAAGAAGTTCGGCTGCTGGAAGACGACCGCTGCGGCGCCTTCGGCAGCGTCGGCGACGCGCGCGGGTTCGGTCGTGCCGCCGTCGTGCGGCACCTCGACCACCTCGAGGCCGAACCCGATCGCGTAGGTCTTCACGACCTGCCGCACCTGCGGCGACACCGTCTCGGCGAGGACGACCTTGGAGCGGCCGGTGACGTGCTTCGCGACGAAGCAGGCGTCGGCCGCGACCGTCGTCCCGTCGTAGCCGGACGCATTCGAGACGTCCATCCCGGTGAGCTCGCAGATCGCGGTCTGGTACTCGAAGATCGCCTGCAGCACGCCCTGGCTCATCTCCGGCTGGTACGGCGTGTACGCCGTCAGGAACTCGCCGCGGGAGAGGACGACGTCGACGACCGCGGGGACGTAGTGGTCGTAGATCCCGGCGCCGAGGAACGAGAGCTCGCGCGTGCTGTCGGCGTTCCGCGCCGCGAGCTCCTCGAGGTGCCGGACGAGCTCGGGCTCGGAGAGCGGGCGCTCGAGGGCGAGCGGGCGGTCGAGCCGCACCTCCTCCGGGATGTCGCGGAAGAGCTCGGAGACGGACGCGACGCCGATCGTCTCGAGCATCGCGTCGCGGTCGGCGTCGGTCAGCGAGAGCTGACTGCTGTGGAAGCCGTCGCTCAAGAGTCGGCGACGACCCGCCTGTACGCGTCGACGTCGAGCAGCGAGTCGACCTCCCCCGGATCCGTGATCCGGATCCGGAGCAGCCAGCCTTCGCCGTACGGGTCCTCGTTGACGGTCTCCGGCGCCTCGACCACCTTCTCGTTCACGGCGACGATCTCGCCGGAGAGCGGCGCGATCACGTCCGAGACCGCCTTCACCGACTCCACCTCGCCGTACGAGGCGTCCTTCGCGATCGCCGTCCCGACCTCGGGAGCCTCGAAGTGGACGAGCTCGCCGAGCGCGTCCTGCGCGAACCACGTGATCCCCAGCACCGCCTCGTCGCCTTCGACCCGTGCCCAGTCGTGCTCCGGGTGGTACTTCAGGTCCTCGGGGTAGCTCTCGGCTGCGGCCACGTCACGACTCCTTCTTGTAGATGGGCTTCGGCACGACGGTGGCGCGGCGCGCGCGGCCGCGCACGTCGATCACGAGCTCCGCCCCGTTCACGGCCTGCGCGGCCGGGACGTAGCCCATGCCGATCCCGCGGTCGAGCATCGGCGAGTGCGTCCCGGAGGTGACCACGCCGCCGCCTTCGATCGGCATGTCCTTCCGCGGCACCGCTCGCTCCTCCATCACGAACGCGACGAGCTTCCGCTCGGCGCCCTGCTCCTTGACGCGGCGCAGCTCGGCGGCGCCGGTGAACTCCTTGTCGAGCGCGCACGTCCAGCCGAGGCCGGCGGAGATCGCGTCGGTCTCGGGAGTGATGTCGTTGCCGTGGAGGGGGTAGCACACCTCGAGGCGAAGGGTGTCGCGGGCGCCGAGCCCGCACGGGACCGCGCCGCGCGCGACGACGGCATCCCACAGCGCCTCGGCGTCCTCGGCGGCGCACATCAGCTCGCAACCGCTCTCGCCGGTGTAACCCGTGCGATTGACCATCACCTCGACGCCGTCGATCTCCCCCATCGCGTGCGTGAACGGCTTCGCCGCCGGAAGGTCGAGGCGCTCGAGCGCTCGCGGCCCCTGCACCGCGAGCAGCGCATACTCGTCGGAGGCGTCTCGCACCTCCACCCCTCGCGGCTCCCGTTCCTTGAGCCACGAGTAGGCGGCCTCGCGGTTGCCGGCGTTGACGACGAGGAGGTAGTGGTGCGCGGAGAGGCGGTACGCGATCAGGTCGTCGACGACGCCGCCGCGCTCGTTCGTGAGCAGCGTGTACTGCGCCCCGCCGTCGGCCAGCCGGTCGAGGTCGTTCGAGAGCACCGATTGCAGGAACTCGTGTGCGGTCGGGCCTTCGACGTGGAACTCACCCATGTGGGAGACGTCGAACACGCCGCAGTCGGTGCGGACCGCGCGGTGCTCCGGGATGACGCCCTCGTACTGCACCGGCATCTCCCATCCCGCGAACGGAACGAGGCGCGCCCCGGCCGCGCGATGGCGGTCGTGGAGCGGTGTCCGGAGCAGCGTCTGCACGCGCCGGACTCTAGCGTCGTGACCGCGCAAGGGGCATCAGTCGCATGCCGCAGAACCCGTCGAAAAAGCACGGCGCCCCGACTGCGAGAGTCGAGGCGCCGGACCGGGTCTCCTAGGCTCGCCGGGCAAGCGAGCCAAGAGGGCAGGCGGTGTGTTCCGCCTGCCGCGAAAACCAAACGCGCGCTAGTCCTCGCGCAGGAACGACGGGATCTCGAGCTCGCTGTCGCTCGGGCCGCGGTCGCGTGCGGGTGCATCGGGTGCGGTTCCGATCGGCGCGACGCCGACCTCCGCCCGCTGCCGCCGGCGGTGGCGGGTGCCGAAGCCGGTCGCGATCACGGTGACGCGGACCTCTTCGCCCATGCCCTCGTCGATCACCGCG
>DATMJW010000064.1:0-16733 GCA_035553355.1 Gaiellaceae bacterium | reverse complement strand
GGGCTCTCGTACACCGAGATCGCGGACTCGCTCGAGATCACGCTCGCGACCGTCAAGTGGCGGATCTACAAGGCGCGCGAAGAGGTGCAGCTGGCGCTCGGCCGCGAAGGCATCACCTTCGGGGCCGAGAGCGGGGCCGCGTCGACGCCGCCGGCCGCCGACGCGCCCGCGTCGGTCGCGGCGCTCCCGGCCTAGTCGGCCGAGCCCTCGTCGGCCGGCCTAGCGCGCGTTCTCGCGCAGCCAGTCGGAGAGGTTCCGCGCCTCTTCCTCCGGCGTCTCCGCCTGGGGCACCGGCTGCACCTGCGGGGTGTCGGCGCCGCCGGCCGTCGCGCCGTCGCCGTCACCGCCCGCGAGCATCGCGGCGCCGAGCGCGGCGAGCACGGCCGCGGCGGTGACCGCCGCCAGGATCGGCCCGAGCCGGCGACCGCGTCGCGGAGGGATGCGCGCAGCGCGTTCCGGCCGCCGCACGACGGTCTCGGTCGTCGCCGGAGCCGCGATCGTCGCCTGCGCGTGCTCCTCCCCGACCGCGACGAGCGCGCCGGCGAGCGCGTCCGCGGAAGGCCGCCGCGCCGGGTCGCGGTCGAGGCAGGCCCAGATGGCGTCGACGAGCGAGGGCGGAGCATCAGGCGCGAGCTCCGCCGGGTGCGGGATCGGCTCGTCGGAAGCGAGGTCCTCGAGCGACGAGATCTGGCGCGGCGGGCGCCCGGTCAGCAGCTCGTAGAGGACGGCGCCGAGCGCATAGACGTCGACCGCGGTGGTGGCGCGGTCGCCTGCGACGAGCTCCGGCGCCATGTACGCGGCCGTGCCGAGGAGCGTCCCCTCCTGCGTGATCGTGTTGCCGGTCTCGGCGCGCGCGATGCCGAAGTCGACGAGCTTGAGCAGCCCGTCGTCGCGCCGCACGAGGTTCTGCGGCTTCACGTCGCGGTGCACGAGCCCCGCGGCGTGGACGTGCGCCAGCCCTGCCGCCGCCTGCCGACCGAGCGTCGCGACCTCCTCCGGCGGGAGCGCATGGCGGTGCTCGAGCTCGCGCGACAGCGGCTCGCCGTCGACGAGCTCCATCACGATGTAGGGCCGCCCGTCCTCCTCGCCGCTGTCGAAAACCCGGACGACGTTCGGGTGCGCGAGCTTCGCAGCGAGCCGACCCTCGCGCAGGAAGCGCGGACGAACCTCGTCGTCCTCGCCGAAGCGGTCCGCGAGGACCTTCACCGCGACGGTGCGGTCGAGCAGGGTGTCCAGTGCGAGGTGGACGGTCGACATGCCGCCGTGCCCGAGCGTCCGCTCGAGCCGGTAGCGGTCGCCGAGGACGGTCTCCGTCACGGTGCGGTCTCCGTCGTCCCCGGCGGCGCGGTGGTCGTCGTCGGCGGCGCGGTCGTCGGAGGAGGCGGCTCCTCCTCCTCGTCCTCGTCGTCGTCCGTCGGTGGCGGCGGGGCAGGCGCGTCGTCGTCCTCGGATGCGTCGTCGGAGTTGTTGCCCTTGCCCTTGCCTTTGCCTTTCCCCTTGCTCTTGCCGGGACTCTCGCCCTTCTGCTTCTTCGGCTTCTTCTCGGGCTTCTCCGCCTCGTCGTCCTCTGCGGGCGCGTCGGCTTCGTCCTCCTCGTCCTGTTCCGGCTCCGCGGCCGTCGTCGCCGGTGCCTCCTCTGCAGGCTCCTCCTCGACGCAGTCGATCGACGCGAGCAGCGAGCCGACGGCGCCGGTCAGCTCCTCCTGATAGGCCGGCGGCACGCGGCCGGAGTTGACGGCGTCGATCGTCTGCTGCTGCAGTCGCTCCGCCTCCTCGCGCGCAGCGCAGTCGTCGCCCTGTTCGAGCAACGCCGCGACCGAGTCGCTGCGCTCGGCGAGCGAGCTCGCGAGGGCGGCCGGCAGGCGCGGCGCCGCCTCCGGCTGCGGCTCCGGCTGGTCGGCTCCGCCGCACCCGCCGAGGGCGAGCGCCGCGGCGGCGAGAAGGGCGAGACGGCGCAGCGCCTACCCCTCCTCGTTCGGGTCTTCCTGCGCCGCGACGGTCGTCGAGGCGAGCATGACCTCGCGCAGGTGCCGCTTCTGGATCGCGAGCTGCTCGCGCGTGAGCGCACGGATGCCCGGGTGCTTCGCCTTCTTGTTCATCTGCTCGAGCACCTGCCAGTGGCCGACCTCGCCCGCCTCGGCCATCGTCATGAACTCGAGGCCGTCCAGCAGGTCCGCGTCCTTGTCGAGATACGTCTTCAGCATCTCGCCGCCCTTCTTCTTCACGTTGCGCGCCTCGGCGAGGATCTTGCTCTTCTTCCCGTCGAAGGACGCCGCGAGCTGCGTCGCCGCCTTCTCGCCCGCTTCTGCCTCCTTGCGCATCTGCTGCAGCTGCTTCGTCAGGTCCTTCTGGTTCTTCGCGAGCTTCGAGATCCGGTCGATGGAGACCTGTGACGCCATCGCGAGGCCGATCACCTCGCCCAGCTTCGTCTCGAGATTCGTCAGTTCCGCCACGTTCGCTCCTCCGTCGGGTCGAGCTACGCGCCGTGCTCGAGACGCGCCGCGAGAACCTCTGGCAGGCCCGCGTTCCGCATCTCCGCCTGCGTTCGCTCGACGGGGTACTCGGTACGGCGGAACGTTGCCCGTGCCGCCTCCGTGTCAATCACGAGCCACGCCGCACGAGGATCGCCGTCGCGCGGCTGCCCCACCGACCCGGGGTTGAGGAGGCGTCGCGCGTCGTCCAGTTCGACGACGGTGCCGTCCGCGGCCGCGCCGCCCCGAAGCGACCCGTCCGCGAGGGAGATCTCGAGCGCGACGTGGCTGTGGCCGACGAGGACCAGCGGCTCGTCGACCGCCGCGAACGCCGCCGCAGCCGCGGCGTCGTCGAGGACGTACTCCCACACCGGGTCGCGGGGGCTGCCGTGCGCGAGCGCCACGCGCTCACGCGCGCCGGCGGCCTCGAGCGTGAGCAGGAACCTTCGGGCATCGTCGGTGAGGATCGTCTGCGTCCACCGGGCCGCCTCGCCCGCGGGCCCGACGAAGAGGTCGAGGTCGATCCGGTCGAGCACCGCGAGGTCGTGGTTCCCGACGAGGCAGAGAGACGTGCGCTCGCGCACGCGCGACACGCACTCGTTCGGGCTCGGGCCGTAGCCGACGAGGTCGCCGAGGCACCACACCTCGTCGACGCCCTCGTCGTCGACCGCCGCCAGGACCGTGTCGAGCGCGTGGAGATTTGCGTGAATGTCCGAGATGACCGCGATCCGCATTGCCGCCGGCGCGACCCTAGCCGCGGGATGGCTCGTCGCGGCGGCCCTGCTGTGGCGCACGCAGGTACCGGAGGTCGATCTCCCGGACGTGCGCGTGGCGGACGCCTTCGGCGCGCGCGAGGTTCCGCGCGCGGAACGGTACGCGCGCGGCCTCGCGCTCCTCTGGATCGGCGCCCTTGTCGCGCAGGTGCTCGCGCTGTGGCTCGTCGCGCGGCGGCGGCCGGACGTGCGGGCGCCGCTCGTGGCGCGCGGCGCGCTCCTCGGGGCGCTCGTCTTCTCGACGCTCTGGCTCGCCGCGCTCCCGTTCCGCCTCGCCGGGCAGTGGTGGCGCCGCCGCTACGACGTCTCGGACCTCGACTACGTCCGGTACGTCGCGCAGCCGTGGTCGACGACGCTCGCGGAGCTCGCGCTCGCGGCGGTGGCGGGCGCGGCGGTCGTCGTCGTCGCGCGGCGGCTGCGGCGTGGTACCTGGCTCGGGCTCTGGGCTGCGGCCGCAGCGATCGCGGTCGGCTACGCGCTCGTCTACCCGACGGTGCTCTCGCCGCGGCTGCGGCCGCTGGCCGACCGGGAGCTCGCCGCCGAGGTGCGCGGCCTCGGCGCGCAGCTCGGGCTCGAGCGGGTGGAGGTCGAGGTGCGCAAGGCGAAGGAGCGGACGCGCGCGGTCAACGCCGAGGCGATCGGCGCGGGGCCGACGACGCGCGTCGTCCTCTGGGACACGCTGCTCGAGCCCGGCGTCGGGAGGGGCGAGGTCCGCTTCGTGGCGGCGCACGAGCTCGCGCACGTCGCGCGGGACCACCTCTGGAAGGGCGTCGCCTGGTTCTGCCTGCTCGCGCTCCCCTGCCTGTGGCTGCTGACGCGTCTCGTGCCGCTGCGAGAACCGTCGGCGCTCCCGCTCGCGGCCCTCGTGCTCGTGCTGCTCCAGCTCGCGTTGCTCCCGGTCGCTTCGGCGATCTCCCGCCGCTACGAGCGGGAGGCGGACTGGGCTGCTCTGCGCGTCACCGACGACCCGGAGTCGGCGCAGGCGCTCTACCGGCGGTTCGTCGGCACGAGCCTCGCCGACCCGGAGCCGCCGCGGTTGCTCCACCTCGTGCGGGGGACGCATCCCACGCTCGTCGAGCGGGTCGCGACCGCCCGCGCCTATGCGCGGCGCTAGAGCTCGCCGCCGCCGTACTCGGGGAGGTCCTGGATCCCCTTCACCGTCGCGTACTTCGACCACGAGTCGTTGAGCGCGTCCAGGAGCTCCTTCGCGAACTTCGGCGACATGTTGATCCGCGAGACGACGACGCCGGGGATGTCGCCCTCCTGCGCCTCGTGGTCGAGCCGGGCGAACGTCATCGTGAACTCGTAGTCGGAGAACGAGATGTTCGCGAAGTTCGCGTACGTCCCGACGAGGTCTGCCGGCTCGATGTGGATGTTGATCTGCCGCTCGGAACCCTCGTCGTCCACGCCCGTACAGTACAAGCCGATGAGCGAGGCGACGGAGGCACGCGTGGGGCCGGAGGCGCTCCGGCGCCTCGAGGCGGCCGCGAGCGCGGCGGCGGGGGTGGCCGTGGAGCTCGAGCGGCCGGGGGACCCCTCGCACGGCGACTACGCCACGAACGTCGCGCTGAAGCTCGCGGGCTCCCGTCGGCAGCAACCGCGCGCGATCGCGGAGGAGCTCGCCGCGCAGCTCGTCGAGCACGAGGACGTCGAGTCGGCGGAGGTCGCTGGGCCGGGCTTCGTCAACCTCCGCCTCGCCGACGGCTGGTTCGCGCGGGCGCTCGCGGAGGCGCTCCACGCGGGCGACGCCTACGGAGGTGGCTCGGCCCCGGTGCGCGAGCGCGTGCAGGTCGAGATGGTCTCCGCGAACCCGACCGGGCCGATCACGGTCGCCTCCGCTCGCAACGGCGCCTACGGGGACGCGGTCGCCCGGCTGCTCGAGTTCGCCGGCCACGAGGTGGAGCGTGAGTACTACTACAACGACGCGGGAGCGCAGATGGATCGCTTCCGCGCGTCCGTGGAGGCGGCTCGGCGCGGGGAGGACCCGCCCGAGGACGGCTACCACGGCGCCTACGTCGCGGAGCTCGCGAAGCTCGACGGTGACCCCGTCCCGGCGATGCGCGACCGCATCGAGGCGACGCTCGAGCGGTTCCGGATCCGCTTCGACGGCTGGGCGCGGCAGAGCGCCCTCGAGGAGCGGCTCCCGGAGTTCCTGCCGCGGCTCGACACCTACGAGCGTGACGGCGCGCTCTGGGCTCGTTCCGCGCGCTACGGCGACGACGACGACCGCGTCCTCGTCAAGTCCGACACGCGCGCCCCCACCTACCGCGCGGCCGACGTCGTCTACCTCGCCGACAAGCTCGACCGCGGCTTCGACCGCGCGATCTACGTGCTCGGCGCCGACCACCACGGCACGCGCCTCTGGTACGCCGCGATCGCACGGATGCTCGGCTACGACCCCGCCCGCGTCGAGGTGCTGCTCTACCAGCTCGTCCACCTGACGAGGGGCGGCGCCGCGACGAAGATGTCGAAGCGTCGCGGCGACGTCGTCTTCCTCGACGACTTCATGGACGAGGTCGGGGTCGACGCCGCCCGCTGGTTCCTCGTCAACCGCGGCCCGGACCAGACGATCGAGATCGACGTCGACCTCGCAGCGGAGCGGAGTCAGAAGAATCCCGTCTACTACGTCCAGTACGCGCACGCGCGGATCGCGTCGATCCTCCGGAACGCGGACGGTGCGGAGGCGGCGGCGGAGGCAGCGGGCGCGCTCGCGGACGAGGAGCGGGAGCTCGTGAAGCGGCTCGCGGAGTTCCCGGCGCTCGTCGCCGAGGCGGCGGTGCGGCGCGGCCCGCAGGCTGTGCCGAACTACGCGATCCGGCTCGCCGACGACTTCCACCGCTTCTACACGCGGCACAAGGTGCTCGGCACGGACGAGCAGCCGTTCCGGCTCGCGCTCTGCACCGCGACGAAGGCCGTGCTCTTCCGCTGCCTCGATCTCGTCGGAGTCGAGGCGCCGGAACGCATGTAGGGCGTTAGCCTCGGCGTCCGACCGGGCAGGAGCCGTGTGTGAGCGTCCTGCTCCCAGACGACGTGCGCGCGTTCCTCGACCGGCTCGAGGACAGCGCCTGCGTCGGCCTCTCCGAGGTCGACACGCTCGTCCAGACCGCCGAGCTCGACGAGGTCGAGACGGCCGCGCTGTACGACGAGCTCGACGAACGCGGGATCGACGTCACCGACGACTGCGGCCGGGCGGCGGCCGACGGACCTCGGATCGTGAACGGCGAGGTGACGCACTCGACGACGGACGCCCTGCAGCTCTTCCTGAACGAGATGGGCCGCTACCGCCTCCTCACGCCCGCGGAGGAGGTCGCGCTCGCGAAGCGGGTCGAGCGCGGCGACGAGGCGGCGAAGGAGCTGATGGTGAACTCGAACCTGCGGCTCGTCGTCTCGATCGCGAAGAAGTGGCAGGGGCACGAGCTGACGCTCCTCGACCTGATCCAGGAGGGCATCATCGGGCTGATCCGCGCCGTCGAGAAGTTCGACTGGCGCAAGGGCTACAAGTTCTCGACGTACGCGACGTGGTGGATCCGGCAGGCGATCCAGCGCGGTGTCGCGAACAAGGCGCGGACGATCCGGGTGCCGACGCACGTCGTTCAGCGCGAGCAGAAGATCGCGCGCGTCGAGCGCGAGCTGCGCCAGAAGCTCGACCGCGAGCCGACGCTCGAGGAGATCGCGCGCGGGGCGAAGATGAAGCTCGAGCACGTGAAGCAGGTGCGGGAGGTCGCGCGGACCGTCACGAGCCTCGACCGGCCGGTCGGCGACGAGGCCGGCGCCTCGTTCGGCGATCTCGTCGGCGGCGAGTCCGCACCCCCCGAGGAGGAGCTGCACGTCAGCTTCCGCGAGCAGGCGCTCCGCCGCGCGCTCGACGACCTCCCGGAGCAGCAGCGCGAGATCATCGAGCTGCGCTTCGGCGTCGAGGGTGCCGACGAGCCGCAGTCGCTCGCTGAGGTCGGCCGCCGGCTCGGGCTCCGCCCGGAGCGCGTGAAGGAGCTCGAGACCGAGGCGCTCGACCGCCTGGCGGTCGCCCGCGAGATCGCCGCGCTCCGCGACGCCGCCTGAACCGGGACGCAGCGCCGACCGCCCCGTAGGATTCGCGGCGCAGTGAGCGCCGCCCCCGACCGAAACCTCGCCCTCGAGCTCGTCCGCGTCACCGAGTCGGCCGCGATGGCGGCCGCCGGCTGGGTGGGGCGGGGGCAGAAGGAGGCGGCCGACCAGGCCGCCGTCGACGCCATGCGCCTGATGCTCGGCACTGTCGAGATGGACGGCGTCGTCGTGATCGGCGAGGGCGAGAAGGACGAGGCGCCGATGCTCTTCAACGGCGAGCGCGTCGGCAGCGGCCGCGGCCCCGAGGTGGACGTCGCGGTCGACCCGCTCGAGGGGACGCGCCTGACGGCGCTCGGGCAGCCGAACGCGATCGCGGTGATCGCGGTGGCCGAGCGCGGGACGATGTTCTTCCCCGGCGCTGCCCTCTACATGGACAAGATCGCCGTCGGTCCCGAGGCGGCAGGTGCGATCGACATCACCAAGAGCCCGACCGAGAACGTGCGTGCGGTCGCGGAGGCGAAGGGGATGGACGTCCGCGACGTCACCGTCGTCGTCCTCGAGCGGGAGCGCCACGACGCGCTGATCGCGGAGCTCCGCGAGTCGGGAGCGCGCGTGAACCTGATCCGCGACGGCGACGTCGCCCCGGCGATCGCCGCCGCACAGGCGTTCACCGGCGTCGACCTCCTGATGGGCATCGGCGGGACGCCCGAGGGCGTCATCTCCGCCGCTGCGATCAAGTGCACCGGAGGCGCCCTCCAGGGCCGGCTCTGGCCGCGGAACGACGAGGAGCGGCAGGCGCTCGTCACTGCGGGGTACGAGCTCGACCGCGTGCTCACGCAGGATGACCTCGTCGCGAGCGACAACGTCTTCGTCGCCGCCACGGGCGTCACGAGCGGCGTCTTCCTCCGGGGCGTTCGCGCCTCGGCCGTCGGCGTCGAGACCGAGTCGATCGTGATGCGGTCGCGCTCGGGCACGATTCGCCGCATCCACGCCTACCACCCGTTGAGCAAGCTACCCAGCATCTTGAAAGGAGGCCGTGATGGCCGCTGACCTTCACGCGACCGCCCTCGAGCTCGTCGCCGGAAACCGCGGGATCCTCGCCGCCGACGAGAGCTCCGGCACGATCAAGAAGCGGTTCGACGCGATCGGCCTCGAGTCGACCGAGGAGAACCGCCGCGCCTACCGCGACATGCTCTTCACGACGCCCTCGCTCGAGGAGTGGGTGAGCGGCGTCATCCTCTACGACGAGACCATCCGCCAGTCGGCGAGCGACGGGACGCCGTTCCCGCAGCTCCTCGCCGCCCGCGGCATCGTCCCCGGGATCAAGGTCGACCTCGGCGCGAAGGACCTCGCGGGTGCGCCCGGCGAGAAGGTCACGGAGGGCCTCGACGGACTGCGCGAGCGGCTCGAGGAGTACTCGGCCCTCGGCGCGCGCTTCGCGAAGTGGCGCGCCGTGATCACGATCGGCGACGGGATCCCGAGCGACCGCTGCATCCACGCGAACGCCCACGCCCTCGCGCGGTACGCCGCCCTCTGCCAGGAGCAGGGGCTCGTGCCGATCGTGGAGCCCGAGGTGCTGATGGACGCGGACAACGACATCGAGACCTGCTACGACGCGACCTCGCGGACGCTGCGCGCGGTCTTCCACGAGCTGTGGCTCCAGCGCGTCGACCTGCAGGGGATCCTCCTGAAGCCGAACATGGTCATCTCCGGGAAGGGGTGCCCGACGCAGGCGAGCGCACAGGAGGTCGCGGAGTGGACGATCCGCTGCTTCCGCGAGCACGTCCCCGCGGCGGTGCCCGGGATCGTCTTCCTCTCCGGCGGCCAGGGCAACGAGCAGGCGAGCGAGAACCTGAACGCGATCAACTCGCTCGGGCCGCAGCCGTGGGTGCTGTCGTTCTCGTACGGCCGTGCGCTGCAGGCGCCGGCGCTCGCGGCGTGGGGCGGCTCCGCCGACAACGTGGAGGCCGGGCAGTCGTTCCTCGCACTCCGCGCGCGCTGCAACAGCGCGGCGGTCGCCGGCCGCTACTCCGCGGAGATGGAGGAGCTCGCGCGGTCGAGCTAGCGCGGTGGCACGCGCGCCGCAGGAGGTGCCGGAGGGGCTCGTCTACCGGCCGGACGTGCTCGACGTGGAGGACGAGGCGGGGCTGCTTGCGATCTTCGAGGAGCTCCGCTTCGACCCGATCGTCCTCCATGGGCAGGCGGCGAGACGGACGGCGCGCCACTACGGCCTCGACTACAGCTACGAGTCGCGCACGCCGCTGCCGGGCGAGCCGCTCCCCGAATGGCTCGAGGCTCCGCGGGCGCGGGCGGCGGAGCTCGCCGGGGTGGAGGCGGAAGCACTCGTCGAAGCGCTCGTGCAGCGGTATCCGCCCGGCTCGACGATCGGCTGGCACCGCGACGCACCGGCCTTCGGGAAGGTCGTCGGCCTCTCGCTCGGCGGCAGCGCCCGCCTTCGCTTCCAGCGGGGAAAGGGGGAGGCACGGCGCGTCTGGGAGGTCGTGACCGAGCCGCGCTCCGGTTACGTGCTCGACGGGCCGGCGCGGACGTCGTGGCAGCACTCGATCCCGCCGACGCGGGAGCTCCGCTACTCGATCACGTTCCGCACGCTTCGCCGCCCGCCGGCGGCTTGACGGCGCCCCCTTCGTCGTCTGCAGCGGGTATGACCGCGCGCCGCGGCGATCTATCGCATCATCCCGCCGTGGAGTTCCGGATCGACTTCGGTGCCCCGCCTGCGGACGTGACGCTCGTGACCGCGGGGCGGGCGACGCTCGACGGGTTCGAGCGGATGATCCACACGCTGGTCGACGACCCCCGCTTCCGCCCGGGGATGGTGATCCTCGTCGACCACACGGATCTCGATCTGAACGCGCTCACCGACGACGACATCGCCGGCGTCGCGGAGACGACGCGAGAGGTCGCGGAGACGCTGCAGGCGGCGCTCCTCGTGATCGTGGCGCCGACGATCATCGGCTACGGCCTCTCCCGGCGCTGGCAGAGCCTCGTCGCCGACCTCGGCATCGCCGTCCGCGTCGAGATGTCGCGCGACGACGCAGAGATCGTCATCTGCGCGCAGCGCGAGGCGGCCGGTTGAGGGCACCCGCCGGCCGTCGCGTTTCCGGCGCGGTGCGACGGGGATGGTCTCGTCATGGACATGTCCGCCGAACGCGTTGCGCGTAACGACTCGGCGTTCCGCGCGGCCAACGAGGAGATCGAGGCGGCGGGCGTTCGCGCCGGCGTCGAGCCGGTGCCGTTCCTCTGCGAGTGCGCAGACACGAGCTGTACCCAAATCGTCCGGCTCGCGCTCGACGAGTACGAGGCCGTCCGCGCGAACCCGCGCACGTTCCTCAACGTGGTCGGCCACGAGGTGAACGCGGGGCCGCACGGGAAGGTCGTGCAGCGCTTCGACGGGTACGTCGTCGTCGAGAAGATCGGTGAGGCCGGTGTGATCACCGAGGCGCTTGCGCCCGGCGACAGGCAGGAGGGGTAGATGTCCGACGCCGAGCGCGACCGCCGCGTCGCACTGAACGAAACGTTCTTTCGCGAGGTCAACGACCAGGTCGAGTCGATCGTCGACGAGCACCGGCCGGCCGAGAGGGAGTTGAGCGTCGTCTGCGAGTGCGGGGACGACTCGTGCGCAGACCGGATCACGATCGCGCGCGACGCGTACCAGCGCGTGCGCGCGGAAGACCGGCTGTTCGTCGTCGTGCCGGGGCACGCGGCGCGTGAGACCGAGCGGGTCGTCGACGCCGGCGACGGGTACGACGTCGTCGAGAAGGCGACGACGCGAGGCGCGACGATCGCGGAGAGGCCGTAGAAGGCGGCAGCGGGCGGTGGGCCATCCGATCACGTGTCCGCTCAGACCGCGGCTTCGGCTCGATGCGGGGCCGGGTGCTCGGTGAGAGTCCTGCTCGTCGACGACGAACCGTCGTTCCGCGCGTACGTGCGCGCGACCGTCGCGGAGGCGCTGTCCGATGCGGAGATCGTCGGCGAGGCCTCCGACGGGACGGAGGCCGTCGCGCTCGCGAAGGAGCTTCGTCCGGACGTCGTCTTCATCGATTTCGGCATGCCGCGCATGGACGGCGTGACGGCGACGCTCCACATCAAGAGCGCGCTTCCGGACATCCAGGTGGTCATGCTGTCGGGCACCGATCGCTCGGACGAGGCTGCCGACATCGCAGAGGTCAAGCTGGTGCGGAAGGACGCGGTGAACGCGAACACGATCCGCGCAGCGCTCGGGCAGTAGCCCCGCCCTGCGGCCGCGGCACGACGTCGGCCCGCGGCTCATTTTCGGCCGAGGTGTCGGGCATGACCAGCGACACCTCGGCCCACGCAGGCAACCGGGCGTGACCAGCGGCTGCTCGCGTGGACGTGCGCGGCGTCCTCGGACCCCGCAGCGCCGTCACGATTCTGTTCGCCGGCCCGCGCGCTTCGGTTCACTCGGCTTCGGCGCCGAGGCGAGATGGCTTCAGGCAGGGGTTTCGTGAGAAGCGGGCGATGGGGCTCGAACCCACGACCCTCAGCTTGGGAAGCTGATGCTCTACCAACTGAGCTACGCCCGCGTGGTGGCGGGATTCTACCCGCCCGCGCGGAGCATCGTCTCGACCCGCGCGGCGAGCTCGTCGATCGCGAACGGCTTCTCGATCAGTTCCTCGTCCGCCAGGCCGAGGAGGGCTTCCTCGGCGTAGCCGGACATGTAGAGGACCTTGACGTCCGGCCGCTGCGCGCGCACGCGCGCTGCGACGTCCGGACCGCGCAGCCCCGGCATCACGACGTCGGTGAGCAGCAGGTCGATCGCGCCGTCGTGCGCCGCTGCCGCCTCCACCGCGGCCGAGCCGTCGGCGCACGAGATCACGCGGTAACCCCGCCGCTCGAGCACGCGTTCGGCGAGCGCGCGCACGACGTCCTCGTCCTCGACGAGGAGGATCGTCGCGGCCTCTGCGGCGCCGCTCGGGCCGCCGCCCGCGCCGTCCGCGGCGTCGGCGACGACGCGCGGCAGCTCGACGCGGAACGTCGAGCCGCGCCCCGGCTCGCTCGTCACCGTCACGCTGCCGTTGCTCTGCGAGACGATGCCGTAGACGGACGCGAGCCCGAGACCGACGCTTTGGGGACGCGTCGTGAAGAACGGCTCGAACGCCCGCAGCTGCGTCTCGTCGTCCATGCCCTCGCCGGTGTCGGCGACCTCGAGTGCGACGGCGTCGCCGTCGACACACGTCGTGATCGTGAGCACACCGCCGGTCGGCATCGCGTCGCGTGCATTCAACGCGAGGTTGACGAGTACCTGCTCGAGCTGCCCGGGATCGGCGAGCACCGCGAGCGGCTGCGCCGCGCGTCGCAGCTCGAGCGCGACGTCTTCGCCGACGACGCGCGTGAGCAGAGGCTGCAGGTCGTCGAGCACCTCGTTCAGGTCGACGACGACCGGCTGCAGCACCTGCTTCCGCGCGAACGCGAGCAGCTGCCGCGTCAGCTGCGCCGCACGCGCGGCTGCGAGCTCGATCTGGCGGAGGTCGTGCTCGAACGCGGCGTCGCCGCGGACGCGGTCGAGCAGCAGCTCGGTATAGCCGCCGATCGCGGTCAGCAGGTTGTTGAAGTCGTGGGCGACGCCGCCGGCGAGGCGCCCGAGGCTGTCGAGCTTCTGCGCGTTCACGAGCTCCCGCTCGAGGCGGCGCCGCTGCGTGACGTCGCGCAGGAACGCGATGTTGAGCCCGGGGAGGAACCTGGGCCGCGTCGACGCCTCGACCTCGAGGATCGTCCCGTCGGCCCGGCGGGAGCGCCAGCACTCGAGACCCCCGTCCGACTCCGTGAACCGCAGCCAGTACGGCTCGAACGTCGGGAGCTCCTCCTCGGGGAGGAAGTCGCGGACGTTCTTGCCGACGATGCCCTCGCGCGGCACACCGAGGAGCTCGGCGGCGGCGGCGTTGACGTCGATGTACGTGCCGTCCTCGTCCGTGATGAAGATCGCGTCGAGCGCGGCCTCGAAGACCGCGCGGAGCTTCTGCTCCTGCTCGCGCAGGACGCGGTCGGCCCGCTCGTGCGTGATCGCGGCGGCGACGACGCTCGCCGCGAGCCGGAGCGCATCGGTCTCCGCAGCGCTCCACTCGCGCTCCGAGGTGCAGTCGTCGAAGCCGACGAAGCCCCACCACGCGCCGTCGACGAAGATCGGCACCGTCATCAACGAGCGGATCCCCTGGACACCGAAGAACTCCTGCTCGCGCGGCGTCAGATCGCGGACGTCGACGCCGAACGGGCGGTTCCCGCCGACGACGTCGAGCCAGCGGTCGAGCCCGTTCGCTCGGAACGACATGTTCTGCAGCGCCGGGTTGTGCAGCTCGGGCGCGATCCCGGGTGCCACCCACTCGACGAGCTGCGACGTCAGGAGGTCGCCGTCGGGCGCCGTGCTGTTCTCGAAGAGGTACGCGCGGCTCGCGCCGATCGCCTCACCGAGGCGCTCGACGAGCGCGCCGGCGGCGGAGCGCCAGTCGGACGCGACGAGCAGCTCCTCCGCGGAGACGCTGATCGCCGCCAGGATCGCGTCGCGGCGCCGCAGCGCCTCGTCCGCGCGCCGCCGCCGCTCGCCGTCCTCGGCGCGCTCGAGGATCAGCGACAGCTGCTGCGTCACCTGCGTGAGGACGTGAATCTCTTCCGGCGTCCAGCGCCGCGGCTCGCTCGAGTTGAACCAGACGATCGCGTGCAGCTCGCCGTCGCGGTGGAGGGGGACGTCGACGGCGGCGCGCACTCGCCGCCGCTCGAGGTCCGGCCACGACTCCCGCAGCCACGGCTCGTCACGGACGTCCTCGATCACCATGGGACCGACCTGGAGCGCGTCGAGCGTCGCCGGGATGAGCGGCACGGGCTCCCCCGCGAGCTGCGGGTCGGTCGTGTGCCGCGGCCGCAGGGACGGCCCCGGCAGCACGTCGACGTAGGTCACCGTGACGTCACCAATGGCGTCGGCGAGCGCGGCGGCTGCCTGCGCGAGCAGCTCGTCCGGGTCGAGCTCGCCCGTTGCGAGGTCGAGCAGCCGCGCGAGCAGCTCGAGCCGCGTTTCGTCCGTGAGCCGCGCAGCGACGGTGTGCATGGCCGCGTCATCGTCCGCGGCCGCCGCCACTTGAGCCTCGGCTGCCCCTCAAGATCGGGGTCGGCCGGACGACAACCCGGCCGTGGAGACCTCCGTCACCTGCGTCGTCGCCGACGACCACCCGCCGGTTCTCGAGACCGTGTCGCGGTTCCTCGAAGGGCACGGGTTCCGCGTCGTCGGTCGCGCGCAGAACGGGGAGGAGGCGGTCGCGCTCGTCGAATCGCAGCGGCCGGAGCTCGCTCTCCTCGACGCGCGGATGCCGCGACTCGGCGGGGCCGCGGTCGTCCGCCGCGTCGCCCGCTCGACGCCCCAGTGTGCCGCGCTCGTCTATTCCGGGTACGCGGACGCGGCAGTGCTGACCGAGGCGCTCGACGCCGGCGCGCGCGGGTTCGTGCTGAAGGACGCGCCGCTCGACGCGCTCATCCGGGCGCTCGACACGGTCCGGAACGGCGGCACCTACATCGACCCGGGCCTCGCGGACGTCGTCATCCGCGACTCGAACGGCGCAGTCCGCCTGACGCCGCGGGAGCGCGACGTGCTCCGGCTCCTCGCGGACGGGCACTCGAACGAGACGATCGGCAAGGCGCTCTTCATCTCGCCCGACACGGCGCGGACCCAGATCGGTGTCGCGATGGCGAAGCTCGGCGCGGCCACGCGGACGCAGGCGGTCGCGATCGCGCTGCGGCGCGAGCTGATCTCCTAGCCCTTGCGCTCGCGCCGCGCGCGCGAGAAGCTGCGCACGTTCCGGAGGCGCTGCGGCCCGAGTGGAGGAGGACGGCCGTGGCAGACAGCTTCGTACCGAGCCCGCACGTCACGCGGGGCGGGCGGCGCGAGATCGAGCTCGTCGTCGTGCACACGATGGAGATCGACGAGCGCGCGGATGCGGCGGAGGCGTGCGCCCGCTGGTTCGCCGACCGGCGTGCGCGCGTGTCGGCGCACTACTGCGTCGACGCCGACTCGGTCGTGCAGTGCGTGCGCGAGGAGGACGTCGCGTGGGGCGCTCCGGGGGCGAACGCGAACGGGATCCACGTCGAGCTCGCAGGCCGCGCGGCGCAGACGCGGCGTGAGTGGGACGACGCCTACTCGCGCGCCGTGCTCGCGCGTTCGGCCGCGCTCGTCGCGGAGATCTGCGAGCGCCACCGGCTTCCGGCGGTGTGGCTGTCGGCCGCCGAGCTCCGCTCGCGTCGGCGCGGCATCACGGGGCACGCGGCGGTCGGGGAAGCGTTCGGCCGCTCCGACCACTGGGATCCAGGGCCCGCGTTCCCGGCGTCGCGCTTCGTCGCGCTCGTCCGGGCTGCGCGGGAGGGGGGCGCCGCGGCCGGCGTCGTCGCACAGCCGCTGTGACGCGGCGGACCCAGTGCGTCAGCGCGCGTCGCGGTCGGGCGCGAGCGCCTCCGCGATCGGGACGGCAGCGCCGAACTTCTCGACGACGACGTACGTCCCGGCTTCCTCGACGACGTACTCGACCTCGGGGAAGACGTGGCCGGGGCGGACGATGAAGCGGAGCGGGTTCCGACGCACGGCGTCGTGCGCGTCCGGCGTGAGGTAGATCGTGTCGGCGCAGTCGATGGACGCGCACTCGCAGGTGATGACGAGTTCCCGCGAACTGCCGCTGAAGGCGGCCGTGATCAGCCGCACCTTCTCGTTCACGTCTCGGAACAGCGGCTGCTTGTGCGCAGCATCGACCTGCCGTTCGTCTTGAAGGCCATCCTCCATCGAGATCCTCTCTGTGCTCGTCCGCGACAGCGCATAGACTCCCACGATGGACGAACGCGAGTCGCTCAAGCAGGCGAGGAGCATGCTGATCCTGTTGCTCGCGACGTGCAAGCAGACGCAGGTCGCGCTCGAGGCGGCGGCGAACGCCCTCGACATCGACATGACGCGCGATCTCGAGCAGATGATCGAGCGCACCGAACGCGAGCTCGAGGTGCTGACGGAGAAGCTGAACGCATTGTCGGCCTGAGCCGGCTTCAGTAGGTTCGTCGCGTGGACGACGAGCCCACGGACGAGGAGCTGCGCCGCTTCATCGTCGACATGCTGTCCAACCTCGACCGGCAGCTGCGGGAGGACGAGGTGATCGACGAAGCCCTCAGCAGCCAGCGCCAGCTGTGGGTCGCGCTCTACCTCGCGAGCCGCGACGCGCAGGACGGCGACCCGTTTTCGTGAGCCCCTTCGCCGTAGAGCAGGCAGAGACACCCGTGCGAGACGGGGCCTCTGCCGTACGACGCCGTTCGGCGAGCGTCAGCCGCTGTCGCGCGTGATGCGGTCGTCGACCGCCGGGTCGGCGTCGAGCTCGAGCTCCTCGCGCCGCAGCTGCGCCTGGATCTGCTCACGCTCGACGACGGTGTTCTTCCGCAGGATCACGCGTTC
>DATMJW010000063.1:0-5730 GCA_035553355.1 Gaiellaceae bacterium | reverse complement strand
AGGTCGATCGTGAGCAGCTGGAACGGCACGATGTCGACGACCGGGTGACGCGTCGGCACGAGCGTGACGTCGCACCCGAGCTCGCGCAGCGCCCGCACCGCGTCGCCGGCACGCGCCGCCGCACGCGCCTCGCCCTCGAGGACGAAGCAGCGCACGCCCTCGTCGACGGCGGCGAGATGTCCGTGCAGGAGCTCCTCGAGCAGGTGCGCCTCGGCGGCGACGTGCGCGCCCTCGCGGAGCTTCAGCGCCGCCTCCTGTGCCGTCGGCCAATCTCGTCCCGCGCCCGCGACGAGCCACCGCTCGTGATCCGAGACCGCGATCCGCTCCCCCGCGAGCGCCTCGGCGACGGCGTCAGACAGCCACGACACGTTCTCGCCTCGGAGCGCCGCGAGCGCCGCGACGGCGCACGTGTACGACGCCGTGTGGCAGTAGCTCTCCTCGACGGCGGGCGTCGCGACGACGACCTCCTCGCACAGGCGGCCGAGCTCGCTGTCCGCCTTCCCCGTCACGAGCCACCGCTCACCCGGAAACGCGCGCGCCGCCTCGAGCGTCAGCGCGGTCGCCCCTTCGTGGCTGACGCAGACGAGGACCTCGGCCTCCGGCGGCCGCAGCACCGCCTCGAGCGCGTCGAGAGCCGGCCCCGCCGTCTGCGCCGCGTGGAACGACGTCCCGCAGCCGACGTACGCGACGCGGCCCTCCGGCAGCCGCCGGTCCGTCGGCACCTGGGCGAGCCACTCGGGCTGCGCTTCCACCGCCGCGCGTGTCTTCTCGCCCGCCACAGGGCCGTCTATAGCATGGCCGCCGTGGGGGTCTTCGAACGGCACACGCTCGCGAACGGCCTGCGCGTCCTCACCGCCCCCGTCCCGCAGGCGCAGTCGGTGTCGTGCTTCGTGATGCTCGCCGCGGGCTCGCGCTACGAGACCGCCGAGACGAACGGGATCGCGCACTTCGCGGAGCACATGTTCTTCAAGGGCACGGACCGCCGCCCGACGGCTCGAGACATCGCCGGCGAGATCGACGCCATCGGCGGCGAGTTCAACGCCTTCACCGGCAAGGAGTACACCGGCTACTACGTCCGCTGTGCCGCCGACACGCGCGACGTCGCGCTCGACGTCCTCGTCGACATGCTTCGCCGGTCGAAGTTCGACCCCGAGGAGATCGAGCGCGAGAAGGGCGTGATCGTCGAGGAGATGAACATGTACTTCGACACACCGCGCGACTTCATCGGCGGCGTGTACGAGAACCTGCTCTACGGCGACCAGCCGCTCGGCTGGGACATCATCGGCCGCAAGGAGACCGTGCGCGGCGCGACGCGCGAGACCTTCCTCGACTACGTCGACCGGTGGTACCGGCCGAGCAGGATGGTGGTCGGCGTCGGCGGGAAGCTCGGCGGCGGTCTCCTGCCGCGCCTCGAGGAGCTGCTCGGCGACGTCGAGCCGCGCGAGACGGGCGAGCCGACGCCGGTGCGCATCCCGGAGAACGGCGCGCGCGTCCGCGTCCACACGAAGCCCTCCGACCAGGCGCACCTCGTCCTCGGGGTGCGCTCGCGCCCTCTGCGCGACCCCGACCGCTACGTGCTCCAGCTCCTCTCGACGGTGCTCGGCGGCGGCATGTCCTCCCGCCTCTTCACGGAGGTGCGAGAGCGCCGCGGACTCGCGTACTACGTCTTCGGCACGAACCACTCCTACACCGACACCGGCTCGCTCTACGCGCAGTCGGGCGTCGACATCAACCGGATCGACGACGCGATCAGCACGATCGTCGAGCAGTTCCGCCTGCTCGCGTCGGAGCCGGTACCGGCGGACGAGCTCGAGAAGGCGCGCAACTTCGCGAAGGGCCGCTTCGTGCTCCAGCTCGAGAGCCCGCACGGGCAGATCATGTTCGGGCTGCGCCGCGAGGTGCTCGAGGGCGAGGCGACGGAGCCGACGGAGGTGCTGGCGGCGCTCGACGCCGTCACGGCCGAGGACGTCCAGCGCGTCGCACGGGAGGTGCTCGCAGACGGGTTCCGACTCGCCGTGATCGGCCCGTTCGAGGACGCCGAGCGGTTCGAGCAGCTGCTCGCGTAGATGGCGCACGAGCTCCGGGACGTCGCCGACGGGCTCTGGCTGTGGCGCACGGAGCACCCCGACTGGACACCGGACGCGGGCTGGGACCCGTACGTCACGTCCACGTGCGTCGCCTCGGGCGGCGAGGTCGCGCTGCTCGACCCGCTCGCCCCACCGCCCGGCGCCGACGAGGTGTGGGCGCGGTTCGACGCGCACCCGCCGACGCTCGTGGTCGTCCTGAAGCCGGACCACGTCCGCGACGTCGACCTGTTCGCGCGCCGCTACGGCGCCCGCGCCTTCGGCCCGTCTCTCTTCTGGCGGCACGACGTCCCGCGGACGGAGCTCGAGCCGATCGAACCGGGATCGCGGCTCCCCGGCGGGCTCGCCGCGCTCTACGACGGGCGCGGCAAGCACGAGACGCCGTTGTGGCTCCCCGAGCAGCGGGCGCTCGTCTTCGCCGATGCGCTCACGGCGCCGGAGGGGGAGCTTCGCGTCTGGACGACGCCGTGGCACGAGGAGCGGGTGCTGCCGGCGCTACGCGCGCTGCTCGACCTCCCGTTCGAGCACGTGATCGTCTCGCACGGCGACCCGCTGCACGACCGCGCCGGCTTCGAGCGCGCGCTCGAGCTGCCGCCTTGGGAGGGCTAGCGGCCGGTCGTCGAGAAGTGCTGGTAGTCGCCGAAGGCCGCGCCCCACCTCCAGCCGACCGACGCGAACGCGCGGACGAGGACGCCGTCGGCGACGGCCATCCCCGGGCGGAAGCGGACGCGGTCGAGGTATGCGCGGCCCGCGGACGGCGACACCCGCGTTCCCTGCACGTACGGGTTCTCGACCGGGTTCACGTCGATCGCCAGCCCGTAGGCGTGCATCGACCACCGGTTCGTGCCGCCGACGAACCGGCAGTTGAACCCGGAGGTGTTGTCCGCCGCCATCGACGCGTCGTCGCTCCCCCGGTAGCGGGAGACCGGCTCGACGCGGCGCAGCGGGAAGCGGGCTTCCCACAGCTGCCGGAAGACGCGGGCGATCTTCGTCGCCTGCGAGCGCGCGACGACGATCCGCCCCGTCCGCGCGTCGCCGCGGAAGTCGCGGTACGAGACGACGACGGTGCGGAGGCCACCCGGGGGGACGGGGCACCCCGCGCGGTACGAGTGGCGCAGATCCGACCACGTGACGCGTTCGATGTTCGACCGGAACGTCGGTTCGGCGGCCGCAGGGGCCGTGCCGCCGAGGGCGAGCGCGGCGAGCAGTGCTGCGACGAGCATCGGCCCAGGCTAGCCTGCGTCCGTGCTGCTCGCAGTCGCCGCCGCCGGCCTCGCCGCCGCGTGTCCGTCGAACCTCGCGAACGGGCCCGACGTCGACGCCCGTACGACGCAGCTCCTCACGGCCGAGGCGAAGGTGGCGCGCACGACCCACGCGACGCTGCAACGGTGGCGTCGCTCCTCCACCGGCTGCTGGATCCGCGTCGGCCCCGCTTACGCAGCTCGTGTCGGCCGGAACGGGATGCGCGAGCACCGCCGCGAGGGCGACGGCACGACGCCGATCGGCACCTTCCCGATCGGGAGCCGCATGTACGGGACCGCCCCGAATCCGGGCGTGAAGTTCGAGTACCGGCGCCTGCGCTGTGGCGACTGGTGGGACGAGAACCCGCGCTCACCGACGTACAACCAGTTCGTGCAGGTGCCGTGCGGGCGGAAGCCGCCGTTCGGCTCGACGAGCGACGGCATGTGGGAGCAACCCGTGCCGTACGTGCACCTCGCAGTCGTCGAGTTCAACATGAACCCGACGGTGCCCGGCCGCGGCTCCGGCATCTTCCTCCATGCCCAAACGGGCGGCCCCACCAACGGCTGCATCAGCCTCCGGCGCGACGCGCTCGTGACGGTGCTCCGCTGGCTCCGGCCGGGCGCGAAGCCGCAGATGGCGCTCGGCACGACGGCGACGTTCCGCCGCTAGGCGCGGCTCGTCCGGCGCCGTCGGATCCGCGAGCGCCTCGTGCGCGAACGGAGCGCGTGGTGGAGTGCCCCGCGGGAGGGGGCGGCGGTGCCGCCGCCCCCTCCTCCGCGGGTGCCGTCAGCCCGTCCGCTCGAGGCGGACGAACAGCGAGCCAGCGTTGCCGATGTTCTTGCGGTCGGAGCCGAGCTCGACGAGCCCGAACCACGTCTCGCCGACCCCGAGCGTCGGGACGTTGTAGGCGAGCGTGACGTCGAACGGCGTGTTCGCCGCGACGGTCTTCGGGCCGCTCACCGTCAGGTTGCCGGCGTCGGTGCCGGGGACGACGGCAGCCACGAGCTCGACGTCGTCGAGCAGGAGCCCGCCGGTCAGCCAGTTCTGGACGCGAATCCAGTACTTGCCGCCCTCCGGCTCCGAGAGCCTGCACGACTCGAACGCCGTCTCGGAGGCGCTGCGGCACAGCTCCTCCGCGAGCTCCGCCTGCCCGTCGCCGTCGTCGTCGCGGCCGATGAACAGGTCGAGGTCGGTCGCCGTCGTCTCGGCGATCTCGGATGCGATGAAGCGCGCACCGGCCGGGACGTCGACGAGGACGGTGAACGTGCCGACGCTCGTGTCGTACGGATCGAGCGGGGTCGGATCCTGCTCGAGCGTCCGGTTCTCGACGACGCCGCGCGTGAGGCCGGAGACGCGCGTCGAGAGACTCTTGATCTCGATCGGCGAGGTGACCGTCACCGTCTTCGTGCCGGTGGTGCTCGTCGTCTCGATGTCGACGGGCTGCGCGGTGCCGCCCGGGAGGACGACGACCGGGAAGTGCGCCTCGGGCGCCGCGCTCGAGGCGAGCGTGACGCGGCCGAACGCGTACTTGCCGGCCGGCAGCTTCGAGACGTCCGCGGAGATCGTCAGCGTCTGCGTCTGCCCCGGCGCGAGCGTGAAGCTCGCCGGCGAGACCGTCAGCTTCAGGTTGCGCGGGCCGCTCGTCGTCACCTTCCACGAGCCGGCGACGGTGCCCTTGATCGTGCGCGTCCACGTGCACGTGCCGACGCAGTTGGCGTGCGTCAGGCTCGGGATGTTGAGCGTCGTCGGATCGCCGCCCGCGGCGGGATCCGCGCCCGTGTACTTCGCCGTCTCCTCGTTCATGACGAACCCGGCACGACCGGCGGTCGTGAGGTCGACGCGGCCGGCGCCCATGTCGAACGAGTCGGCCGAGCGGACGCCGTCCTCCTTGCGGACACCGCTGTCGCGGGCGGTCGTCATGATCGCCGACTGCACCTCGGCCGGCGTCCAGTCGCGGTGCAGCGCCCGCAGCAGCGCGGCCGAGCCGGCGAGGTGCGGGCTCGACATCGACGTGCCGCTGAGGATGCCGTACTCGGCCGGTGTGTTCACGGCGGCGAGGATGTCCACGCCGGGTCCGGTGATGTCCGGCTTGAGCACGCCCGGAGCAGGCTTGTTCGGCCCACGGGAGCTGAACCCGGCCATGATGTCGCCGTTCTCGGGCGCGACGCTCACGGTCGTCCCGGCGATGGTGGCGGTGTGCCCCGTGCCGCCGTCGAGCACCCACGCCTCGAGCACCTTGGCGTCGTTGTAGCCGAGGTGGACGGCGGGCAGCTCGTGCGCGTCGCCGACGATGCCCTCGCCCTCGGCCGCGGTGTTCACGAGCACCATGCCGCCCGCACCGCCGAGCTCGACGTTGCGGCCCTTCTCGACCCGCGGGTTGACGCCGCGGCGGCAGATCACGATC
>DATMJW010000062.1:0-7318 GCA_035553355.1 Gaiellaceae bacterium | reverse complement strand
CGCGCGCACGTGGCGGGAGCGCGGCGTCCGCGCCTGGGGCGAGGGCTGGTGGGAGCTGCCGCTCACGGTCGGAGACCAGATCGGCCGGATCATCGGCGCCGCCCCCGGAACCACCGTCATGCACCAGAACGTCGCCGTCGCCGAGGCGATCGTCCTCTCGTGCTTCCGGCCCGCCCCCTCCCGGAACCGCGTCGTCTACGAGCGCGGCAACTTCCCGTCCGTCCGTTACCTGTACCAGTCGCGGCCGGACCTCGAGGTCGTCGTCTGCGACGACGACGGCGCCATCCTCGAGGCGATCGACGAGCGGACGCTCCTCGTCCCGATCAGCCACGTCCTCTTCAAGTCCGGGGAGATCCAGGACGTCGAGGCGATCACGCGTCGCGCCCACGATGTCGGCGCCCACGTCGTCCTCGACGCGTACCAGTCGGCCGGGATCGTGCCGCTCGACGTGACGGCGCTCGGAGTCGGGTTCGCCGTCGGAGGCTCCGTCAAGTGGCTCTGCGGCGGCCCCGGCAACGGGTGGCTCTACGTCCGTCCGGACCTCGCCGAGCGGCTCGAGCCGACCGTTACCGGCTGGCAGGCGCACGCGGAGCCGTTCGCATTCGAGGAGGAGCTGCGGTACGCGGACGGCGCCGCCCGCTTCCTCACCGGCACGCCGAACGTCCCCGCCCTCTACGCGGCGACGGCCGGTTACGACCGCGTCGAGGAGGTGGGCGTCGCGCGCATCCGCGAGAACTCGCTCCGCCAGACGCAGCTCCTGATCGACCTCGCCGACGGCTACGGGTTCGAGGTGCGAAGCCCGCGCGACCCGTACCGTCGCGGCGGCACCGTCACGATCCACGTGCCCGACTTCGCCGCGGTGCACAAGGAGCTCGGCGGCCGCGAGATCGTCTGCGACTTCCGCCCCGGAGCCGGGATCCGCCTTGGCCCGCACTTCTTCAACTCCGACGACGAGCTCCGCTACGCCGTCGACCAGATCGCCGAGATCGTCGAGACCGGCGCGCACGTGCGCCACCTCGGAGCGACGGCGCGGCACTGACGTTTTCGCGCGTCGCGCGCGGAGCAGGAACGCGCGATGGCAGCCCGTGACATCGAGAAGGTCGCGCGCGAGCGCCTCGGCTTCGCGAGCCTCCGGCCCGGCCAGCTGCAGGCGGTCGAGGCAGCGGTCTCCGGCCGAGACGTCCTCGCCGTGATGCCGACCGGCTCCGGGAAGTCCGCGATCTACCAGCTCGCCGCTCTCCTGGTTCCCGGGACGACCGTCGTCGTGTCGCCGCTCGTGTCGCTGCAGCGCGACCAGGTCGAGTCGCTCGAGGAGAGCGACGCGGGCGCGGCCGCGCTCAACTCGAGCCTCCGCGTCAGCCAGCGCCGCGAGGCGCTCGACGACTTCGAGGAGCAGGAGATCGAGTTCCTCTTCCTCGCCCCGGAGCAGCTCGCCAACGAGGAGGTGCTGGCGCGGGTGCAGCGGGCGCGGCCGTCCCTCTTCGTCGTCGACGAGGCTCACTGCGTGAGCGAGTGGGGTCACGACTTCCGGCCGGAGTACCTGCGCCTGGGCACCGCGATCGACCTGCTCGGGCGGCCGACGACGATCGCGCTGACCGCGACCGCTGCGCCACCCGTGCGACGGGAGATCGTCGACCGGCTCGGGCTGCGCGACCCGGAGGTCGTCGTCCGCGGCTTCGACCGGCCGAACCTGCGCCTCTCCGCGACGCACTTCCACGACGAGAAGGCGAAGGACGAGGCACTGCTCGACGCCGTCGCCGCGGCGCCGAAGCCCGGCCTCGTCTACGCCGCGACGCGGAAGCGGTCGGAGACGCTCGCGGAGGCTCTGCGGGAGCGCGGCATCGAGGCGCACCCGTACCACGCGGGTCTCGCCGCGACGGAGCGCGAGCAGGTGCAGACCGGCTTCATGGAGGACGAGGTCGAAGTCGTCGTCGCGACGACTGCGTTCGGGATGGGGATCGACAAGCCGAACGTCCGCTTCGTCCACCACGCGGACATCAGCGACTCGATCGACTCCTACTACCAGGAGATCGGGCGCGGCGGCCGTGACGGCGAGCCGGCGGAGGCGCGCCTCTTCTACCGCCCGGAGGACGTCGGCCTGCGCCGCTTCTTCGCCTCCGGCGGCGTCGACGGCGAGACGCTGCAGCAGGTCGCAGAGGCGGTGGCGGAGGCCGACGGGCTCGTCGAGGCGGCGGAGCTGAAGGAGGAGACCGGCCTCACGGACTCCCGGCTCGCCGTCGCCCTCGGCAGGCTCGAGGACGTCGGCGCGGCGAAGGTGCTCCCGACGGGCGACGTCGTCGCGGGCGACGAGGAGGCGCCGGTGGCGGAGCTCGTGGCGCGCGCGGCGGATGCCGACGAGCGCCGTCGCGCGCTCGAGCGCTCGCGCGTCGACATGATGCGCGGCTACGCGGAGGTTCGGGACTGCCGCCGCGAGTACCTCCTCAACTACTTCGGCGAGGCGTTCGATGCTCCGTGCGGGAACTGCGACAACTGCGAGGCCGGCCTCGTCGCCGCGGACGAGGCGGTGCCGTTCGCGCTCGGCGCCTCGGTCGAGCACGCGGAGTGGGGGCGGGGCGTCGTGCAGCGGTACGAGGCCGACAAGATGACCGTGCTCTTCGACGAGGTGGGCTACAAGACGCTCGCCACCGAGCTCGTCGTCGAGAGCGGGCTGCTACGGAGCCTCTCCGCGTGACCGAATCGTTCCTCGACCTCTCGCTGAAGGAGTTCCTCGACGCCGTGCCGGCACGGACACCGGCGCCCGGCGGCGGCGCCGTCGCGGCGGTCGCCGCCGCGCTCGCGGCCGGCCTCGCCGCGATGGCGGCGCGGTTCGCACCGGACGAGTGGGAGCGGCGGTCGGCGGCGGTCGGCGCGGCGGAGGAGCTGCGGGCGCGGCTCGAGCCGCTCGCGGACGCCGACGCGCGCGCGTACGAGGCGTTCGTCGCCGGCCCGAACGACGAGACGCGCCGTGCGATCGTCGAGATCCCGCTCGAGATCGCGGCGGCCGCTGCCGAGGTGGCCGAGCTCGCCGCGGAGGTCGCGACCGACGGGAATCCGAACGTGCGCGGCGACGCGGCGGCGGCGGCGGATCTCGCGGCGGCGGCTGCCTCGATGGCCGCGCGGCTCGTGCTCGTGAACGCCGGCCACGACGACGAGCGGACGCGGCGGGCGCGTACCGCGGTGGACGTCGCCGCCGCGGCGGCCGCTCGGGCCGCCGCGGCAGACGACTAGTCGCTACGCCGTCGGAACGACGTTGAACGCCTCGGGGCCCTTCTGGCCCTGGCGCGACTCGTACTCGACCTTCGCGCCCTCCGTGAGGGACTTGAAGCCGTCACCCGAGATACCCGAGTGGTGCACGAAAAGATCCTTGCTGCCGTCCTCCGGCGCGATGAAGCCGTAGCCCTTCGCGTCGTCGAACCACTTGACGGTTCCTGTTGCCATTTGCTGAACACCTCCTTACCACTGATCACGAACGGTAAGAGAGGTGCAGGGCACCGCCGGTACGCGCTCTGATTACGCGTGGAGAGTAGCCGTTATCGCGGCGCGGAGCGGGCCATCCACACGAGCGGCCCGAGCAGGAGCGCGAACGGGAAGAGCGCGACGAGCACGGCGAGCATCGGCTGCACGCATTCGCCGTAGGAGCAGCGGCTCCTGCGATGTCGTCCGCCCGCGGGTCCAGCATGTGCAACCGTGACGGCCGTGGTGGACGACAGGACGATCGAGGTGCTCGACAAGGGGTTCCTCGCGCTCGACGGCGCCCTCGCCTCCGACCTCGCGGTCGTGAACGGCGCCCGCGTCTCGTTCAACCAGGAGTCGGACGAGCTGACCGAGCGGGACGAGGGACTCATCCGCTTCCTGATCCGCGAGCGGCACGGCTCGCCGTTCGAGCACGGGTACTTCCGGTTCCTCGTCAAGGCGCCGCTCTTCGTCGTCCGCGAGCACCACCGCCACCGCGCCGGGCACTCCTACAACGAGTGGAGCGGCCGCTACTCGAAGATGCAGCCCGAGTTCTACGTCCCCGAGAACGTGCGCACGCAGGTCGGGAAGCCGGGGGCGTACACCTTCGAGCCGGTGGACGACGCCACACGCGAGGCGGCGCGGCGGGAGATCGAGGAGCACGCGACCCGCGCGTTCCAGGCGTACGAGCGGATGCTCGAGCAGGGCGTCGCGAAGGAGGTCGCGCGGGCGGTGCTGCCGCTCTCGACCTATACGAAGTACTACTGGAGCTGCAACCCGCGCTCGCTGATGCACTTCTGCGGCCTCCGGAACCACGAGAGCGCGCAGTACGAGATCCGGCAGTACGCGGCGGCCGCCGAGTCGTTCCTCGAGCGGCTGATGCCGGTCACCCACGCGGCGTTCGTCGCGAACGGCCGCGTCGCGCCCTAGCTACGTCCGGAGCAGCGGCTCGGTGGTCCCCGGCCGCACCACGACCCACTCGTCCCGCGTCCGCATCTCGTACGGCGCCGTGATGACGGCGTCGGTGATCGCGCCGGTGGTGCGGAACGTGCCGCAGAGAGTGTCGAGCTCGCCGTCGTCGTCGACGACCCACATCTCGAAGGTCTCGTTCGCCGGCAGGCCCTTCACCCGCAGCCGCACCGGATAGTCGCCCGAATCGGCGCGCGGCAGGATCTCGACGGTCGCCGAGGCCGCCGCGGCGGCGCCGACGCCGCGCATCGCGACGAGCGGGACGCGCGCCGGCGGCGGTGTCGTCGTCGTCGGCGCCGTCGTCGCGGGTGGGGCCACTGTCGTCGCTGGCGGTGCGGCCGCCTCATTTGGCGCGTCGCGTCCGGCCAGGTAGCCGCCGCCGGCAGCCGCCGCGAGCGCGACGGTCGCCGCGAGCAGGAGCAGCGGGCGTCGCCGGGGACGGAGCGCGACGACGTCTGCCTCGACCGGCGGCTCGAGATGCGCCGGCGCCTCCGGCGGCGGCCCGACCGCGAGCAGGAGGTCGTGCATCCGGCGCAGCCGCTCGCGCTCCTCGGCGCCGAGCCGCGGGTCGTCCACCAGATCCTCGAAGCGGTCGCTCACCGAACCTCCGCCTCGAGCAGGTCGGCGAGCCGGGCGAGGCCGCTCCGCGTCCGCGTCTTCACCGTGCCGAGCGGGATCCCGAGCGCATCGGCGACCTCGCTCTGCGAGCGGTCGCCCCAGTATGCGAGCTCGAGCACCTGCCGCTCGTGCTCGGGGAGCTCCTCCAGGGCTCGGTGGACGCGCCACGCGAGCCACGACGACTCGGCTCGCTCGTCCGGACCGGCTTCGCGCGACGCCTCGTCGGGAGCGTCCGCCGGCTGCTCCGGGCGGCGGCGCAGCGAGTCCGTGACGGCGTTCCGGGCGACCGAGTAGAGCCACGCGCCGCCGTCGCCGCGGGAGCGGTCGAAGCTGCGGGCGGAGCGCCAGACGGCGGCGAACGCCTCCTGCAGCGCGTCCTCGGCGCGGCCGCGGTCGCCGAGCCGCCGCAGCGCGAGGCCGAGCACCGGGCGGGTGTAGCGGCGGTAGAGCTCGCCGAACGCATCCCGGTCGCGCTGCGCGACCCGCTCGAGCAGCTCGGCGTCCGTCGCGTCGCGCGCCGCCGGCGGACGCGCGTCGCGGGCGCGCGACGTCACCACGGGCTCGAGATGGGTCAGCACCGCCTCCACACCGCGGTCCTACGCGCCGGAGGCGCGATCGGATTTGAGGCTCCGCCCGCCGTCGACGAAGAGCGTCGTGCCGGTGACGAAGCGGGCGCCGGCGAGGTAGAGGATGGCGCCCGCCACGTCGTCTGCGGTCCCGACCCGGCCGACGAGCGTCTCGGCCGCGCGGCGCTCCTCCTCGCCGGGTTCCACCGCCACCGGCCCCGGCGCGACGCCGCACACGCGGACCTGGGGCGCGAGCGCCATCGCGAGCGCGCGCGTCAGCATCGCCTGCCCCGCCTTCGCGGCGCAGTGCGCCGCGAACGACGGCCACGGCTGGTACCCGGCGACGTCCTCGAGCATCACGACGACGCCCTGCGACGCCCGCAGGTGCGGCGCCGCCGCCTGCGTCACGAAGAAGCTTCCCTTCAGCGTCGCTCCGAGGGCGGCGTCGTACTCGGCCTCGGTGACCTCTTCGAAGCTGCGGGCGACGAACCCGGCCGACGCTCCGTTGACGAGGACGTCCAGTCCGCCGAGCTCGCCCACCGACCGCTCCACGAGCGCGCGCGCATCCTCGGCGCGCGACAGGTCGCCGTCGCGGCTCCCGGCGGCGACGACGGCCCATCCCTCCGCGCGCAGCCGCTCCGCGACGCCGCGGCCGAGCTTGCCGGTGCCGCCGGTGAGGAGCGCGCGCGTCAGCCGCGCGCCCGCTCGTAGCGCTGTGCGACCGCCTCCCAATTCACGACGTCCCACCACGCGGCCAGGTAGTCGGGGCGCCGGTTCTGGTAGCGGAGGTAGTACGCGTGCTCCCAGACGTCGACGCCGAGGATCGGCGTCTTCCCCTCCGAGAGCGGGCTGTCCTGGTTCGCGGTCGACAGCACAGAGAGCCCGCCGCCGTCGACGACGAGCCACGCCCAGCCGCTGCCGAAGCGCTTCACGCCCGCGTCGTTCACCTGGGCCTTCAGCGCCTCGAGGCCGCCGAACGTGCTCTCGATCGCGGACGCGAGCTCACCCGTCGGCTCGCCTCCGCCGCCCGGGCCCATGATCTCCCAGAAGAGCGTGTGGTTCGCGTGGCCGCCGACGTTGTTCCGCGCCGCCGCCCGGATCTCCTCGGGAAGGGCGTCGAGCGAGCGCAGGATCTCCTCGGCGCTCCGGTCGGCCCAATCGGTTCCGTCGAGCGCCTTGTTCGCGTTGTCCACGTAGGCCTGGTGGTGCTTGCCGTGGTGGATCCGCATCGTCTGCTCGTCGATCGTCGGCTCCAGCGCCGCGTAGTCGTACGGGAGGTCGGGCAGGGACAACGGCATCGGATGCTCCTTCTCTCGGGGTCGCTCTCGCCGAAGGATTATGCTCCGCGCCGTTCCCGCGAGTCGTCACCTTGGAGGTGCGGATGTCGAGTTACGAGGAGATCAGGCCCCGCGAGCTGAAGCCCGCGCTCTTGGAGCTCGACGGCATCTCCCGCGCCTCGGTCGAGGCTCACTACAAGCTCTACGAGGGGTACGTGAACAAGCGGAACGAGATCCTCGGGAAGCTCGCGGCCGCGGACACGAGCAGCGCGAACCAGATCTACTCGGAGATCCGTGGCCTGAAGGTCGAGCTCTCGTTCGCGCTCGGCGGGATCAAGAACCACGAGGTGTACTTCGAGCACCTGGGCGGTGACGGTGGCCCCGCGACGGGGGCGATGGCCGACCTGATCAAGCGCGACTTCGGCTCGTTCGACG
>DATMJW010000061.1:0-5079 GCA_035553355.1 Gaiellaceae bacterium | reverse complement strand
GCGCTGCCGACGGCGAGGCGCAGCACGAGGCGCCCGTCGAGCTTCGTGTGCGAGAGGAAGGCCTCGCCGCTCTCGTTCACCCGCCGGAGCGTCCGCTCGTTGTCGTCGTCGCTGCCGTCGTGGCGGAAGCAGACGAGGGAGAACGGCCGCGGCGCCGCGACCTCCCACCCGGGCTCGGCCCGCACCCACTCCTCGAAGAGGGCGGCGAGGCGGGTCGCTTCACGGATGCGCGCCTGGAGGCCGCTACGGCCGTAGCAGCGGAGGACGGCCCACAGCTTCAACGCGCGGAAGCGGCGGCCGAGGGCGGGGCTGTACTCCGACAGGCTCGCCACCTCCTCGCTGACGCGCAGGTACTCCGGCACGAGGCTGAACGCGCGACGGAGGTCGTCCGGCCGCCGCGTCCACAGCGCCGAGAGGTCCATCGGCACGAACAGCCACTTGTGCGGGTTCACCACGACCGAGTCGGCGCGTTCCCAGCCGGCGAAGTGGTGCCGCAGCTCGGGTAGGACAGCGGCCGCGCCCGCGTAGGCGGCGTCCACGTGCAGCCACGCGCCGGCCGCCTCGGCGGCGTCGGCGATCGCGGCGACCGGATCGACCGAGCTCGTCGAGGTCGTGCCGACGGTCGCGACGACCGCACACGCGCCCCCGAGGTCGAGCGCGTCCGGCCGCAGCCGGTACTCGGCGTCGACCGGCGCCTTCCGCAGCTCGAGCTCGAGCAGCCGGCAGGCCTTCTCGACCGACGAGTGGGCGTGCTCGGAGCAGACGACCACGCGAGCATCCGGCCGTGCGTGCCGTGCTGCCGCGAGCGCGGCCATCGTCGCCGTCGAGGCCGTGTCCTCGATGTGCCCGTGCAGACCCTCCGGCAGGCCGAGCAGCTGCGCGAGCCACGCGAGCGTCACCTCCTCGAGCTCCTGGAGCGCGGGCGACGTGCGCCAGAGGATGCCGACCTGGTTCAGCCCCGCGATCAGCAGCTCGGCGAGGATGCCGGGCTCGGAGCCGGTCGTCGCGAAGTAGGCGAAGAAACGCGGGCTCTGCCAGTGCGTGATCCCGCGCAGGAGGACGTCGTCGAGGTCGCGGAGCACGTGCGCGAACGGCTCGGGCTCCTCGGGCGGCGCGGCCGGGAGCGCTGCCCTGATCTCCCCCGGCTCCACCTGGGCGAGCACCGGGAGCTCCCGAACGCGCTCGAGGTACGACGCCACCCACTCGAGCGCCGCGGCGCCGTCCTGGCGCAGATCCGTCACTTGCGCAGCCGCTCGATCTCGCCCCACGGGCGCGTGTTCAGCACCTGCTCCTTCGTCAGCCACGCGCGACGAGCCTGCGCGACGCCGAGGTCGACGTACCCGAGCGCGGCGGCCGAGTGCGCGTCGCTCGAGACGACGAGCGGGACACCTGCCTCGCCCGCGAGCCGCGCGTGCGCGTCGCGGAGGTCGAGCCGGTCGGGCTGCGAGTTGATCTCGAGGAACGTCCGCGTCGTGACTGCCGCCTCGACGACCTTCTCGACCGCGATCGGGGAGGGGCCGCGCTTCCCGATCTTCCGGCTCGTCAGGTGCCCGATGCAGTCGACGTGCGGGTTCTCCATCGCCGCGAGGACGCGGCCGGTCGGGTCGTTGTCGAAGCTCGAGTGGACGGACGCCATCACCCAGTCGAGCTCCGCGAGGAGGTCGTCGGTGACGTCGACCTCGCCGTTCGCGCGGATGTTGACCTCGATCCCCTTCAGGATCCGGAAGGGCGCGAGCTCACGGTTGAGGGCGTCGATCTCCGCCCACTGCGCCTCGAGCCGCCCGTCCCGCAGGCGCTGCGAGTGGTCGCACATCGCGAGGTAGTCGTGGCGGAGGTCGCGCGCCGCGAGCGCCATCTCGGCGAGCGTCGCCTTGCCGTCGGACCACGTCGAATGGGAGTGGAGGTCGCCGCGCAGGTCGCCGCGCTCGACGAGGACGGGCAGCGTGCCGGAACGCGCGGCCTCGAGCTCGCCGCCGTTCTCGCGCAACTCCGGCGGGATGTAGGCGTACCCGAGGTGGCCGTAGACGGCCTCCTCGTCCTCCGAGCAGAAGACCTCGCCGCTCTCGACGTGGGTGATGCCGTACTCGGAGACGCTGAAGCCGCGGCGGACGGCGTCCTCCCGGAGGGCGACGTTGTGCTCCTTCGAGCCCGTGAAGTGCTGGAGCAGGTTCCCGTACGACTCGGGCGGCACGACGCGCAGGTCGAACCGGAGCCCGTCGTTCGAGATCACGGTCGCCTTCGTCTCGCCCTTCGCGACGACGTCCGCGACCCACAGCAGCTTCGTGAAGTAGTCGATCAGCGCCCGCGGGTCGGTCGACGTCGCGATGATGTCGAGGTCGCGGAAGGTCTCGCGGCGCCGGCGGACGGAGCCCGCCTCCGACACCTTCACCGCGGCCGGGTGCTCGCGGAGGACGGAGACGACGGCGAGCACAGCGGGCAGCCCCTCGCCCAGCAGTCGCCGCGTCTCGCGCGGATCCACCGGCTCGACGGCGAGCGCAGCGAGGATCTTCTCCTCGCTCTTCGCCCCGAGCCCCGCGAGGGTGCGCAGGCGCTCCGCCTCCGCCGCCGCCTTCAGCTCGCCGAGCGTGGTGACGCCGAGTTCCTGCCAGATGCGCCGTGCGGTCTTCGGCCCGAGGCCCGGAAGCCGCATGAACTTGACGACCTCCTCGGGGATGATCGCCTTGCGCTTCGTCAGCGCCTTCATCTCGCCGAGCTCGATCGCCTCGACGATCTTCGCCTCGATCGTCTTCCCGATCCCGGTCAGGTTCTTCGCCTTCCCCTCGAGCGCGAGCTGGGCGACGGGGCCGCCGGTCTCCCGGATCCGCGTCGCGGCGCGGCGGTAGGCGAGGACGCGAAAGGAGTCCTCCCCCTCGAGCTCGCTCAGGTCGGCGAGCAGGTCGAGCTGGTCGGCGAGCTCGTCGTTGCGCGGGAGAGTCGCCACGTGCCGCGATGATACGGCGGTGACGACGACGAGCCCCCGCGCGATCGTCTGCCTCCCGACCTACGAGGAGCGCGAGAACCTCGAGCCGATGCTGCGCGCGCTCGCGCGGGTGCTCGGACCCGACGACCGCGTGCTCGTGATCGACGACAACTCACCGGACGGCACGGGCGAGCTCGCCGACCGGCTGGCGCGGGAGCTCCCCTTCGTCGACGTCCTCCACCGCGAGCGCAAGGAAGGCCTCGGCCGCGCGTACATCGCGGGCTTCCGCGTGGCGCTCGAGCGGGGGGCGCAGCTCGTGCTCGAGATGGACTGCGACTTCTCCCACGACCCGAGCGACGTGCCGCGGCTGATCGAGGCCGCCGCCGACGCCGACCTCGTGCTCGGCTCGCGCTACGTGCCCGGCGGCGGCATCGGCAACTGGGGCGCAATCCGCCGCGCGCTCTCACGCGGCGCGTCGCTCTACACACAGCTGTTGCTGATGCCCGTCAAGGACGCGACGGGAGGGTTCAAGTGCTTCCGCCGCGAGGTGCTGGAGGCGCTCGACCTGGACGCGATCGGCTCGCGCGGGTACATGTTCCAGATCGAGACGACGTTCCGCGCGCGCCGGCTCGGGTTCCGCGTGAAGGAGATCCCGATCACGTTCGTCGACCGCGAGGTCGGCGGCTCGAAGATGTCGCGCGCAATCGTGCTCGAGGCGGTGTGGAAGGTGCCGGCGCTGCGCTGGGCGGCGCTGCGGGGGCGCGTGTGAGGGACGCGGGCGACGCCGACTTCGACGCCCTCGTGCTCGCCGCGGACGGACCGGTCGTAGTCGACTTCTGGGCGCCCTGGTGCAAGCCGTGCAAGGCGATCGAGCCGGTGCTGGAGGAGCTGTGCGCGTCGCACGGGATCCCGCTCGTGCGCGTCAACGTCGACGAGCACGTCGGCGTACCGTCGCGCTACGGCGTCCTCTCGCTGCCGACCGTGATCCTCTTCGAGGGCGGCGAGGCGCGCTCGACGATTCTCGGCGCACAGCCGCGGAGGCGGTACGAGCGCGAGTGGGCCGCGTGGCTCAGCGCCTGAAGTGCTCGTAGCCGCGGAGCTCGACGGGCTCGCCGCGCGCGACCAGAACGACGCCCTCTCCCTCTTCCGCGCGCCCGACGACGGGGAAGCCGAGCGATGCCGCCTCGTCGGCCGGAACCGTGGCGAGGAGCTCGAAGTCCTCGCCGAACCCGACGTCGTCGAGGGTTCCGCCGAGGGGCACCGCGTCGAGGTCCAGCACCAGACGGACGCCCGACCGGCGGGCGATGTGACCCGCGTCGACGGCGAGCCCGTCCGAGACGTCGAGCATCGCGCTCGCGACGCGGCCGAGCCTCAGCCCCTCGGCGGTGCGCACGGGCGGACGGACGTAGCGTCCCTCGCGGAACGCCGCGCCGGCGCGTCCGAGCGGGCCCGTCACGACGACGACGTCTCCCGGGCGGGCGCCGGCACGGCCCGGGACGCGATCCGAGCGGCCGATGGCCGTGACGCTCAGGAAGACGCGGTCCGCGCTCGTGGTATCGCCGCCACACACCGCGACTCCGACCTCGGCGATCCCCTCGTAGAGAGCGACGATGTCCTCGACGCGTGCGGCGGGCGGGACCGCGAGCGTCACGAAGAGCGCCTCCGGCCGCGCCGCCGACGCCGAGAGGTCGCTCACGTTCACGGCTGCGGCGCGGAAGCCGAGGTCGCGCCACGAGATCCGGTCGAGCAGGAAGTGGACGCCTTCGACGAGGGCGTCCTGGGTCACCACGAGGCCGCCGGGAAGCTCCGCTGCGTCGTGCTCGGTCGCAACGACGAGCCCGCGCTCCTCGAGCGTGCGGAGGAGGCCGAGCTCGCCGAGGTCAGAGAGCAGCATCGACGGCCGCGCGCAACGCCCCGAGCTCTGCGACGGCGCGGATGACGGCGACGCCCGACGCGCCCGCGCGGATGCACTCGCCGGCGTTCGACGCGTCGATCCCCCCGATCGCGACCACGGGGACGTTCACTGCGAGGCAGACCTCGCGGAGCCCGTCGAGCCCGATCGGCGCGCCCGCGTCCGCCTTCGACGGCGTCGACCAGATCGGCCCGGCGCCGATGTAGGTGGCGCCGGTGTACTCCGCGACGGCGGCCTCGCGCCGCGT
>DATMJW010000060.1:0-5572 GCA_035553355.1 Gaiellaceae bacterium | reverse complement strand
GCGCGCTTCGGCGAGACGAGGACGAACCACCCGAGGAGCGCGTAGACGAGGAGCCCGAGGCCGATCAGGCCGTAGAGCGCGCGCGGTGAGAGCTTCCGCTTCACGAGCCTGCTCCCGGTGTCCGCACGTCGGCGGACATCGTGAAGGTGACGACGGTGCCGCCGGTCTCCGCCTGCGCCGAGCTGCTGCTCTGCAGCGTCACGTTCGTGAGCCCAGGGACGAGCGCGAGGCGCGAGAGGAACCGCGCGACGCCGCTCTGCGAGTACGTGGAGCCGTTGATGACGAGGCCGGCGGTACCCGCGGGGGCACCGGGCGTGACGGCCGTTGCGCCGGCGGCGCTCCGGCTGGAGAGACTGGTCAGCCAGACGTCCTCGGGGAGCACCTGCGAGACCTCGCGCAGCAGGCGATCCCAGGCGACCCGCCCGGCGAGCGCCTCCGAGAGCGCGGCGATGCGCGCCGCCTTCTCGGCCTCGAGCGCGGCGTCCGCCGCGGCGTCCTCCGGCGGAGGCTTGGGCAGTGCGGCGATGTCGGCCTCGAGGCCGTCGAGCACGAGCTGCCGCTCCTGGATCGTGCCGCTCGCGCCGAGGACGAGCGCCGCCATCGCGACCGTCACGAGCGCCGCTCCGCCGGCCGCGCCGAACGCGACGCCGCGCTTCGCCTCGAAGCTCTTCTTCGGGGTGTCGCGTGGGAGCAGGTTGACCGCGCGCACGTCAGTCCTCGATCCCGAGCCCGATGGCGACGGCGAGCGAACCGACCTGTGCGCGCTCCCTGACCTTCTTCGAGACGTTCAGCCGCGCGAGCGGGTCGCCGACGCGGACGGGGACGCCGATGAGCCGCTCGAGCTCCGCCGCGAACCCCGGCAGGTGCGTCGTGCCGCCCGTGACGACGATCTCGGAGATGCCCAGCGAATTCGGCTGGTTCTGGTAGAACTGGAGCGACGAGACGAGCTCGCGCGCGAACGCGCCGAGCTGCTTCCGCGCCGCGTCTCGCGCCACCTCGAGCTGCTCCTCGGACACGCCGTCCGGCCGCTCCTGCGTCCCTGCGAGCGACAGCGCCCGCTTGATCTCCTCGGCCTCGCTCGGCGCGATGTCGAGGGCGCGCGCGATCGCGACGTTCAGCGCCCAGCCGCCCCACTCGAGGACGCGCGTGAACTCGCACGTCTTGCCGTCCGAGACGGCGAACGTGGAGCGCTCGTGACCCACGGCGACCGCGACGACCGCACCGCGCGGCGCGTCCGCCGGCAGGTCGACCGGCTTGCCGAGCGCGCGGAGCAGCGCGAACGCCTCGAGGTCGATGCCGACGATCTGCAGACCGGCCTTCCGGCACGCGTAGACGTAGCGGTCGACGAGCTCGCGGTACGCGACGACGAGAAGCACGCGGCGGACGAGCGCGCCGTCCTCGTTCCGCGACTCCGAGAGGACCTGGTAGTCGAGCACCGCCTCCTCGATCGGGATCGGCAGCACCTCCTGCGCGCGGAACTTGATCGCGTTGTCGAGCTGCTTCGGGTCGTCGATGCCGGCGACCTCGAAGGTGCGGACGCCGATCCGGTTGTTGGCGATGCCGAGGCGGATGCCGCGCTTCGGCAGCCGGTTTCGCTTGAAGAACACCTTCAGGGCCTCCGCGAGCTCCTCCGGCTCGCGCAGCTCGCCGCCGACGACGATCCCGGGCTCGAGCGGCTGGCGCACCGCCTGGAGGAGCTCGGGCTCCTTCCCGTTCGCGACGCGCGCCGCCGCGAGCTGCGAGGCGCCGATCTTCAGCCCCACGATCGACTTGCCGCCGCGTCCGAGCGACGGAAGCTGCGGGAGGGCGAGCTTCGGGAGCGACGGCTTCGCGCGCGGTGCCTTCGGTGCGGCTGCGACCGCCGGCTCCTGCTCGACAGGTGCGGCGGCGACGGGAGCCGGCGCCGACTTCGGCTTCCGGCCGAACGAGAGCTCGCGCTTGTAGAACGGGACCTTTGTGGGAGCAGCCTCGGCGGCCACGACCTGCGGCTGCGGCGCGGCGGCCGGCTTCTCCTTGCGCGTCTTCCGCGACCGCGACGGCTTCGCCTGCTTCTCCTTCTTCGGTGCCTGCTCGCGCTCGCCCTTCGGCTTGCGCCCGAACGAGAGCTCGCGCTTGTAGAACGGGACCTTCGGCGGCGGCAGCTCCGCCGTCGGCGCGGCTGCGAGCTCCTCCTCGATCTCGGCCGCGGCCGCCTCCGCCGGTTCGACGAGCTCGGCGAACGCGGCGACGATGTCGGCGTCGACGAGCGCCGCGGCGGGCGCGGGAGCGGCGGCCGGCTCGGGCGGCAGAACGGGATCCGGTTCGAGCGCCGGAGCAGGCGCCGCCTCGGGCTCCTGCGGGAGCTCGGGCAGGGCATGCAGAGGCGGGCGCGCCGGCGGCGCGGGTTCGACGGGATCGGGCGCCGAGACGGCGGCGGGGACGACCGGCTCCGCCGGCGGCTCCGAGATCTCCTCGAGCGGCGCCGTCAGCCAGTCGTGCGACACCTCGAGGGGCGGCGGCTCGGACGAGGCGGCCGGGGGCTCCTGCGCAGGCGGCCCCGGCACCACCATCGGCGCGGGCACGACGAGAGCGGCGAGGTCGACGTCGATCGGATCGGGCTCGAGCGGCTCCGGGAGGACGGCCGCGACAGGGTCGTCCTCGTCCTTCTTCCGCAGCGAGATCTCCTTCTTCCAGATCGACCCGCCGGACGCGCCGTCGCCGTCCTCGCGCGGCTTGCGGCGGAACGAGATCTCCTTCTTCCAGACCGACGTGGGCTTGTCGTCGTCGTGCACCTACGCTCCCGCGAGGCGCAGCCCGCCGTGTGCCGGCTCCGGCTGCGAGTCGTCCTGGAATCCCGCCCGCTCGAGGAGGCCCTCGAGCTGCTCCGGCCGGCTCGAGCACTCGAGCGCGACGTCCTTCGCGATCACGCGGCGGAGCACGAGGGCCGCGAGCGACTGCTCCATCGTGACCATGCCGCGCGCGGTGCTCGTCTGCATGATCGAGTAGATCTGCTCGACCTTCCCCTGACGGATCAGGTTCCGGGTCGCGTCGTCGGGCAGCAGGATCTCGAGTGCGGCGACGCGGCCGCGGCCGTCCGCCGTCTTCAGGAGCGCCTGCGTGATCACGCCCTGGAGCGAGCCGGCGAGCATGATCCGCACCTGCTCCTGCTGCTCGGCCGGGAAGACGTCGATGATGCGGTCGATCGTCCCGGGCGCGCTCTGCGTGTGCAGCGTCCCGAGGACGAGGTGCCCGGTCTCGGCGGCCGTGAGCGCGGTCCCGATCGTCTCGAGGTCGCGCATCTCGCCGACGAGGATCACGTCGGGGTCCTGCCGGAGCGCCGCCCGCAGGCCCTCCGCGAAGCTGAGCGCGTCCACGCCGATCTCGCGCTGGTTGACGATGCAGCGCTTGTGCCGGTGCACGAACTCGATCGGGTCCTCGATCGTGAGGATGTGGTCGGACCGCTTGCGGTTGACCTCGTCGATCATGGCCGCGAGCGTCGTCGACTTTCCGGAGCCGGTCGGCCCGGTGACGAGGACGAGCCCGCGCGGGAGCATCGCGAGCTGCGCGAGCGAGGGCGGCAGCCCAAGCTCCTCGAGCGTCTTCAGCTCCTCCGGGATGACGCGGAACGCGGCGCTGAGCGCCTCGCGCTGGAAGTAGACGTTGACGCGGAAGCGGGCGAGCCCCGGCACCGCGTGCGACGTGTCGATCTGCCGCTTGATCTCGAGCTGCTTCTGCTGCTCGGTCGAGAGGACGCGGTAGAGGAGCTGCTGCGTCGACTCGGGTGTCAGCGCCGGCAGCTCGAGACGCTCGAGCTCGCCGCGGACGCGGATCGCCGGCGGGGTACCGACGGTGAGATGGAGGTCGGACGCGCCCCGCTCGACCATCGTGGTGAGCAGGTCGTCGATCGACCGGACGGGAGGGGCAGCCGTTTCCACGCCCGGCGTATCGGCAGCGGTGCGGGGTAACTTGAGTGAGGGATCCGAGCGTCCTCGCGCGCGCGTGCGCGTTCCTCTTCTCCGGACGCTCGACGGGCATCCCCCGCGCTGGGGGATGCCGTGGGGGATGCATTCACTCGTTCGAGGGGTGAGGCGGGTGAGGCGGGAGGCCGATGTCGGCGGGGCCACCGTAAGTACCACCGTCCCCCCGGAGGAGACACATGCTGACCGCAATCCAGAAGCGCCTCAACGCCCGGAGCGAACAGGGCTTCACCCTGATCGAGCTCCTGGTCGTCATCATCATCATCGGCATCCTGCTGGCGATCGCCGTGCCGAGCTACCTCGGCTTCCGCGACCGCGCGTCGAAGTCGGCGGCGCAGGCGAACGTCCGCTCGTCGATCCCGGCGATCGAGGCGTTCTTCGCCGACAACGGCACGTACGTCGGCCTCGAGAACGCCGCCGCGGGCACGCCCCCGGGCGCCATCTCGTACGACGCCGGTCTCGAGGTCACGTTCGACGCCACGCAGAGCTCGACCACGAACTACTGCGTCTACTCGAACGTCGGCGGCTTCGAGTACTACAAGCTCGGCCCGTCGGGGAACATCACCGAGGACACGACGCCCGGCGCGACGCCCTGCGCTTCGTAGCCCAGGCTCGATCCTGATTCGCCGAGAGGGCGCGGGAGACCGCGCCCTCTCCTTTTTCCCTTCAGAACGCTGCAGCGGCTGCCGATACACCGGATGATGGAGAAGATCAGCCCGCCCGTCCGGATCCTCCTCGTCGCGATCGTCGTCGCCGGTCTCGGCGCGATGCTCGCGCTGCGGATGCTCGGCCCGTCGCCGGACGACGGCGTCGTCGCGGCACCGGTCGTCGCGAAGTCGTCGGCGGCAGCCGTGAAGCCGAAGGCGAGCGCGAAGCCGAAGGCGGGTGCGCAGCCGAAGGCGGCGGCGAAGAAGACCTCCTCGACGTCGGCGCCGTCCAAATCCGAGACGCCCGCGAAGTCGCGCGCACCGAAGGTTGCGGCTCCGGCCGCGAGCGCTCCGAAGCCCGCGGCCCCCGAGGCAGCTCCGAGCGGGTTCCCGCCCGCCGTCGACAAGGCACTCGAACGCCACGAGGTCGTCGTCGTCTCGCTGGTCGTCCCCGGCGCCCGCGTCGACCAGCTCGCCGCGGCGGAGGCGAAGGCGGGGGCGGAGGCCGGGGGCGTCGGCTTCCTCGCGCTCAACGTGTTGAACGAGGACGTCGCGCGCGCGCTGCTCGCGAAGCTCGGGCGGGTGCACGACCCGACGCTCCTCGTCGTCAAGCGGCCGGGAACGGTCGCGCTCAAGATCGAGGGCTTCGCCGACCGCGACACGGTCGCGCAGGCCGCGGCGAACGCGTCGTCGTGACCGCGGTCGGCACCGGCGCCCGCGAGCTCTTCGTCCGGCACGCCCGGAAGGACGGGCGCTCCATCGCCATCCTGCGTGCCGTCGACTACGGCGACTCCTGCGTCGTCGAGGCAGAGGTGACCCCGGCCAACGTCGCGGGCGCGGCGCCGGTTCGGCCCGGTCCGTACACCTTCGCGACGGCCGCGGACGCGACTCGCTTCGTCACGGACGCGGTCGAGGCCCTCATGGTCCTCGGCTGCGACGTGCAGGCGCAGTAGCGCCACCACCCGCGCC
>DATMJW010000059.1:0-17593 GCA_035553355.1 Gaiellaceae bacterium | reverse complement strand
GGGCTCATCACGTCGAAGCCGACTCGCGTCCGCTCGACCCCCGGCACCGCCCCCACGTACCGCGCCACCTGCTCCTCGAACGAGCTCCGGAGCGGGCAGCCGGCGACCGTGAGCGCGATCGTCACGGAGACGTCACCCCCGTCGATGTCCACGCCACGCACCATCTCGAGCTCCGTGACGGGCTTGCGGAGCTCCGGGTCGATGACGCTCTCGAGCGCCTTCAGGACGGCGTCGCGGTCGACGGTCACCCGCCGAGCGTACCTACGCCGGAACGCCCGGCACCGCGAGCGGGTCGACGGCCGGCTGGAGGCCGAGGAGCTCCTTGAAGCGGAGCGCGTTGTGGATCGCGTAGCCGCCCCAGTCGTTGTTGAAGTAAACGTAGGCCGGGACGCCGAAGCCGGCCACCCGCTCGGCCCAGCGCTCCAGCTCGCGCTCCGAGTAGTCGCCCGTCCCGAGCTCGGAGCCGCCGTGGAAGCGAACGAACGTCCAGTCGGCGGTGAGGTCGAGGCTCTGGAAGGGGCGGCGGGGGTCGTCGCCGATCACGAGCGCGACGTCGTGCGACCGCAGCAGCTCGAAGATCTCGTCGACGAACCAGCTCTCGTGGCGGAACTCGAAGCAGTGGCGCCCCGGCGGCAGCCGCTCGAGCGCGGCGGCGAGCCGCTCGTCGTCGCGCTTGAAGTCGGGCGGGAGCTGCCAGAGCAGCGGCCCCATCTTCGGCGAGCGCCGCAGCGGCTCGATGCGCTCGAGGAACGTCGCGAGCCCGTCGCCGGGGTCGCGCAGCCGCTTGATGTGCGTGAGGTAGCGGCTCACCTTCACTGCGAAGAGGAAGTCGTCGCGAGAGCCGTCGACCCAGCGCTGCACGACCTCCACCTTCGGCAGGCGGTAGAAGGTCATGTTGATCTCGACCGTGTCGTAGAAGCGCGCGTAGTAGTCGAGCCAGCGGTGCGCCGCGAGGCGGGGCGGGTAGAAGACGCCGTTCCGCCAGTGCCCGTAGTTCCAGCCGGAGCAGCCTACGCGGACAGTGCTGTCGCGATCTTCGCGCACAGCTCGGTGGTACCCGCTGCGACGACGCGTGAACGTCCGATCAGGTCGAGCGGCGCCCGCGCGAACGGCGGATCCTCGAAGAGCTCGATCGCGAGCCCGACCTCCCGGACGAGGAGCTGCGCGGCCGCGATGTCGACGGACCGCGCCGGCTTCAAGGAGCAGACGGCGTCGACGCGACCCGCGGCGAGGTGGCAAAGGGAGAGCGCGAGCGAGCCCATGATCCGGAGGCGGTACGCGGTGCCGGCGACGGCGGCGGCGCGCTCCGCGACCTCGGCGGTCGTCGTCGCCTCGAAGGACAGAATCTCGATCTCGTCCTTGGGGCGCACGGCGCCGAGCGGCCGGCCGTTCAGCTGCGCGCCGCCGCCGCGCGTCGCCGTCCACTCCTCCCCCGAGCCGAAGTCGTAGACGTAGCCGAACTCGACGTCGCCCATCGTCTCGCCGTCGGCGACGGCGACCGAGAGCGCGAAGAAGGGGATGTTGCGCTTCGCGTTCAGCGAGCCGTCGACCGGGTCGACGACGACTCGGCGACTGCCGCCACCGTGGACTGCTTCCTCGCCCAGCTCCTCGGAGACGATCACGAAGCGCTCGTCGAGCGCCCGCAGCCGCGCGAGGACCGCCGCCTCGGCGGCTGCGTCGATGGCCGTCGTCTCGTCGCCGCCCTCGCCGACCTTCGTCACGGGCTCGCGCTGCGCGCGCGTCGGCAGCTCCGCGAGCACCCCACGGATGTCGCCGACGGCGGCGCGGCACGCCTCGAGCCAGGGCGTCATCCGAGCGGGTGGAAGAGAAGCCCCGAGATCAGCTTCGGGAAGAAGTACGTCGACTTCTGCGGCATCACCTCGCCGCGGCGCGCAACGGCGAAGACGTCCTCGATCCGCGTCGGCCGCATCAGGTAGGCGACCGCGGCCTCGCCGGCGGTGACGCGCCGCAGCGCCTCGACGGCATCCGGCGTGTAGGAGATCCCGTCGTGCCCGAGCGTGTCGACGAGCTCGACGTCGAGCGCCCCCGGGTCGCCCCGGACGACGTGCGCCGCCTCCCTCGTCACCTCGACCACCGCGGCGCGGTCGCCTTCGAGGGCGCCGAGCGCCGCCTCCGGGTCGTCGACCTTCGTGCGTTCGCCCTCGAGCCGGCGCGGCTCGGCGAAGACGCGATGCGTCGGGAAGATCTCGAGCCCCGGATCCTGCGTCGACACGAGCACGACGAGCAGCTGCGCCGCCGCAGGAGTCCCCTCCTCCTCCGCGAACGCGACCGCGGTCTCGTAGCGGTGGTGCCCGTCGGCGATCAGGAGCTGCTTGTCGTCGAACGCGCGGACGGCCGCCCACGGGTCGTCGAGCCGCCACAGGCTCGCGCCCTCGACCTGCAGGTCCGGCTCGCGCTCCGGCGGCGCTGCCGCGGGCGGCCCGTCGTAGAGGAGGAAGATCGGCTCCAGCTGGACGCGAGTCGCGCGCAGCAGGCGCAGTCGCCCCTCCTTCGGCCCTCGGTGCGTCCGCTCGTGCGGGAGGACCGTCCGCGTCTCGTACGGCTCCACCTGGAGCGAGGCGACGATGCCTTCGCGCGTGCGCGCGACTCCGTCGGGGCCGACGTACTCCTGGCGGAGCGCCCACACCGTCGGCGTCTCGTCGACGAGGATGCCGCGCTCGACCCAGCCGCGATACGTCTCCGCCGCGGCCTCCTCGGCGTCCGGCAGCGTCAGGTGCACGACGTTGTACGGGCTGCGCGCGCGCAGCGCCTCGCGCTGCGCCGCGTCGATCACGTCGTACGGCGGAGCGACGAGGGAGCTCAGGTCCCCGGCGACGGCGGTGTCGTAGCGCTGCGCGCGAAAGGGCTTCACGACCGCCATCGGCGGCGAGCGTACCAACACCCCTCCGCCCTAGACTCCGCGCATGAGCAGCATCGCCGAGCTCGCCGAGGACCGCGTCGTGGAGGGGGTGTACGCCGTCGCGAGGAAGCAGCGGCTGCGGACGCGCAAGGGCGCGCCGTACCTCGCGCTCGAGCTCGTCGACCGCACCGGTCGGATCGAGGCGCGCGTCTGGAACGACGTCGAGCTGCTCGACCGGCGCTTCGCGGAAGGCGACGCCGTGCGCGTCCTCGGGCGCGTCGCTCGCTTCGGTGAGCGGCTCCAGCTCGAGGTGCGGTCGGTCGAGGCGGCCGAAGCCGACCCGGCCGAGCTGACGCCGACGCTCCGCCGCGACGCCGACGAGCTGGACGGGTTCCTCGAGTTCCTGGCGGGCGAGGTGGCGCACGCCGGGCTCGCCGCCACCGTCGGCGCGTTCGTCGGGGACCGGGACGTGCGGGCGGCGCTGCGAGCGCTGCCGGCCGCCGACTCGCATCACGCGTACGCGGGCGGCCTCCTCGAGCACACGGTGGGCGTCGCGACGCTCGTACGCGAGACGGCGCAGCTCCATCCGCGCCTCCGGAGCGACCTCCTGCTCGCGGCTGCGCTCCTGCACGACCTCGGCCGGGTGCGCGAGCTGCGCCCGGGCCCCGGCTTCCGCGCGACCGACGAGGGGCGGCTGCTCGGTCACGTCCACCTCGGGTTGCGCCTCGTCGAGGAGCGGGCGACGGCGCTCGACGCCGGCGTTCGCGCGGAGCTGCTCCACGCGATCGCGTCGCATCACGACCGGAACGCAGCCCGCACCGCCGAGGCTGCCGTGCTGTACCACGCGAACCAGCTCGACGCCGTCGCGGCGACGCGGCCCGTCGGCGGCGACGACTAGCCGCGCGCGGTGCTCGCGGTCGTCCTCGCGCTCGGCGCGAGTCTCTCGTACGGCGTCGGCGACTTCCTCGGCGGGCTGACCGCGCGCCGAGTTCACGTCCTGACGGTGCTCGCGCTCTCACAGGCGATCGGCGCGCTCGCCGTCGGCGTCTGGGCGGTCGCCGCGCACGAGCCGTTCCTCGGCGCGACGGCGACCTGCCTCGCCCTCGGTGCCGGGGTCTGCGGTGCCGTCGGGCTCGCCGCGCTCTACCGCGGGATGGCGGTGGGGGCGATGGGGGTCGTCGCTCCGATCTCGAGCGTCGCGGCCGTGATCCCGTTCGCGTACGGCGTCACGCGCGGCGAGCGACCGTCGCTCCTGCAGTTCGTCGGCATCGTGCTCGCGCTCGCCGGGCTCGTCTTCGTGTCCCGCGTTCCGGCCGCGACCGGCCCGCGGCTCGCCACCGGCGTCGGGCTCGCGCTGATCGCTGCGATCGGTTTCGGGCTCTACTTCGTCCTCGTCGGCGAAGCCGCCGGCGACAGCGTCCCGTGGACCGTGCTCGTCGCCCGGCTGTCGTCCGTGACGCTCGCATTCACGGCCGTGCTCGCGACGCGTGTGACGCTGCGCTCCGGCCGCTCGCTCCTCCTTCCGATCGCCGGCGTCGGCATCTGCGACGTCTCCGCGAACGTCCTCTTCGCGCTCGCCTCGACGAGAGGGCTCCTGAGCGTCGCCTCGGTGCTCACGTCGCTCTACCCGGCCGTCACGATCGCGCTCGCGGCCGCGTTCCTCGGGGAGCGCGTGCGGGCGGCGCAGCTCGCAGGCGCCGTGGGTGTCCTCGCGGGTGCGGCACTGATCACCGCGGGCTGAGACGATGTCGTCGTGACCGGCCCGTGGCCGCAACCGCTCCGCGGTCGCCTCGACGACCACGTCGTCGAGAGCGGCGCGCTCCGGGAGAACCCGCTCGGTGATCCGCATGTGCGCCCGCTCTGGGTGTGGACACCGCCGGGCTACGACCGGGGCGACCGGCGCTACCCGTCCGTGTACGTGATCCAGGGGTTCACGGGCCAGCTCGACATGTGGCGGAACCGCAGCGCCTTCCGCCGGAACTACCCGGAGCTGCTCGACGAGCTCTCGCCCGAGTGCATCGTCGTCTTCGTCGACACCTGGACGAGCGTGGGCGGCTCGCAGTTCGTCGATTCGCCCGCGACCGGGCGCTACCACACGTATCTGTGCGAGGAGCTCGTGCCGTGGGTCGACGCGCGGTACCGAACGCTTCCCGCTCCCGAGCACCGCGGGATCCAGGGGAAGTCGTCGGGCGGCTACGGCGCCCTCGTGACGGCGCTGCTCCGTCCCGACCTCTTCGGCGGCGTCGCGAGCCACGCGGGAGGTGGGCTCTTCGAGGTCTCGATCCGCCCCTTCTTCCGCGACGCCGCTCGGACGCTGCGCGAGCTCTACGACGGCTCCGTCGAGCGCTGGCTCGCCGACTTCCGTTCGCGGCCGGCGTTCAGCCGCCCGAACGACATCCACCTCCTCCTCCAGTACGGATTCTCGGCGGCCTACTCCCGGACCGCGGAGATCCGGATGCCGTACGACCTCGAGACGGCCGAGGTGATCCCGGAGCTGTGGGAGTCGTGGCTCGAGTGGGACTACCCGCGGCTCCTGTCGGAACGTGCCGATGCCGCGCGCTCGTGGCGCGCGTGCTGGATCGACAGCGGCACGCGCGACGAGTGGTTCCTCGACCTCACGGCGACGTGGCTCCGCCGTGAGCTCTCCGCCTGCGGCGTGCGCGACCTCCACGTCGAGCTGTTCGACGCGACACACGCGGAGATCGAGTACCGCTACCCGCTCGCGCTGCGGTGGCTCGTCGAGCGGCTCGGCGCTTGACACATCGAAGACCTTCGATACATTGACGTTCTTCGATGGACGGTTCGACGACCATCTCCTGCTGCACGCCGCTCGCTGCGCCCGCGCTGTCGCACGAGGAGGCTGAGGCGACCGCGGCCGTGTTTCGCGCGTTGGGCGACCCGGCGCGGGTGCGGCTCGTCAACGTGCTCGCGGCAGGCGACGCCGTCTGCGTGTGCGACCTCCAGCAGCCGCTCGGGCTGAGCCAGCCGACGGTCAGCCACCATCTGAAGAAGCTCGCGGAGGCCGGGCTCGTCGTGCGCGAGCAGCGCGGCCGGTGGGCGTACTACTCGCTCGACCGGGAGGCGCTCGCTCGGGTCGCCGCCCTGGTCGAACTCACGGAAGGAGCGACGGCATGACGCAAGCGGACGAGCTGCGCGAGGAGGTGCGGAGGCGGTACGCGGAGTCGGCGCTCGCGGTGACGGGCGGCGGTGGCTGCGGCAGCGGCTCGTGCTGCGCGAGCGAGACGGCGCCGGGGTTCGGCGAGGCGCTGTACAGGCCGGAGCAGCGCGACGCGCTCCCGGCGACGGCGGCGGCCGCGAGCCTCGGCTGCGGGAACCCGACCCTCGTCGCGGACCTGCGGGAGGGCGAGACGGTGCTCGACCTCGGCTCCGGCGGCGGGATCGACGTGATCCTGTCGGCGAGGCGGGTGGGGCCGACGGGCCGCGCGTTCGGGCTCGACATGACCGACGAGATGCTCGCGCTCGCGCAGCGGAACGCGGACGAGACGGGCGCCGCGAATGCGATCTTCCTGCGGGGTGTGATCGAGGACGTGCCGCTGCCGGCGGAGTCGGTGGACGTGGTGGTCTCGAACTGCGTCGTCAACCTCTCTCCGGACAAGCCGAAGGCGCTCCTCGAGCTCGCGCGCGTGCTTCGCCCCGGCGGCAGGGTCGGGATCAGCGACGTCGTGGCGGAGGATCGGCTCTCGCCGGCGGAGCGCGCGGCACGAGGCTCGTTCGTGGGCTGCATCGCGGGCGCGCTCTCGAAGTCGGAGTACGAGGCCGGGCTCGAGGCAGCGGGGTTCGAGGACGTCGAGGTGACGTTCACGCACCCGGTCGCCGACGGGATGCACGGCGCCATCGTGCGGGCGCGTAAGCCCGAGACGTCGCGTCGGGAGCTTCCGCTCGCGGCGGCCGCCCCGCTCCGCGCCGGCTGCTGCTGATGGCGAACGTGCTCTTCGTCTGCGTCGCGAACAGCGGGCGGTCCGTGCTCGCCGAGCGCCTGCTGCGCGAGCGCGCCGCCGGGCGGCACGAGGCGCGATCGGCGGGATCGAAGCCGGGCGACGCAGCGCACCCCGTGGTCGTCGACGCGCTGCGCGAGGTCGGGATCGACGCCAGCGACCACGTCCCGCGTCTCCTCGACGAGGAGCTCGTCGCCTGGGCGGATGTCCTCGTCGCCACCTGCGACGACGCGTGCCCGCTCGTCCCGGGGAAGCGGTACGTCTCATGGCAGCTCCCGGACCCGAAGGGACGCCCGGTCGACGAGGTCCGGGCCCTCCGCGACGAGATCGCCGACCGCGTCGACGCCCTCCTCCGCGAGCTCCCCTGACCGTTCCGGCCAGGTCCGGTGCTCTAAGCATTTCGAGCGTGCGGGAGCACCCGTCGCACCGCCGCGCGCGATCAGCGCAGACGCGCCGCACGGCTTCGTAGAGCCGTTCCACGCCCGCACACCCGCCGAAGCGGCCACGTCCGGTGCTTTAAGCACGGGACATGGCTGCGCTAGACGTTGAAGCGGATGTTCAGGACGTCGCCGTCCTGGACGATGTACGCCTTCCCCTCGAGCCGCTGCGTGCCGCGCCGCGCTGCCTCCGCGTGCGAGCCGGCATCGAGCAGGTCGCTCCACGTTATCGTCTCCGCGCGGATGAAGCCGCGCGCGATGTCCGAGTGGATCGTCGCGGCGGCGTCGAGCGCGGTCTGACCGCGTCGTAGCGTCCACGCGCGCGTCTCCTTCTCCCCGGCGGTGAAGAACGTGATCAGGTCGAGCGCCTCGCTCAGCCGCCGCACGATCTCGTCGAGCGCCGACGGGCCGTCGCGGAACGCGGCGGCCTCCTCGTCCGGGAGCTCCGCGAGCTCCGCCTCGAGCTGGAGGTCGATCCCGCCGGGCCCGTTCTCGATCGCGAGCAACGGCTTCGTCGTCAGCGGCTCGAGCTCCGGCGGCAGCTCGCCGGCGAAGTCGCGCAGCGTCCGGCCGGCGTCGAGGTGGCCGAGGAGCTCCCTCAGCTGCTCGACCTCTCTCCGTAGCGCGGGATCCCCGGACTTCGCCTGCTTCTCGACCCGCTCGAGCCGCCGCTCGACGTGGTCGCGGTCGGCCACCAGCAGCTCGAGCTCGAGCGCCTCGAGATCCCCTGCCGGGTCGGCGCCGTCGGAGAACCCGTCCGCCACCGCGAGGATCGCATCGACCTGACGCAGGTTCCCGAGGAGCGCAGGCCCGGTCCCAGGGACGTCGACGACGCGAATCGTGGCCGGTGTCACCTTCCGAGCGCCCACCAGCTCCGCGAGCTGCGCCAGGCGCTCGTCGGGGATCGACGCCATCCCGACGTTCTCCTTGCCGAAGCCACCGCCCTGCGTCCGCGTCAGCGCCGTGAACAGCGTGGTCTTGCCCGCGCCCGGCAGGCCGACGATCCCGACCTGGAGCGCCACTACGCGCTGTCGTCGCCGGCGTCGTCGGCCGCGATCTGCTTCTGGAGCGACACGAGCGCGCGGTGCTGGAGGCTCTTCACGGCGCCCTCGGTCTTCCCGAGGATCGTCGCCGCCTCCGCGTTCGAGAAGTTGAAGACGAACTTGAGCGTGAGCACCTGCTGCTGCTCGTGCGAGAGCGTGTCGATCAGCTCCAGCATCGACTTCCGGCCGATCGAGTGGAACGCCTCGTCCTCGGCGGACAGCTCCTCCGAACCGTGCGGCTCCGGCACCTCCTCCTCCGGCTGCCAGCGGCGGTTCGCGCGGAAGTGATCCATCGAGAGGTTGTGCGCGATCCGGAAGAGCCACGCCGAGAACGGCGCCGCCTGGAACCGGAACTTCCCGATCGACTCGAGCATGCGGAGGAACGTCTGCGTCGTCAGGTCCTCGGCGTCGTGCCGGTTCCCGACCGTCATGTGCAGGTAGCTGTAGATCCGGTCGAAGTGGATCAGGTACAGCTCCTCGAGCGCCTCCCGGTCGCCGCCCTGGGCGCGCTCCACGAGCTTCCGGATCTCGGCGCCGGTTGGGCTCCTCTGCGCGGTCTCGCTCATCCGAAAGGTCGTTTCCGCCCCGTCAGATCCCGAATCCGACCCGGGACTCGCGTGCGTCCCGCTTCACGTACACCACCCGGCGCAGGACGACGGCGTAGTGGCCGTCGCTCGTCTCGAGCGTGAGCGAGCCTTCGCGGCTCTCTGCGAGCGCGCGCTCGAGCTCGTCGGCCGTGTCGGTGCGGACGAGCGCGGAGAAACCGGCGCCGCCGTCGAACGCGACCTCGATCCTGACGGTGTCGTGTTCAGCCAAGGGAGACCACCTCCGTGAGGACGCCGTGGACGGCGTCGGGATGGACGAATGCGACCTGGAGCCCGAAGAGCCCCTGCCGCGGCTCCGCATCGATCAGCTGCGCGCCCGCGTCGCTCAGCTCGCCGAGCGCCGCGTCGACGTCCTCGACCTCGTACGCGACGTGGTGCATCCCCTCGCCCCGCTTCGCGAGGAAGCGGCCCACGGGCGTGTCGTCACCGAGCGCGGCGAGGAGCTCGACGCGACCGGAGCCGAGGAGGACGGCCGCGGCCTCGACTCCCTGGTCTGCGACCGTCGCGCGGTGCTCGAGCCGGGCGCCGAGCGTGCGCGTGTACGTGTCGAGCGCGGCGTCGAGGTCGCGCACCGCCACGCCGAGATGGTGGATGCCGCGGGCGACCATGGCCCGACTCTAACGGGCGGCTACTGCTCGGCCGCGGGCAGCACGCGTACTGTGCCGACGGTCTCGGACGCGCGCGATTCGGGCTCGATCCCGGTGAGGAGCGCGAGCAGCTGCTCGCGCGTGAGCGTCTCCTTCTCGAGCAACGCCTGCGCGACGCGGTCGAGGGACGCGCGGTGCTTCACGAGCAACCGCTGCGCCTCGCCGTACGCGGTGTCCGTGAGCCGTGCCTGCTCGGAGTCGCGCATCCGCTTCGTCTCCTCGGAGAGCGCGTAGTTGTCGGCGCGCATCGTGCGCGACGGGGCGACTTCGGACATGCCGTACTCGAAGACCATCGAGCGGGCGATGTCGGTCACCTTCTCGAGGTCGTTGGATGCTCCGTTCGTGACGCGGCCGAACACGACCTGCTCCGCGGCGCGCCCCGCGAGCGCGACCTTCATCACGTCGAGGAGCTCCTCCTTCGTGTGCAGGTAGCGCTCCTCCATCGGGAGGTAGTACGCGTACCCGAGCGCGTCGCCGCGCGCGACGATCGTCACCTTCTGGATCGGGAGCAGGTCGCCCATCAGGTGCGCCATCAGCGCGTGACCGGCCTCGTGGTAGGCGAGGATCCGCTTCTCCTTGTCGGTGACGACGCGGCGCTGCTGCAGGCCTGCGAGCACGCGCTCCATCGCCGCCTCGAACTGCTCCATCCCGATGGTCGTCAGCTCCTGGCGGCCGGCGAAGATCGCGGCCTCGTTGCAGATGTTCGCGAGGTCGGCGCCGGTGAGGCCGGCGGTCTGCTTCGCGATCAGCCCCAGGTCGACGTCAGGGGCGAGCGGCTTCCCGCGCGTGTGCACGCGCAGGATCGCCTCACGCCCGATCAGATCCGGGGGACCCACGAGCACCTGCCGGTCGAACCGGCCGGGTCGGAGCAGGGCGGGATCGAGGTCCTGGAGGCGGTTCGACGCTCCCATCACGACGACCTGAGACGTCTCGTCGAACCCGTCGAGCTCGACGAGGAGCTGGTTCAGCGTCTGGTCGTGCTCGCGGTTGAAGCCGCCGCCCTGCCGCGCCATGCCGACGGCGTCGAGCTCGTCGATGAAGACGATCGCCGGCGCGTTCTTGCGCGCCTCCTGGAAGAGCTTCCGGATCCGCGACGCGCCGAGCCCGGCGAACATCTCCACGAACGCCGACGCGCTCTGCGAGTAGAACTTCGCGCCCGACTCGTGCGCGACCGCCTTCGCGAGCAGCGTCTTCCCCGTGCCCGGCGGCCCGTAGAGCAGCATCCCCTTCGGGACGCGCGCGCCGAGGCGCTTGAACCGCTCCGGGTGCTTGAGGAAGTCGACGACCTCCTGCAGCTCCGCCTTCGCCTCCTCTGCGCCGGCGACGTCGTCCCACGTCACCTTCGCGCCGCGCTGCGCCGGCTCGACCGTCTGCGGCTTCACCCGCGGCATGTACTGCAGCGTGCGCCAGAGCAGGTAGATGATCAGCCCGAAGAAGACGAGCGGGAGCCAGGTGAGCGCGTAGTGCCCCAGCTGGTCCAGGAAGTCCCCCACGGGCGGCATGCTGCCCCTATCGGCAGCGCGCTACAAGGCCTGTAGCGCGACGAGGAGGACGGCCTCACGCTCCGAGACGCGCAGCTCGCTGACGGCGACGCGCGGCAAGGCCGCCCACGCGGAGCGGACGGGATCGTCGGCGACCGCACGGCCGGGCGTGAGGTCGTCGAGCAGCACGAGCCCGCCCGGCGCGAGCAGCCCGTGCACGAGCGCCGCGTCCTCCTCCGGAGCGACGTGCTTCGCCGCATCGAAGAAGACGAGGTCGAACGGGGCCTCGGGCGGCAGCGTCTCGCGCCAATCGCCCTCGAGGACGTGCACGTTCGGGTCGTCGCCGAAGAGGCGGCGGGCGGCGGCGGCGCGATCCGGCTCGAGCTCCGCGGTCAGGAACGGCACCTCGGGCGGAAGCGCCGACACGATCCAGGCGGCGCCGACGCCGGTGCCGGTCCCGATCTCGGCGACGCGGGATCGCCCGCGCGACGAGGCGAGCACGTGCAGCAGCCGCCCGGTCTCGACGGAGCAGGACCGGTCGAAGCCGACTCGCTCTGCGAGCGCGGCGGCGCGCGACACGAGCGGCGGCACCACGCCTACAGTTATGCCGTGCGCGAGCCGCTTCCGCTACCGCCGCACTGGGACCCCACCCGCGTCGGCGAGGTCTGGCGCGTGCCGTACGAGGAGCGCTTCGCCGACGCCTCGCGCTGGCGCGGGGAGCACGCGCTCCCACCCGCGGCACAGGACCGCTTCCGGATCGCCGTCGTCGCCGTCGACGTGCAGAACACGTTCTGCACGCCCGGGTTCGAGCTCTTCGTCGGCGGCCGTTCCGGCACCGGCGCGCTCGACGACTCGCGGCGGCTGTGCGAGTTCCTCTACCGCAACCTGCACTCGGTGACGCAGGTCTTCCCGACGCTCGACACGCACCAGGCGCTGCAGATCTTCCACCGCGTGCTGCTCCTCGGCGAGGACGGGCAGCCACCGCCGCCGTACACGCTCGTCTCCGCGGACGAGGTCGAGGCGGGGCGCTGGCGCGTCAACCCCGCGGCCGCAGAGGGCCTCGGCCTCGACCCCGCCTATGCCGAGGAGCACCTTCGCTACTACACGCGGACGCTCGAGGAGGGTGGCAAGTACCAGCTCACCGTGTGGCCGTTCCACGCGATGCGGGGCGGGATCGGCTACGCGCTCGTCTCGGCGCTCGAGGAGGCGATCTTCTTCCACTCGATCGCGCGCTTCGCGCCGGCCGGATTCCAGCCGAAGGGCGACCACCCGCTGACCGAGCACTACTCGATGCTCGGCCCCGAGGTCGACGCCGACCGCGAGGGCGAGCCGCTCGGGCGACGGAACCAGCCGCTGATCGAGGAGCTGCTCCGCTTCGACGCCGTCGTCATCGCCGGACAGGCGAAGAGCCACTGCGTCGCGTGGACGATCCAGGACCTGCTCGACGACCCGACGGTGCAGGAGCGGCAGCTGCAGGCGAAGGTCTACCTGCTCGAGGACTGCACCTCGCCCGTCGTCGTGCCGGGCGCGGACTTCACGGACGCCGCAGACGCGACGTTCGACCGCTTCGCCGAGTCGGGCGCCCACCTCGTCCGCTCGGACGTGCCGATGGCGGAGTGGCCGGGCGCGATCGGCGAGGCGCTGGCGGCCGCTACGTGACGAGCTCGAGCCGCGGGTTCGGCCGGTAGCGCCGGCCCACCTTCGCGGAGGGGCGGCCGTCGGTCATGACGATGTCCGCGGTGAAGTCGTTCTGGCCGCGGATCAGCGACGACCCGATCCCGTAGGCGTCCACCGGCACGCCGAGCTCCTCGAAGCGCTTCAGCTTCTCGACGGTGAACCCGCCGGAGGCGACGATCTTCACGCGCTCGAACCCGTCGGCGTCGAGCGCGTCCCGCACCTTGCGGACGAGGCGCTCGTTGACGCCCGTCGGCTCGAAGTCACCGAGGTCGTCCCAGAGCGAGCGGTCGACGAGCTGCCCGGAGGTGTCGAGGCGGACGCCCCACAGCCGCGGCCCGAGCGCACGGGCGACCTCGAGCGCCGTCCGCACCGAGTCGTTCTCGAAGTCGACGAGGACGACGACGTTCATGTCCTCCGGCGCCCACTCCGCGAACTTCGTGGCGGCGAGCACGGTGTTGCCGCCGTACGAGGCGATCAGCGCGTGCGGGACGGTGCCGACGCCGCGGCCGCCCCACCACGACGCCTGCGCATCCGACGTCACGCCGATCGAGGCACCGACCACCGCGCCCGCGACGTAGGCCGCGTACCCGTCGCCCGTCTGCACGCGGTGGTGGTCGTGCCGGGCCGGCATGAAGATGATCGGCTTCCCGCGAGCCGCGTCGACGACCGCGGCGACGTTCGTCGCGATCAGCGTCCGCCGCGTGAGGACGCCGAGGTAGACCGTCTCGAGATGGGCGAAAAGGGTGTAGTCGCCCTCGATCGTCAGCACCGTCTCCCACGGCTCGATCCGGTCGCCGTCGTGGAGCGCGTGCACCGTCAGCGCGTCCCAGTCGTGCGAGCACAGCTTGAGCACGGCGATCGCCTCGTCGATCCCGCCGAGCATCGCCTCCTTGCGCTGGAAGACCTGCATCACGACGCGCGGGTGGCGGCCGTCGGCGAGCAGCGTGTCGCGCGTGTGGTTGAAGTAGGCGTCGGTGTAGTACCCCTCCCGCATCTTCTCGACGGGGAGGTCGAAGATCTCCGGCGGGAGCCGGTTCCTAGTGCGCTGCTCGGTCGCCACCGGCGTTCTCCAGGTCGAGGCAGGCGCGGAGCGCGGCCTCGGCGACCTCGAGCTGCTCGGGCGTCGGCTCGGCCGTCGCGATCCGGTGCTGCAGCTCGTGGCCGGGCTTCGCGAGCGCCTTCGAGAGCGGGTGCTCCGGGTTTCGCGTCATCCAGCCGAACACCTCGACGGCCGCGCCGACGGCACCCACGGTCGCCGCGAGTCGAGCGGGGCCTCGGACCGCCGTCGGGGCGCGAGAGGCGAGGACGTTCCCGGCCGCGGACGCCGCGAGCAGCGGCCCGATGAGGTGCGAGCCACAGCGCTCGTGCTCCTTCGCCCGGCGCTCCCCATGCTCGTACGTCCCGATCGAGACGTGCTCGGCGCCGTGGTAGGCGGCGAGCTCGCCGCCGCGGAGCGCCATGAGCGCCGGCGCGAGCGAGAGCGCGCCGGCGAGGAGCTCGCGCGCCGAGTCCCGCAGCCGCGCCCGCCGCACGACCTGAACGGACATCGCGCTCGCGAGCGTCGCCGCGAGCACGGCCGGGCGCTCGAATGGAAGCCGCGCCTCCGGCAGGCGCCGTCGCACGTCCGGCAGGAACGCGAACGCCTCTGCGAGCCGGAGCGGGCCGCGCAGGAACGGCTGCTGGATTCGCGGCGCGAAGAGCCGCTTGCGGCCGGATGCGACCTCGATCTCGCCGGCCCGGGTTCGGATCGCGCACGCCCACGAGGTCGGCCCGTGCACGAGCACGCCGTTCGAGAGCGCCATCCCGCCGAGCCTCACCTTGTCGCTCATCGGGTGAGCGTAGCCGCTCGTCGCAGCGCCGCCTGGAGGTCGTCGCCCGCCGGCCCGCGCGGGAGAGGGCGACCGTCCAGCTCGACGATCGGCATCAGCTCCCGCACGGACGAGGAGGTGAACGCCTCCTCGGCGCCGGCGAGCTCCGCGAGGTCGTAGTGCCCTTCTTCGACCCCGTAGCCACAGTCGGCGGCGAGGTCGCAGACGGCGCTTCGCGTGACGCCCGCGAGGATGCCGAGATCGAGCGACGGCGTGACGAGCGTCCGGCCGCGCCGCCACCAGACGTTCGTCGTCGGCCCCTCGAGCACCGTTCCGGTCGCGTCCACGAAGACGGCGTCGTCGGCGCCTCGCCGCCGCGCCTCTGCTTCGGCGGCCATGTTGACGGCGTAGCTCGTCGACTTCACCCCGGGGAGGAGCCAGGGCTCGTCGGCGCGAGGCGCCCGGAGCGAGATCAGCCGCTGGCCGCGCTCGCGCAGCTCCTCGAGGTGCGCCGGCAGGTCGCTGACGAGCGCGAGCGCGGTGCGGGTCGGTGTCCAGAAGAAGCGGAGGACGCACTCGGCTCGTCCGGCCGCGGCGAGCGCGTCGCGCGCGAGCGCCTCCAGCTCCGCGGCGTCCGGCGGCGGGAGGCCGATCCGCTCGGCGGAGACGCGCAGCCGCTCGAGGTGCTCCGCGAGGCGGAACGCGCGGCCGTCGTAGACGCGCAGCGTCTCGAAGGCGGCGCGGCCGCGGAGCAGCGCCTCGTCGTCGGCGCGCAGGACGGGCTCGTCGGGAGGGACGACGCCGCGCCCGCCGACCGCGACCGCGAGCAGCGTCACCGGGAGCCCACTTTGTGTTGTTTCAACACAAGCCCGTCCAGCGGCGCGCCCACCGCTGCAAGGAGCGGGCGGGCCTTCGTCCACGACTCCTCGACCTCGTCCGCCGGATCGGAGTCCCACACGACGCCGCCGCCGACCCAGAGGTGGATGCGTCCCGCGGCGATCGCGAAGGTGCGGATCGTCAGCGCGAGCTCGAGGTCGCCGTTCCCGCGCACCCACCCGAGCGCTCCCATGGACGCGCCGCGGCCGACGGGTTCGAGCCGGGCGATCTCGTCGAGCGCCGCCAGCTTCGGCGCGCCCGTGACCGAGCCGCCGGGAAAGGTCGCCGCGAGCAGCTCCGCCAGGCCGACTCCCTCCCGCAGCTCGCCCTCGATGCGCGAGACGAGGTGGGTCACGCCCGCGAGCTCGCGCTCGCGCATCAGCTCGGGCCACCGGACGCTGCCGGGCACGCAGACGCGCGAGAGGTCGTTCCGCTCGAGGTCGACGATCATCAGGTGCTCGGCCTCGTCCTTCTCGCCCTCCACGTGCTCCCCGAGCGGGCGCGTCCCCTTGATCGGCATCGTGAGGACGCGGCGGCCACGGCGGGCGAGGAAGAGCTCGGGCGAGGCGGAAACGACCGCCCATCCGTCGCCCTCGAGGAACGGCGCGAGCGGCCGGAAGCGCGCGAGCGAGCTCACGAGCGCGACGGCGTCCCCGCCGAAGGGCGCCTCGAGGTGCTGGACGAGGTTCACCTGGTAGACGTCGCCGCGCGCGATCGCGTCGCGCACCTCCTCGACCGCACGCGCGTACTCCGCCGCACTCCAGCTCCGCTCCCACTGTCCGAACCGGGCAGGGGACAGTCCCGCGGACTGTCCCCTGCCGGAAACGGCCACGGTGTCGCGCCGGATGGAGACGGCCGCGAGCGGGAGAGCCGGGCACCGCTCGGGCGGTGCGGGAACGGGCGAGCGGCGCAGCGGCTCCGAGAGGCCGTAGCCGAGGTAGACGTCGGCGACGAGGTCGTCGCCGGACCCGTCCGCGGCGAAGAAGCCGCGCTCGCGCAGCCACCCTTCGATCCGCTCGAACGCCCTCTCCGGCGAGCGGAGCTCGAGCATCAGCCGAGCAGGTGCCGTGCCGCGAACCGGAGCCAGTCGACGCCGAGCGCGAGGTCGTCGACGTGCGTCCGCTCGTCCGCCGAATGGATCAACCGGCTCGCGACTGCGGACTCGAGCACACGCATCGGGAAGAAGCCGTACGCGACGGTGCCGAAAGCTTCACGAAGCCAGTGCGAGTCGGTGAAGCCGGCACACGCGAGCGGCGCGACCGCAGCGCCGGGCTCGGTCTGCGCAACCCACGCCTCGATCGCCTCCCAGAGCGGCGTCTCCATCGGCGACCGCGTGCCTCCCCACCGCTCGAGCGTCTCGAGCTCGTAGTCGCCCTCCCCGAGCACCGCCCGCACGAGCTCGTCCGCCTCCTCGGGCGTCTGCCCGGGCAGGAGCCGCCGGTCGACGACGAGATCGCACGTCCCCGGGACGACGTTGCGGCGCTCGGAGGCCGAGATCATCGTCGGGGAGAGCGTGAGCGAGAGCAGCGGCTCGACGAGCTCCGCCGCGAGCGGGTCGAGGGCGCCGAGTCGCGCGAGGACGTCACCCGGCTCCGGCCGCTCGCCGAGCACCGCGTCGAGGAACGCGGCGACCTCGGGGCCGACCGTCGGCTCCGGCCGGTACGCCGCCAGCCGCTCGATCAGCGGCGCCGCCTTCACGAGCGCGTTGTCAGCGATCCCGGGCATCGAGGCGTGGCCGCTGCGGCCGCGCACGCGTACGCGGAACGGCGCGGACATCTTCTCCGCGACCGTGGGCAGGTAGAAGACGCGGCCCCCGAGCGACTCGCGCTCGCCGCCACCCTCGTTGATCGCGTAGTCGCAGCGCACCGCCTCCGGGTGCTCCTCGCACAGCCACTGGAGGCCGAACGCCTTGCCGACCTCCTCGTCGGCCGCGGCGACGAAGATCACGTCACCCGCCGGCTCGAACCCCTCTCGGGCGAGCGACGCTATCGCGACCGCGCTCGCCGCGACCTGGTTCTTCATGTCGAGGGCGCCGCGTCCCCAGACCCAGCCGTCGACGACGTCGCCCGACCACGGATCGCGAGCCCACTCGTTCGGATCCGCGACCACGGTGTCCGTGTGGGAGAGGAAGCAGAGCGCGGGCCCGTCGCCACCGCGCAGCCGCGCGACGAGGTTCATGCGTTCGGGAGTCCGGCCGAGCAGC